>DCTK01000075.1 GCA_002329575.1 Sutterella sp. UBA1442 | reverse complement strand
TGAGAGGCTTTATCGGGATGTTCTTCCAAAGCCTGCAAAAGTTGACCGATCACAACGATGGCCGGGTAACACGCATCGTTATTAACATGTTGCAGGCCCAATTCAATCGCACGAGGTCCCACTTCGGGCAATAACTTCACATTCCAGCCTAATGAATTGAGCACATCTGCCAAAATCGGGAAATGAAGAGGAGCCATCTGCGGCACATATAAAGTACGCTCCCCAGGCGTAAAGCTCGGCAACTCGTTTCTGTCTGACAAAGCATTTTCAAGAGCTAAATCAATATCACGATNNTCGGCACGATCTTTAACTGCGGCTAAAAGTGAACGTAAACGGATACGTACTGCACCTAAGGTATCACCTTCGTCGATCTTAATCATCGTAAAGAGTTTATTGGCCCGTTCGAGTTGTCGTCTGATTTGCTCACTGGTAATGGCATCTAGACCGCAGCCGAAGCTGACAAGCTGAACCAATTCTGCATTACGAGTCTGAGCGACAAAGGCTGCCGCCCGATACAAACGACTATGGAACGTCCACTGATTGACGACTTCCAAGCTCTCTTTAATGTCTGCCAAATGTGCAACGGCATCCTCAGTTAAAAGCGTCACCCCCATGGATTCAATTAAAGAGGTAATCCCGTGATTGACTAAAGGATCCAAATGATACGGGTGGGAAGCTAAGACGATGAGCGGTTTATCATCATCAATTGTGTTGACAATCATTGCCCCTTTCTGGCGCACCTCTTCACGATAAGCCACCAGTGCGGCGTGTCCCTTCTCAATGGCGCGCAAAATGACTTTATCGGAAACGTCCTTAAGATCCGAAAAACTCGACTTCAGTGCACGCAAAACACTCTTAGGGTTTTCGATATCTAAAAAGGGCGTATAGATATGAACCTTCGGGTATGATTGTTCTATATTTAACCGCAGCGCCTCGGGATAGCCTCCGACCACCGGACACNNCTACTCCTTCACGGGGAATGCACGGCATCCATATTTCGTGCACTCCTTCTTCGGCCAATTGGGCGATATGCCCGTGAGCAAGTTTGGCGGGAAAGCACAAACTTTGCGACGGAATCGTGTCATTGGCCGCTTTCTGTGTGGTGTGGTTGGACGCTGCGGTTAATTTCACCGCATACCCCAACTCTGTGAATAAAGCTCTCCAATAGGGATAGTGCTCGTACATATTGAGCACACGAGGCAAACCAACTGTTGCTCGAGGCGCTTCTTCGGGCGTTAATACAGTGTCAGAGAAAAGCCGTTCTAATTTCCACTCGATAAAACTTTCTGAACTCTTGCGCTTGGCTCCGCCTGCTTTCAAACCGAACTCACAACGATTACCGCTAAAAAACTTTTGTCCGGACGGGAATCGATTCATCTTCAGTAGGCAATGATTCCCACAGCCCTTACAACGGATATCTCGTTCAATAATGTGCGATGTGTCAAGTTCATCAAGATTAATATCCAGCGTTGCCGTTGTGGCTATCGTGCGTTCTTTGGCAATCAAAGCCGCTCCGAATGCTCCCATTAACCCGGCAATATCTGGTCGGACTACTTCGCGGCCGATTTGTTTTTCAAAAGCGCGAAGTACGGCATTATTTAGAAAGGTACCGCCCTGCACAACAACATGTGCGCCAAGATCGTCAGCATTGCGGATACGAAGAACCTTGTAGAGTGCATTTCGGACAATCGAGTGGCAAAGGCCTGCCGCAATATCGTCAATACCGGCACCGTCACGCTGGGCTTGACGTACCTTGGAATTCATAAATACCGTGCAACGGGTTCCTAAATCCACCGGATGCTTTGCATTGACTGCCAGTGCAACAAACTCTTCCAGCGAAACACCCAACTGTGCGGCAAAGGTTTGTAAAAAAGAGCCACAACCTGACGAACAAGCTTCATTGAGCTTGACAGAAGTGATCAATCCTTGTTTGACTTCCAGGCACTTCATGTCTTGGCCGCCAATATCGATCACATAAGTCGTTTCCGGGTCAAACGCTACGGCAGCCCGCTGATGCGCCAGCGTTTCGACTTCTGAAAACTGAGCCCCAAGAGCCGCTCGTGCTAACTCTGCACCATAACCTGTCGTGCAAATACTTCTAATATGAGCTCCTGCAGGAATTTCTCCGACTAATGCTTTATAAGCCTCAAATAATTTCGGTAATGGTTTACCTTCGTTTTGCTCATACCAACTGGCAACAAGACGTCCTTCGCTGTCTATCAAAGTGGATTTGATAGTGGTACTACCAAGGTCCACGCCTAAAAACAGGTCGCCGACACTATCCTTTAATGAATAACGAGGAGTTGAGTGTTGGGCATGACGGGACTCGAAAGCTTCTAATTCTGCTTCACTCGCAAACAGCGGCTCAAGCACATCGGCATGTTCAACTGCATCGTAACAACGGTTAACGGCTTCAAGAAACTCACCAATATCGCTCCATTGACGGGAGGTCTTTGGATTAAGACTAAGCGCTGCGCCATGAGCGATAGAAAAATGCGCATCTTCGAATACTAAAAAGTCATTGCCGGCCAGACGGCGTTCAAACGCCTCACGCAAACTTTTAATAAAGGATAACGGGCCTCCTAAAAATGCAATTTTCCCTTTAAGAGGCCGCCCACAAGCTAAACCGCTGATCGTTTGCTCTGCTACTGCCTCAAAAACAGAACGAGCAATATCGGATTTAGAAATGCCTGCATTTAAAAGACTCACCACATCTGTCTTGGCAAAAACACCACAGCGCGAAGCAATGGGATAAGACTTTTCGGACTGTTGCGCCATGGCATCAAGACCGGCTGCATCGGTATCCAACAAAGATGCCATCTGGTCGATAAAGGCTCCCGTGCCACCGGCACATGCCTCATTCATTCGAAGTTCAACGCCGTCGCTTAAATACAGTAGCTTTGCATCTTCGCCCCCTAATTCCACGGCGACATCTGCGACAGGATTATGGGAGCGAAGGAAGCGAGTTCCGGCTAATACCTCTTGGATAAATTCCACCTCAAGTGTTTCTGCCAGCGCCAGAGCACCGGAGCCCGTCAATGCTACAGATAACTTTCCAGGTATAGACTGAAGTTCACTAAGAATTCTGCAAAGCGTCTCACGTACTGCACTTTGATGGCGCACATAGTTCTTGGCTAAGACCGCTCCACTATCATCCAGTAATACGTACTTCACTGTTGTCGATCCTAAGTCAACACCCAAAAATAACATCGCTGGGCTCTCCATCGCTTTGAGACAACCATATCGTTCGGTTTATGAGTTTTATCCGAAACGATACAAAATTTGTAACTACCTATTTAAAATTTAAATTCTAATTTAAACTACAACTTAATTATAAAGCAGGCTTACCGATAGTAACAGGGGGGATTTTTGACGAATTTGTAACATCGCCCTTTTTTTGGTTCTTCAAGTTTTCACGG
>DCTK01000037.1 GCA_002329575.1 Sutterella sp. UBA1442 | reverse complement strand
ATCGTCTATAACCCCAACAATACGGCAATCTGTGTTTATCGCGGCAAAATCAGTGAAGGGCGTATCAAACCTCAGGATCAGGAAACGAAGTAATTTAGACGTTTAGTCTGTAGAAACAACAGCGCCCGCAATTGCGGGCGTTGGTGTCTAAAGGCAATGTTGCTTAAAACCCGTAAGGGGGGTGGGTGACGATAAAGGGCGTTTCGTTTATGGAAAGTTCAGTATCAGCAGGCGTTTCTGCCGGTAAAACCACCAAAGCGAATGTGTGATCGCCTAAAACTCGGCTCGTAACGATTGTTGCCGGTTCATCGGCTACCATCACGGTTTCATTCGGAGCTAAATTTAAAACAGTATTGGCAACAGCCGTAAACATTCGACGAGAGGTCTTGCCGATATGCTGAATGCGGGCAATAACTTCTTGACCTGANNAACTTCTTGACCCGGGTAGCAGCCTTTATCAAAGACCATTCCGTGGGCTCGGTCAAAATTAAGCCACTGCGGGACAAACGCTTCTCGAGTTGCCTCCTCAACATGGCCCAAGCCTGAAACAATATCGAGCACATGCCATAAAGTGTCGTCTGTGTTCGTGCAGGACTCTTCTGTCTTTGTAATGCAATAGGCTCGGGTGATGCCCTCAAAGTTGGGCAAACGGGCGATCACGGCACCGTTTGCGCCAATTGCAATGTGCTCAGCCTCTGGCAACGTTTCGGTGGAATTGATGCAACCGGTCACGGCCAATTCTTCAGCGACACGAATCTTAACGTCGCTTCGGAGCACAAACATCGACAAGCGCTTGACAAAACTTTCAAGCAGATCGCGAGCGATGAGTAAGAAAAAGGCCTTTTCATTGCGCCAAACGCGCATTGTGGCGAGCATCCGACCTTTAGGTTGGCAATAAGCTGCCAACACGAATTTGTCACCTAAGTTTGTGAGTCGTTGAGTGAATTGCCCGTGAAGGAAACTTTCAGCGTCTTTACCCGTGACTTCAATCACAGCTAAATGAGGCAGGGCAACAGAAGTGCTTTGCGAGAGGGCTTTAGCTCCGATCAGTGCTTTAAGATCGATCGTCATAATGTTTGTGTTTTCCCAATAAGTGAATTCCTTGCATTATAAGGAGAGTGGAGAGGAATAATCGTGTGGTTTGCAAAGTGTTGCGAACGCTTTGCCTTTGAAAAGTCTTTTTTAAAAGCTGTTTGGTAAAATGCGCGAGGTTAGAACCCCAGAGCGGGTTTTGTTATTTTTGGTTATGTAGCCGTTGCCTTCACCGGGCGTATTTCCCAAGTATGGATTTTCCAACACTACGTTTTCTTCGAGCGATGATTAAAAAGGCCTGGAAAGAGGGCAAGTCTNNGCAAAGGGGAGGGTGGGACGCTCGGCAAGTTAAGTCGCTCGGTGCATCAAGCCCGTGAGTGTTGGGAAAAGCATAGCCCCTTGGCGCCCAACATGAAGCCCATTGAGCGCATCAAGGCTCAAAGCGCTCGAATTAAAAAGACTTATCAAGATGGCTATTGGCCGATTGTGAAGGTGGGCTCGCCCATCTTTAAGATCCTTAAAGCCAGAACCTTGTATTGGGTGTTGGCTTTAGGTGTCATCTTCGGCGGCATCTATTTATATTCTGCTAATCAAATCGATTTTGAAGGCCAGGCGCACGACAAAGGCGAAGCACTTGTGTACGTTGCGCCGGGCACGGCTGCCGGTCGTATTCCTGCATTGCTTCAAGAAGCAGGAGTTGACGTCGATAGTTTCTACTTCCGCCTCTTAATGCGTCTAAGTGGCACGGATCGCAATCTGCACTCAGGCTACTACCGTATCGTTCCCGATGATACGGTGGGCAGTATCGTGGATCGGTTAAGTGAAGGGCAAGCGGTGCTTTTTTCTTGGCGAATCGCTGACGGTGCTACCTATTGGGAAGTCCGTAAGAGTTTAAATGAGTTAGACGGCATCAAGCACGACAGCAAAAATTTAAGCAATGAAGAACTTTTATTTGCGATCGGTGCTAAGGAAAAGCATTTGGAAGGCCTTTTTGCCCCGGATACCTATAACTTTCATGCCGATATTTCTGACCTTCGCATCTTGAAGAAGGCCTATGATCAACAGCAAGAAATTCTGACCCAGGAGTGGAGTAACCGCTCGGCCGATTGCGTGGTTAAAACGCCTTATGAAGCGCTCATCTTAGCGAGTATCGTAGAGCGTGAAGTAGGCCGTGCTCAGGATCGACCGATTGTGGCGGGCATTTTCTCTAATCGCATTCGCATCAAGATGCCTCTTCAAACCGATCCCACCGTGATTTACGGAATCGGGGAGGATTTCGACGGCGATATTACGCGTAAACACCTGCGCACGAAAACGCCTTATAACACGTACCATTTTGTAGGCTTGCCGCCCACGCCCATTGGCAATCCCACTCGCGAGAGCATTCATGCGGTGTTGCATCCTGCAAAGACCGAATTTTTATACTTTATCAATAAGCCCAACGGCGATCTCGTGGCTTCGAAAACCCTTGAAGAACACAACCGTGCCGTCAATCGCTATCTTTTGAGAAAAGGACAATAAATCATGACCCGAGGACGATTCATTACTT
>DCTK01000089.1 GCA_002329575.1 Sutterella sp. UBA1442 | reverse complement strand
ACTGGTGGCAATTCTAGACGCCGATAAAGAAGGCTTTTTGCGAAGCGAGCGTTCGCTCATTCAAACCATCGGGCGCGCGGCACGTAATGTGGAAGGTACCGCCATTTTGTACGCTGACAAAATCACCGATTCCATGAAAAAAGCCATTGATGAAACCGAGCGGCGCCGTGACAAACAAAAGGCCTACAATGCTGAGCATGGGATTACACCGAAGAGCATTCAAAAAGAAGTGCGAGATATTATCGATGGCGTCTACCGCGGAGAACAGCCTGACAAGATTGAGATTGCGGAAAACGTGGGTGCAATGACCGAAAAAGAACTCTCAGCCCAAATCAAAAAACTCGAGAAAGAGATGTTTGATTACGCGAAAAATCTCGATTTTGAGAAAGCCGCCGTGGTTCGCGATCGCTTGGCAGAACTCAAAGCTCGAGTTTTGGGTGCAGGCGCACACGACATGAATTAAGAACCAAAGTTGTAGTTAGGAGACGACAAATGAGCTTACCGACAACAATTCATACTGAAATGCGACGCAGCGAACGTGCGGTGGATAGCCCCGTTTTAATTAAGGCGTTTCTGCATCGCAGTAAATTTATGACGCTAGGCGTTCATGATGAACCTTTCCCGTATTTGGTGCCTGTCAGCTATGGTTTTGAGCTCAATAACGATGGTTTGGTGTTCTACATTCATGGAGCACCCGAAGGGCATAAGATCGACCTGTTTGCCAAAAATCCTAATATCAGCTTCAGTATCGTAGAAGCCGGTGCTACCTTTGTGGATGATGATCCGGCCTGCGATTCCGGTCAAAACTATTTCTCCGTGATCGGGTGTGGCACCGTGACAAAGGTTGAAGGAGAGGAGTGCGTTAAAGCAATGGACTCCATCATGCACCACTATGCGGGTGACAACGGAGAACTGTCTTGGACTTATCCTCAAGCCATGCTCGATAAGATGGGTATTTGGAAGTTAACCGTGAAGGAGCTTTCCGGCAAGACTCACTCCGAGACGCCACGTCGTTAATCGTTTAGAAAGCAATTCGGGCAAGAGTGTGTTCTCTTGCCCGAAAAATAAAATCCGTTTGGATTACAGTCGGGTGATTACCCTTTCTGCAGGCCAACGAGATTTCGGACGTTGAGCGTTAGCATCGTCTTTGGCTCGATGACCGAGAGCAATCGCAACGATGGACCTTTCGTTTTTGGCTCCAAAGCCAAAAATTTCATCTACTTGATCAAAGTCCAGCCCACCGAGAATCGTCGAATCAACGCCAAGTGTTTCTGCGGCAACTGTCAGGCACCCTAAGGCCAAATAGGCCTGATTGCTGTTGTAAAGGAATAGCTCGGCCGGATCGGCCTCAAGACGCTCTGCAGCCATCATGCGAATGGCATCCGGTCGCTCAGGGGATGTCCAGCCGGCAAATCGGCCGTCTGCATCTTCTTGTTGATAAAGAGCCTCCCAGTACTGGGGTCCGAGTTTGGTGGAAACCGTGAACAGAATAAAGACGGGAGCCTTCATGCGCTCGATATTGAAGTCTTTGACTGCCGGCATCAGCTTTGCCTTGGCTTCAGCGCTTTCAATGACGTAAAAATGCCAAGGTTGAGAGTTCACAGAGGAGGGCGACAGACGCAATACTTCAAGCATTGTCTGCAAAGCCTCCTCAGAGACGGGTTTGCTAGGATCGTAGTGCTTGGTGGTATAGCGCGAACGCATAATGCTGAGGATGTCCATGAAAGTCTCCTATTAGAATTTCTTTGCTAACAACACAATCACAGCACCGGATCCGCCCTCTCCGGGCGCTGCCTGCACGTAAGCTTGTACATCATGCATTTGTCGCAACCAGCGTCGCACCAATCCTTTCAGAACGGGGCCGTCTTCACCGCTGTTAATACCTTTGCCGTGCACAATTCGTACGCAACGGATATGGGCATTACGGGCCTCGCGAATAAATTCCGACAAGCGGCGTCTGGCCTCATCGGTTCTGCATCCGTGAAGGTCAATATAGGCACCGACAGGCCATAAACCTCGCGAGAGATTGCGCGCCAGATCGACGCCGCAACCCACGGCGACATATTCGCGATCGCCCCAGTCATCAGGATCGGCATCGTCAAAACTGTCAGAGAGATCAACTTCAGCGGCAATTTTTACGGCCGTGCGTTGAGGCTCGGCACGAACACGCTTGGGTTGATGCACAACGGTGTCTTGACTGGAATCTAAGCGTGTGACACCAAGTTTGGCCATTTCACGCTCAAATAGACCGGTTTCATCGACCTTTTGAGTTTTGCCGCCCACGCCGAGTCGGGACATTTCTTCGGCAAAAATTTTTCGGTTATTTTCCCGTCGTTCTTGCTCTTCTCGTGTTTCTTCCTCCGAAGGTTCTACTTCGGCAATTCGCACTTTCAGAGCTTTTAACGCATCAAACCCTTTGCTACGCATAGTAAAGTCTCTGCTTATCCTTCCAATTTTTCCAAATATCGTTGTGCATCAAGAGCGGCCATGCAACCGGTGGCAGCTGACGTGACCGCTTGACGGTAAACATGATCTTGACAATCGCCGGCGGCGAAAACACCTTCAATAGCCGTGGCGGTAGCAGCACCCGTGGCCGTGCCTTGTGTGACAATGTAGCCACCGTTTAATTCTAAGTCGTTGGCGAAAATTGCGGTGTTAGGCGAGTGACCGATGGCGATAAAGACACCTTCGAGCTCAACCGTTTCATCGGCTTCGCCCTTGGCGCTTTTCAGGCAAAGGCCCGTCACCCCTTGCTCGTTACCGAGTACTTCGCGAACTTCACGGAAAAGGTGCAAAACGACTTTGCCTTCTTCGACTGCTTGCATGAGCTTTTTTACCATGATGGGTTCGGCGCGGAAGCGATCACTGCGGTGCACGAGGTGAACAACCGAAGCAATGTTGGTAAGGTAAAGCGCTTCTTCAAGCGCGGCGTTACAACCGCCAACAACGGCAACGGGTTTGCCGCGATAGAAAAAGCCGTCACAAGTGGCGCAAGCCGACACACCGCGACCTTTGTACTTTGTTTCAGACTCAAGCCCGAGGTATTTGGCACTGGCCCCCGTGGCAATAATCAAAGCATCGCACGTAAAGGTTTTACCCGAATCGGCAACCAGGCGAATGGGCTTTTCTTTTAAGTGGGCCTCAACAATCACATCGTATTCGATACGCGTACCGAAGCGTTGGGCATGATCGGCAAAGCGTTGCATCAGTTCGGGACCGGCAGTGCCATTCACATCGGCCGGCCAGTTTTCGATTTCGGAGGTCGTCATCAGTTGACCGCCTTGCTCCATTCCCGTGATCAAAAGCGGGGAAAGGTTGGCACGAGAGGCATAAACACCTGCGGTATAACCGGCAGGACCGGAGCCGATAATAATGAGCTTTTCGTGTTGAATATCTGACATGATAAATGTTCCTTAATTGAGAATTACTATTGTCCATTGTATCCGAGATGCAATGCAAAATTGGTCGTCGTTCGTACATTGACACAGTTTTTTGTAGCCCCCAATGTTTTGCATTTTGGAAATTTGGCAACAGGAGCTAAAAATTCTTTGCCAACATCAATATTTGCCGTAGGTTTCCCTTTTTGCTTTGATAAAATTCGTGGGTTAAATGGAAAACTGAATGAGAAAACCTGCACTAAATAAAGAAAAGGCGAAAAAAGACATTTTAAAGCCTTCCCCTAAACCTAAAAGCTCTTCGAGATCTAAAGCGGCTACTCAGTTAGCAGCCAAGACTGTCACGGTGGGCAGTGTTGGCGTGCCTGAAGAAAATGTTAAACCTGTTAAGCGTGTCCGTTTAAGAAGCGTTGTGGGCGGTACTTTTTTAATTGTGTCGCTTTTGTACGCTTTAATGCTGATTTCGTATAACCCTACGGACCCATCGTTCTCGCACGCGGCTCCCAATACACAAGCTACGAACTTTATCGGTTTAGCCGGTGCTTGGATTGCCGATGTGGCACTTTTTGCACTCGGTTGGTCGGCTTGTTGGTTGGTCCCGGTCTTTGCCATGAGCGGATGGCGTCGCTTAAATGTTCGCTATGCTAAACCTGCTTTCGGTCGCATAATCCATCTGTTGGGTTTGGTTTTCTTGTTGTGTGGCAGTACTTGTTTAGAAGCGCTGAGGTTGTCTTATTTGGCCGACTCTCTACCTGGAGAGGCAGGCGGCGTTTTANNATCTTTTAGGTCAAGCACTAATGGGGTATGTGACCCCAATGACCGGCGTGATCGGTACAACAATCTTGATGCTCATTGTCACGCTTTTTGCCGTTTCAGTCTTTTTTGATTTTCATTGGATTGATGTTGCAGAAAAGTTAGGCGCACGTCTTGAACGAATGGTGAATGCCATTTCGTCTCGTCGGGAAAATGCTCAGGATAAAGAGTTGGGGTTAAATGCTCAGGCTGAGCGAGCTCAACAAGTACAAAAAGAAATCGAGGAAAGTGATCTGGCTGAAACGCCTGAACCCGTCGCTACGCCGGAAGTGACTACGGCATCTCATCCGACAAGCCCCGTGGCGATTAAAGCACAAGCTCGTGTGAAGCAGTCAGAAGTGGCCTTTGAGGCCAAGCAAGAGCCGTTGTTTGAAGACTCCACGCAACCGATTCGCCCCTCGTTGAGGCTTTTTGACCCTGCCACCAATACCGCTCCCTCAATCGATACGGCCTCTCTTGGTGTCATGAGTAGCCTTATCGAAAATAAGTTAGCCGCTTTCGGTATTGAGGTGAAGGTGAGATCGGCCAGTCCCGGTCCTGTGGTGACGCGCTATGAAATTGAACTGGCAGAAGGGGTAAAAAGCTCCAGCGTCAAAAGCCTTGAGTCGGATTTGGCTCGCGTTTTAAGCGTGCGCTCGGTTCGCGTGCTCGATACCGTAGCCAATACCCCCTACATGGGCATTGAGGTGCCTAATCCTCACCGCCAAATTGTGAAAATTTCTGAGCTTTTAGGCTCTGAAGACTTTGCTAAGAGTCGCGCGAATCTGCCGTTATGTTTGGGTAAACGCATTACAGGGGAGCCTTTTGTTGCTGACTTGGCCAAAATGCCACACTTGCTGGTCGCCGGGACCACGGGTTCCGGTAAATCGGTAGGCGTCAACAGCATGATCTTGTCGTTACTCTATAAGTTCGAACCCTCGCAACTGCGCCTCATTTTGGTTGACCCCAAGAAAGTGGAATTTGCCTACTACGAAGATATTCCTCATTTGCTTTGTCCCGTGGTTGATCAAATGGAAGAAGCTAAACACGGTTTGCAGTGGTGCGTGAAAGAAATGGAGCGTCGCTACAAATTGGCTCAATCCATTAAGGTTCGAAACATTGAAAGCTTTAACGCACGTGTGAGAGAAGCTCGAGCAGCGGGGGCGCCCTTGATGAATCTGTTGGCTAAGAATGCCGGTGAAGACATTGAGCTTGAGGAATTGCCTTACATTGTTGTTGTGGTTGATGAGTTGGCGGATCTCTTGATTGTCGATAAGAAGGGCGTTGAAGAATCGCTAATCCGTCTAGCTCAAAAAGCACGTGCTGCAGGCATTCACTTGATTTTGGCAACACAACGACCGAGTGCAGATGTGATCTCCGGCCTGTTGCGCACTAATATTCCGACACGAGCCGCCTTCCAGGTCGCCACCGGGTCTGACAGTCGAATCATTTTGGATCAAACCGGTGCGGAAAATCTCTTGGGATATGGTGACTTCCTCTTTAAGATGCCAAACATGCAAGCATTGGAGCGTATCCAAGGGGCTTTTGTGACTGACGAGGAACTTGAGCGAGTCACGGACGCTCTTCGCCAGATGGCTAAGCCGAAATACATTGATGATGTGTTGGCCGGAGAGCCTGAAGAAGAGCCCACAATGGAGATGCCTCGAGGCACAAACGGCGGCAAACGAGATCCTTTGTTTGACCAAGCCGTGGCCATTATCTTGGACTCGAATAAGTGTTCGGTCACGTACTTACAACGACGCTTAGGTGTAGGTTATCCTCGTGCGGCCAATATTGTTGACGAGCTGGAAGCCGAAGGTATTGTCAGTCCGGCAGATTCCAGCGGTCGTCGCACAATCAACGCAAGAAACAACGAGGAGCTTTAATGTGAAAAAGCTTAGTACTTTAGCCCTTGTTATGGCTGTCGGTTTGGCCGGTTCTGCTTTTGCCGCCGCAACGGATGATTTACAGCATTTCCTTGAAAATACCTCTTCGGCCACAGGCCGCTTCACTCAGTCTGTCGTGGGTAAAGATGGGGCGACAGTGCCTAATGGCGCTTCCGAGGGGGAATTTACGTTCTTGCGACCGGGGAAATTTCGTTGGCATTATCTGACGCCTTACGAAGAGTTGATGATGACTAACGGCAAGACGCTTTGGCTCTACGACACGGAGCTCGCTCAGGTCACGGTCAAAACGTTAACATCGGCTCTGCCTGCAACGCCTGCATCGCTTTTATTCGGCGGCACGGATTTCTCAAAAGACTTTAATGTCAAGAATGTTGCTTCCAAAGACGGTCTGGCGTGGCTAGTGGCAACGCCGAAAGATTCTGCCTCGAGCTTTAGTGAAGTTAGAATCGGGTTTAAAAAGCAATTGCCAGCGGCCATGATTCTGAAAGATAACTTTGGCCAAGAGACCCATCTTCTTTTTAGTGATGTCAAACGCAATGTGAAGCTACAAGGCTCCTCGTTTGAGTTCAAGGTACCGAAAGGTGTCGAAGTGCTTGAAGATAAAAGTGCCTTTTAAAAAGGCTGAAAAAAGCCCCGCCGGTTTGGACGATTGGGCGAGGCTGTGAGAGGCACCGGCCAGGCGCTCGAGGAGCTCACTCGAGCGCTTTCTTTTTAGCTGGCGACGGCTTGCCGAGGAGACCCCGAGCCTTGGGACTCATCCGTCGACTTATTCTTACGGACTTTTTGCGCCATGTGATAGATCACATAGCAGAGTACCGTAAAGGGAATGCCGCAGTACAGCGCCACGCGTTGGTCCGGATCGATCCCCATGCCGATCATGACCACCAGGCAGAGCGCACCGCCTACGATCGGAACCAAGGGGAACATCGGACTCTTGTATTTGAGCTCATCAAGGCTGTGACCGCTCGCTAAGAATTGCTTGCGGAAACGGTAGTGAGCAATGCAGATGCTCAACCACACTGCAACGGTCGAGAAGCCTACGATGGAAGTAAGGATCACGAAAACGGTATCTGCAGCCATCACGCTGGAAGCCAAGGCCAAAAGGCCACCTAACATACTAAAGGCCAATGCGTTGACGGGGACGCCGCGCTTATTGAGTTTGGCTAACCCTGCCGGCATCATGCCGGAGTGGCCGAGTGACCAGACCATGCGACCGGAAGCAAAAAGACCGGTATTGGCTGAAGACAGAATTGCCGTGATGATGACAAAGTTGAAGATGTCAGCCGCATAGGGGATGCCCAGCTCTTCAAACACGGTCATAAAGGGGCTCTTAGAGACAGTAGCCGTTTCGGCGGGCACCAACAACGCAACGATTAACACCGTTCCCACGAAGAAGATCACCAGGCGCAAGAGCGAAGCTTTAACGGCCAAGGGAATAACTTTTTCAGGGCTATTGGTTTCACCGGCAGCCACCCCGATCAATTCGGTACCCGAATAGGCAAAGCAGACCGTCACCATCGTAAAGAGTAACGGTGCGATACCGTTAGGTAACAGTTCTCCATTGCCCACAAGGTTGGTCAGGCCCGGGGAGCCGTTTTCACCAAAGGGGATCACGTCAAAGAGAGCACAGGCGCCCAAAATAATGAACGCTTGAATCGTGATGACCTTGATAAGCGAGAGATAGAACTCGCTTTCGGCAAAAAAGCGTGTGTCGATCACGTTCAAAAGGAAAATCAGTGATCCGAAAATGATGCACCAAACCCAGACCGGAACGTTCGGGAACCAATATTGCATGGCAAAGCCCACGGCGGTAAAAGCCGTGCCGAGCGTCACAGTCCAGTTAAGCCAATACAACCATGCCACGGCATAACCCGAAGCAGGAGAAATGTATCGACTTGCGTAAACGTGGAATGAACCGGGATCAGGGTGAGCGACCGACAATTCACCTAAACTGAGCATGATCAAATAGACCATGAAGGCGCCGATCAAGTAAGCCACCACAGTGCCGAATGCACCGACGTTGGCAATGATATGCCCTGTACCGAAAAAGAGTCCGCTGCCAATCACGCCGCCGAGACTCAACATAATCAAATGGCGCAATTGCATCGAGCGTTGGAATTGGGACTCGTTGTTCGCCGTAGTGTTTTGGGAGTTCATACTGCCTTCCCCCAAAGTGTTGACATTGCGTTCTAGCACCGAGGGTACAGGCTCTTACCCAAGGACTCAGGATCTTGTCTTCGACGAGCAAACTCGCTTCGAAGCTAGTCCGACAATCTCAACTTGTTTCTCAAAGGCGTTCGTCGTCCAAACGTCCGCCTTGCGCTTTTCTTCGGGGGTTGTCTCCCCCGCACGGTGGTCAACACATTTAAGGGTTTTAGTGGTTGACACCGCGATATTAGGCCCAAATGAAGGTAAGTGCAAGAGCTTAGATCAAAAAACGCGCAGAAAATTTTCAAAACCACAATATATAGATATGAATGTGTTATTTTTGGGGAGGTTATCGATCTGTTGTGTGTCCAAAAACCCACAATGACTCAATCTCCAGGGACGTATAATCAAGACTTAAACGTTATTCTCGGAGACGCCCATGCAACGCATTACCCTGTCTTTGACTGATAATACGGCTGATCTTTTCAATCGCTGGAGCAATAAGCGCGGGTATAAAAACCGATCTGAAGCTTTCCGAGACATGATTCGACATTTGGAGGCCGAGGATCGCTTCGAAGAAAACGGTAATGCACACTGTGCAGCTGTCGTTAGTTACGTATTTAACCATCACGAAAGACAGTTGGCGGCTCGGATGGTTGAGCACCAACACCAACATGGCGACGTTGTGCATACCGTCACCCATGTGCATTTAAGTCACGAAGAGTGTCTTGAAACTGTTATTTTGTTCGGTCACGTCAAGGAAGTCATGGCGGTGGCCGATGGTATCCTGACCGAACCTGGAATTCGTCACGGCCGTATTCATCGTATGCCGATTGATGCTGTTAATCATCGGCACCATCACCCATAAAAACAATTTTCGAGCTCTGGGCGACTTTGTTCTGGAAGAAGGCGGTTTCGGGTGCATACAGTAAACAACCCGCGACTGAAGTCGCAGGCTTTACAGCTATC
>DCTK01000078.1:5697-5861 GCA_002329575.1 Sutterella sp. UBA1442 | reverse complement strand
GCAGCCAGAATCGCAGACATTAAAAGACCGGCGATCCACGGGTTAAACAAAAGCGACGTGAGCACAATAAAGACGCGTTCGTTATTGGCATGCACGGGGCCGGCTAACTCGGGGTGCAAGGCAAAGTAGGCCGCACCGAAAAAGCCGACAAAGATGGCACCGGC
>DCTK01000078.1:0-5650 GCA_002329575.1 Sutterella sp. UBA1442 | reverse complement strand
GCAAGCAAACTGATGATGCCCACTAACGTTTGTCCGTGCAAAATGTCCACCATGTTGGGACTGATTTTGCGAACTTCTTCCGTGGCTGCCGCAAGGCCCCCTGCGTCCATCATCACAGCAATCGGAGTGACGACAAGCGCCACACACATAATGGCCGCTTGAATGCAATCGGTCCAAGATACCGCGAGAAAACCGCCGATAAAAACGTAGGCGATGGTCACAACGGCGCCGACAATCAAAGCGGTTTGATAGGGCATATCAAACGTGTTTTCAAAAAGTCGGGCACCGGCCACAACGCCTGAGGCGCAGTAAATCGTAAAGAAGATGAGAATGACAATGGCGGCAGTAATTCTCAAATAGTGGTTTTTATCTTCAAAGCGTTGTGTGAAGTAATCGGGCAGCGTCAGTGAATTGCGGGCTTTTTCCGTATAGATGCGAAGTCGGGGAGCGACTAAACACCAGTTAATCCAAGCTCCGACCGTTAACCCGATGGCAATCCAGCTTTGTGAGATACCGAGCAAAAATACCGAGCCCGGTACGCCCATCAAAAGCCAGCCGCTCATGTCAGAAGCGCCCACTGAGAGGGCGGTAACGATGCCCCCTAAACTTCTTCCGCCCAAAATATAATCGGCGTAATTACGTGTGTAGTAGTAGGCGAAAAAGCCCACGCCTAGCATCACAACGAGATAGCCGATGAAAGTAATGGCAGTAGGATTCGAAAACATATCAATTCTTTTTCAATTTAAGCGTTTTTACCGCAACATTGTTTGTACTTTTTACCCGAACCGCAGGGGCAAGGATCATTGCGACCGATTTTGGTCGTGTTGCGAACCGGAACCTTCGGGCAATTCAAGCGTGCAATTTCGAGCACGCCTTTCATCATGGTGACCATGCCCTGCTCAAGCGAATTCACAGGCGTGGTCTCTTCGATCGCTTTGCGGATAGCTGCTTGCTCGGCGAAATCCTCATCTTCAGGATCGAGCTCAAGGAAGCGGTGAATGTGGCAAAGCGCAGCTTCCACGTCATCGGTCACGCTCACGCGGTCTTCGAACTGAGCCAGCGCGTTATAAAAACCCGTGGCCCATGGTGTTAGGGCAGCGAGACCGTCTTTGCCGGTGATGGGTTTGCCAGCCTCGTCTTCAAGCGGAAAGATGATCGGATTGTAGAACTCACGCTTGGCCTGAAAGGCTCGAATTTCCCGCAAGCGCTGAAAAATTAACGTGTGCACGGTCTCCGGTTCGTCAATCGTGACTTCAGTGCCGGCTTCGTTAAAGATATACGGATACCAAACAGACTCATCTTCCGGGGCTGGGTTCAGAAGTGCTACGGCAGACAGATAGCCATCGAGCATACTGACATCAAACGTGTCATCAAGGCTCGAGGAGGTGGCCAGCAGCTCATCGAGACGGTTGATATCCTCGTCATTGAGAGGACGGAAGTTTTCAGACATGTCGGTTCTCCGAAACTAAAAGCGCCGCTTCATTGAGAGCGGCGCCTGAAGAAAGAAACAAATACTCAGCAGACGCCTACCGTTCATGCGGTTGCGGTTCGGTAGGCTGAGAAGCTAAGGTGTTATCACACAAAGCGATCAGAGAGTCAATATCGGCTTTGGTGCGGTTCATTTCTTCAACGGCACGGTTCATTTCTTCGACCGCTTGGCGTTGAAGCAAATTTTCATACGCAATGCGCAAGGCGGCAAGCACTGCCACCGAGTCCGGGGCGAGGACGCGGCCAGGTTGGTGAATCTCTTGCATCTTACTCTCAACGAGCTGTGCGCAAGTGATCAAATTGGCCTCTTCCTCAGGGGCGACCGATAAGCGATAGTCGCGCCCCATAATGGTAATGGTGATGGTTTTACGCCCGGTCATACACACACCACCTCATTAGAAGTTCATGGCAGGCGTGTCGTCCGAGTTGCTCTGTTGCGCCTTTTCAATCGAGCGAATAAGAGCATCCAGGCGTTCGATCGCTTGTTGGGTTTCAGCCTTAGACAAACCGGCATCGTTGTCACGTTGGATGAGCTCGGCTTGCAACTGTTCGTTTTGAGCACGCAAATCATTGACTTCTTGAATCAATGCACGGACACGATCGGCCAACAGTTCTAATTTTTCTTGCATTTTCTATTCAATCCTTTGCAGTTTATTGGGCAGCTTGCTGCACATCTTCTTGTGCTGCGGTTTCGTAATCGACAACCGTCAGGTCATTGCTCTCGACATGGAATTCTTCCTCAGTGCCGAGAATGATTTGGTCAGCTAACGTTTCCTCAGGCATGGGCGTAAATTCGTAGCGCGACAGACGACCGGTATCGTCAAAGTACACCGTCAAACGTCGATGTTCGGGGTCACCAAACCGAGGATTCATGTAGTAGACATAGTCCCAACGGTTTTGGTGGAACATGTCACGTAAAAGCGGCACTCCAAGCAGGAATTGCACTTGTTGTTGAGTCATTCCCAAGTGCAGTTGATCAACCATTTCTTTGGTGATCAGGTTTCCTTGGTGCGTTGTGGGGCGATACGGCTTAATAACGGATGTGATCGCCTCGGTGGGTTGCCACCATTCAGAGAAGCTGTCCCACTGGGATTTCATTTGCGCACAACCGCTCAAAGCCAGTGTGCCACAAAGCGCTCCTGTCAGAAGAAATTTCTTGTACATAAAAAATCGTCAGGGTAATTTTTCACTGATCTCCCAATAATAAACTAAATGAGTCCGATTCAGGGAGAAATTTTGCGCACAATGTTAATATTACGGGTATTGTTTTTTCGTCCGACTCGGGCGATCGGTGTATACGATTGATTTGTATCGAGGGTAAGTAATTGAGTAGCGACTATAACAACCTGAAAAGTCTTGGACTGAAGGTCACAGCACCGCGTATGCGCATTCTTGCGCTTTTTCAAAAGGCTGCAGCGACTGAAAAACGTCACTTGACGGCCGATGAAGTTTTCTCCTTATTAAAGGACGAAGGCGAAGATGTAGGTTTGGCTACGGTTTACCGCGTGCTCACGCAGTTTGAAGTGGCAGGCCTCTTGCGCCGCCATCATTTCGATACTGAAAGCGCCTCCTATGAGTTGGGCGAGCCCGAGCACCATGATCACCTCGTGTGTGTGGAATGCGGCAAGATTGAAGAATTCGTTGATGTTGATATTGAACGTCGACAAAAAGAAATCGCCGATCGCTTCGGCTATTCGCTCGATCACCACACGTTGTGTTTGTACGGTATTTGCAAAGAATGCCGCGAAAAAGCTAAAGACAAGGGCTAAAAACGCTAGATACAAAGCATAAGCGTCGCAGTGTTAGAAAACTTGCGGCGCTTTTTTTTTCGTTAATACACAAGCACATTAAGGTCTAAAGTTGGAGGCGCGCTCAAGCAATTCTGCGGCACTCGCGCGACCTTTCTCCGTCACGGCAGAGCCCGAGAGCATCCGAGCCAGTTCATTGACGCGCTCTTTGGTATCTAGAGATTTCATTCGAGAAACTGTTGCGCCTTTTTCATCAACTTTGTAGACATGCCAGTGATGGGTACCGTAGCTTGCCACTTGCGGCAAGTGCGTGACGCACATGACCTGTCGGTCTTGAGCCAAGGTCTTTAAAAGTTTCCCGACAACATCGGCAACTGATCCGCCGATACCGGCATCGACTTCGTCAAAAATCAGAGTATCCACCGGTGTGGCATTACTCGTGATGACGGCAATGGCTAGGCTGATACGCGAGAGTTCACCACCGGAGGCAACTTTTGCCAAGGCTCGTCTTTGAACGCCTGTGTGGCCGGCAACCTCAAATTCACAGCGTTCAAGTCCCCAGCCCGTGGGTTGTGTTTCATGCAACGCCACATTAAAACTGCCGCCTTTCATAGCAAGGCCTTGCATGGCTTCGGTGACTTTTCGACTGAGTTCATCAGCAGCTGCCCAACGCTTCTTACTTAACGCTTGAGCGGCTTTGAGATAGGCACTGTGAGCGCGCTTTTCTTCTTTAGAGAGCGCCTCTAAGTCAAGCCCATCTTGAAGCGTTTTGAGTTTTTCGGTTGTTTCGGCAAGTTTCAGATAAAGCTCTTCGGGTAGCACATGGAATTTACGTGCAGCATTAAAGTAAAGCGAAACACGTTCATCGACTTCTTCAAAGCGGCTTTCATCCAAATCGGTTCGGTCTCGATAGTGCTCAAGATCGCGCACGGCGTCTTGCAAAATAGCTTGTGCTTCAGAAAACTGAGTAGCAATCTCGCCGAGCTTTTCATCGTATTCGGCCAAGTCTTCAAGGCGTGAGGCGTGTCGCGATAACGTATCTAAGGCACTGTTGTTTGCGCGGCTTAAATCATAAACGGCCCCGTCAACGCTTTCGATGATATCGTGAGCGTTACCCAAGCGCTTGTGTTCAGCGTTTAATGTCTCCCACTCATCTTTTTGCGGAGCAATGGCTGAGAGCTCTTCATGAACCCATGAGAGGCGTTCAGCCTCATCGGCCAATTTTGCCGCTTCATCTTTTGCTTTTTGAAGGACAACGACCGCATTTTGCCAAGTGGAGTACGTCGATTTAACCGCGGCAAGTTCTTTGCGATAGCCGCCGTATTCATCCAGTAGCGCAAGTTGCCCTTGAGGTTTCAGAAGAGACTGTTGAGCGTTTTGTCCGTGAATGTCTAAAAGCTGCTCGCCCAACTCTCGGAGCTGTGAGGCACCGGCCGCTACTCCGTTAATCCAAGCACGAGAACGACCGTTTTTGTCAATGATGCGGCGAATAATGACGCTGGACTCCAACAGATCTTCGTCTCCCATCATGGCTTGCTCGCGAAGATAGAGAGCCGTTTTGGGATTGACTTCAAAAATGGCGGTAATTTCAGTACTCGTTGCGCCTTCACGGATAACACCCGTATCGGCCCGAGCACCTAAAACAAGCTGCAACGCATCGATCAAAANNAAGTTCCACCGAGAGCTCTTTTACAATCACAAAATCTTTTAAGCTCAGATGAGTCAGCATGTTTACTCCGGTTAGCCTTCTTTAATCGGCACTTGAGGATTGTTGTCCGTAGGCATCAAGTTCCAATAAAGCTTTTCGCGCAACGTGCGATAGTGATTATGGTCACTCGGATGAAGGATTGTAAAGCTACGCGCCATACTGCTGATGCGAAGCGTATCGCCTTTTTTCATCGGAACGAAATCTTGCATGTCGCAATAAATAGAGGCTTCGCGAGCGGCAATGAGCGTAATGTCGATGGTGCTTGTGGCCGGCAAGACAATCGGTCGGTTCGTTAATGTGTGAGGGGCAACGGGAACCAACACCATGGCGCTTAAAGCGGGGTGCAGGATGGGGCCGCCTGCGGCCATGGCGTAAGCCGTTGATCCGGTCGCGGTGGAGACAATGACGCCGTCGGCGCGTTGTGTGGCCATCGGACAGCCATCAACCGTGACATTAAATTCCACCATAGAGCCCGTGCGGCCGTGAGTGATGCCGGCATCGTTCACAGCCGTGCCTTCAAAAATCTTTTCTCCGGCCCGATAGAGCTTAACGTCAAGCATGGCGCGGGAGTCGGTGACGTAGTCACCTGCCAAGAGCCTGGGAAGCTTCTCAGCCATGTCTTTGACCGTCAGATCGGTAATAAAGCCGAGACGGCCGGCATTAATGGCGATGACGGGTATTTGAAAGCGGCGCATGCGACGGGCAA
>DCTK01000076.1 GCA_002329575.1 Sutterella sp. UBA1442 | reverse complement strand
CAGTTTGCCGATGGCCATTGATCGTGCCGCGCAATTTATCCTGCAAGGCATTCGAGCAACATTTGGCTACAAGTACGATTCTCGCCAAGGAATTTTGCTTGAACGTGTATTGCACAACTTGACGTTACCCGTGCAAAATTACACGTACGAAATGATATCTGATTGATTTCAAATGATTTTTGCAGCCAGGTTACAAAGTAATTTGGTGTTTTTTTTTGATTTACGTCAAAAAAGTGTGATTGGTCAGTTGCTTTTGCGCAACTAAACTGCGATCCTTACTAAGGCGTTTGCCATAGTGTTAACCTTTAATAGGAGGCTATTATGCACGTCAATCCGTACATGCAGAACGCCGTAACCAGACGAATACGGCATATTATGTGTTTCGCTTGCCGCTCCTGCTTCAGCTGGCAACGTTTCTCCGCCTCAACCATTCTCTAAGCCTTACGGGCGCCTGCAATCGCGCAGGTGACACTGAGACTGACTCGTCAGCTCTCGCTTATTCATCCTAAAAATTCGTCCATATTGGATCGCTGATCGGTTATTTTTCGTCTGAGCCGGTTTGTCGGGTCGTTTGGCGCGAGTTTAGTTACATTTTTTAACAGCTTAACGCGCGTGCAGCGCACAGAAGGCTTAATCATGAAACAACTCAAAATTGCTGTAAGCAACGGAATTGAAAATACGTTTTGTTCTCAACGCGAAGTCGTGAACTTTGACTGCGCCGATCTCACGGAAGTCTCCGCGATCGTTTTGACTGCCAAAGACATTGCCGAAGGCAAACTTGATGCCGTCAAGAACTCGCACTTCGATATTCCCGTTTTTGCTTACGCTACTGCTCAAGAATGTGTTCCGGTCGGTGACCTCCGCGGTGTATTCGACGGTAACGAAACCAACCGTGAACTCTATGGCCGTCAAGTTGATACGGCCGCTCAAAAGTATGAAGACGGACTCCTTCCGCCCTTCTTCGGCAGCCTCACGGAGTATGTTGCTGCCGGTAACGCTCAATTTGACTGCCCGGGGCACCAAGGCGGCGCATTCTACCGTCGTCATCCTGCTGGTCGTGCTTTCTATGACTTCTTCGGCGAATCGGTCTTCCGTGCCGACTTGTGTAACGCCGACGTTTCGATGGGCGACTTGTTGATTCACGAAGGCGCACCGTGTGCCGCTCAACAAGCTGCTGCGAAGGTCTATAACGCCGACAAAACTTACTTCGTCTTAAACGGTACGTCTGCCTCTAACAAAGTTGTCTTGAACGCTTTGTTAACCCCGGGTGACTTGGTACTGTTTGACCGCAATAACCATAAGTCCAATCACCACGGTGCTCTGTTGCAAGCCGGTGCTACGCCCGTGTATTTGGAAACGGCCCGCAATCCCTATGGCTTCATCGGTGGCATTGATCAACATTGCTTCAACGAAGAGTACTTGCGTGGTTTGGTTCGCGAAGTCGCTCCTGAAAAGGCCGACCAAAAGCGTCCGTTCCGTTTGGCCGTGATTCAATTGGGCACCTATGACGGTACGATCTACAACGCCCGTCAAGTGGTCGATACGATCGGTCACCTCTGTGACTACATCCTCTTTGACTCGGCTTGGGTGGGTTACGAACAATTCATCCCGATGATGAAAGACTGCTCGCCGCTGTTGCTTGACCTCGGTCCTGAAGATCCGGGTATCTTCGTGACGCAATCTGTTCACAAGCAACAAGCCGGTTTCTCCCAAACGTCTCAAATTCACAAGAAAGACAGCCACATTAAGGGCCAAGAACGTTATGTGCCGCACAAGCGCTTAAATAACGCTTTCATGATGCACGCTTCTACGAGCCCCTTCTATCCGCTCTTTGCTGCCTTGGACGTCAACGCCAAGATGCACGAAGGCCAACTCGGTCGCGATTTGTGGCTCGATTGCGTGAAGGTGGGTATTGAAACCCATAAGCTCTTGTTGAAGAACTGCCACCTCATCCGTCCGTTCGTTCCGCCGATGGTCGACGGCAAGCCGTGGGAAAGCTTTGACACCGATGAAATGGCTCAAGATCTGAAGTTCTTCGCCTTCGAGCCGGGTCAAAAGTGGCACGCTTTTGAAGGCTATGGTCCGAAGCAATACTTCGTGGNNTTCGTGGATCCCTGCAAGTTGCTCTTGACGACGCCGGGTATTAAGGCTGAAACCGGTGAGTACGACTCGTTCGGTGTGCCTGCCACGATTCTTGCTAACTTCCTCCGTGAAAACAACATCGTTCCGGAAAAGTGTGACCTTAACTCCATTCTTTTCCTCTTAACGCCTGCTGAAGACATGGCCAAGATGCGCCAATTGGTCTCTCAAATCAAGCGTTTTGAAGAGTTGCTCGAAGCCGATGCGCCGTTGTCTGAAGTGTTGCCGAGCGTCTATCGTGCTAACGAAGAACGCTATCGCGGTTACACGATCCGTCAATTGTGCCAAGAAATGCACGACTTCTATAAGAGCCGCAACGTTAAGCAACTTCAAAAGGAAATGTTCCGCAAGGCTCACTTCCCGAAAGTTGCTATGGATCCGCAACAAGCTCACTACGAGTTTATGCGTGGCCATGCTGAACTCGTTGCGCTTGAAAACGCCGAAGGTCGTGTCGCGGCTGAAGGTGCATTGCCCTATCCGCCGGGTGTGCTTTGCTGCGTACCGGGTGAAGTCTGGGGTGATGCAGTGTTGAAGTACTTCCTTGCTCTCGAAGAGGGTATTAACCGTATGCCGGGCTTCTCGCCTGAATTGCAAGGCGTTTACATCCAACAGGATGAAGACGGCCGCAAGCGCGCTTACGGTTACGTGTTAACGAAGTAATCGCAACTCTCAATTAACGATTTTCTTGAAATGATAAGGCAGAGATCGCACCTTAGAGTGCGATCTCTAGGGCGATCTTTGCCTGCGGAAGGAAAAAAATACCATGTCTCAAAACAGATCTAAGATGAGCGTTTTCGAGTTAACGCTTTTAACTGCTATTAACATGATGGGTTCGGGCATCGTGATGTTGCCGACGAAACTTGCTGAAGTCGGTACGATTTCCATCTTGTCTTGGTTGGTGACGGCTGTCGGCTCGTTGTGCTTGGCCTACGCTTTTGCCAAATGCGGTATGTTCAGTAAACGTCCCGGGATGGGCGGTTATTCCGAATACGCATTCGGCAAGTCCGGTAACTTCATGGCCAACTACACCTACGGTGTCTCGCTGCTTTTTGCCAACATCGCCATTGCCATTACTTGCGTCGGCTACGGTGCAAGCTTCTTGGAAGTGGAATTGACTCCGATTCAAGTCTGTATCGCAACCATTGCCGTGATTTGGATTTGCACGTGCTCGAACTTCTTGGGCGCCAGCATCACGGGTAAATTGAGCTCTTTTGCCGTTTGGTGCGTGATCATCCCCGTGCTCACCTTGTCGGTTATCGGTTGGTTCTGGTTTGATCCGGACCTCTACGTCGCCAGCTGGAACCCGCACAATCAACCGTTCTTCACGGCTGTTGGCGCTTCCATTTCGATGACGTTGTGGGCTTTCTTGGGCTTGGAAAGTGCTTGCGCCAATAGTGACGCCATTGACAATCCTGAAAAGAACGTTCCGATTGCTGTGATGGCCGCTACGATCGGTGTGGCAATCATCTATATTGCCTCTACGAACATCATCGCCGGTATTGTGCCCAATGAACAATTGGTCGCCAGTAACGCTCCGTTCGGCTTAGTGTTTGCTCACATGTTCTCGCCTGCCATCGGTAAGGTCGTGATGGGCTTGTTGGTGCTGTCTTGCGCCGGTTCCACGCTCGGTTGGCAATTTACGATTGCTAAGGTCTTCCAACAATCCGCCGTTGACGGTTTGTTCCCGAAGGTCTTTGCTCGTGTGAATAAGTACGGTGCTCCGATCGCCGGTATGATCATCATTACGACGATCCAAACGGGCTTCTGCTTGATGACTATCAGCCCGGCATTGTTCAAGCAATTTAACATGTTGGTTGACTTGGCCGTGGTGACGAACATCATGCCGTACATCCTCTCGATGGCTGCCGTCGGTGTCATTATGAAGCAAGCCAAGGTCGATCCTGCTAAGGCGAAGTTGTACAACTTTGCCGCTTTGATCGGTGCTGCCTATAGCTTCTACGCTTTGATCTCCACGGGCTACTTCGAAGTGTTCTGGGGCTCCATCGCCACCTTCTTAGGTTGGACGTTCTGGGGTCTTGTAGCCAATAGATTCGCAAACGATGAAAACAGTAGTGCTGCATAAACACTAATTTAAACTTGACTCCTTGAGTTTAGGGGCGCCTTCGGGCGCCCTTTTTTAATATGTGTGTTCAAGCCCGTTCGATATAACGCCTAATATTAGTAGCAATGCTTCAGTCAATTAATTGACCGAAGCATTGAGAATTTCCATCAAAGAAAATACGGGGGACCGCTTCGAAGAATCGGGCAGTGGGTTANNGGGACTGCTTCGAAGAATAGGGCAGTGGGTTAAGCGGCTACGTCGATTCCGAGTTTATTTTTGTATTTATTAATTGAGTTTGCCCACCATGAGACGATTTTGTCCGGAACTTCATCCTTTTTAGTACGAAGGACAAGGCGGCTGGCCGGTATCGCAAACGGAGCTTTGATGGTGGTAACTGTTGTTCTGAAGGTAAACTTTCCGATTAAAAGCGATTTGGGCAATATGGTCCAACCCACGCCGCGCGCAACGAGTCCCAAAGCCCAGATACCACTGTCGACTTCCCAATGGAACGGATTGATAATCGTTGGCGAGGGCGATTCAGGATCTCGGGCGTTCACAACAATTTGACGGTATTGACGCAGATCATCAACCGTTGGATTTTCCATTTGCGCCAATGGGTGATTTTTCGCCACAACAAGCAACTGTTCGGAATGGCCGAGTACCATTTCCTCACTTTCAAGCGACGGCTCTTCTGAGAAAACAAGTGCAAGTTTCATGTTTGATTTTCGGAAAAACCACTGAGCTTCAGAACTCGAAATATTTTCAATTTGCAGACGCACCGAAGGAAATGTTTTCGAAAATTCTTTGAGAAGATCGAGCATGACAGGGGCTTCAAGCACCAAGTCAATTCCCATATATAAAGAAGGCGTTTCCGTTTCATGAAGTGCTGCCGCGCGAGCCTCAAAGCGCTGACTCTCGACCAAAATACGCTTGGCATTGGCCAATAGCTCACGACCTCGAGTCGTCAGGACCGGTTTTGGCGTGCGGTCGAAGAGCTTGTAGCCCAATTCTGCCTCCAGTCCTGAAATGTGTACGGAGACCACTGACTGAGCTCGTCTTAAACGCCGTGCCGCTTCAGAAAAAGAGCCGCTCTCGGCAACTGCCACAAAGGAATGAATTTCATCGATGGATAAAGACATAATAGGCTATCAAAATTTTGATGGAATCAAACTCGAAGGAACAAATATTTGATCGGATAATTATAAGCAACTCAACAGCGTTTTGATTTTTATGTCGTTATCTCTAAAGCAAAAGCCTGTCGGTTCCACTTCTGTAGCTGAACACGACATTAGTGTACTCCAACCTAATAACACTCAGCCTCTTATTAATAAGACTCGTGCCGCGAATGTGGCCTCTGCTAACGGTGTTTCCAGTGCCGAGCTTTGGGCGGCCCGAATCGGTTTCTTCACGGGTGGCTTTACCGTAGCCTCTTGGGCTCCGCTTATTCCTTTCGTGCAATCAGGTTTATCTTTAACGCCGATGATTTTGGGCGTTTTGTTGCTTGGACTCGGTGTGGGTTCCTTTGTCGGGATGCCGTTGGCAGGCTCTTTAGCTAAGAAAATGGGTTGCCGTAATGCGATTGCTGCCTCCGGTTTGATCTCCTGCGCACTTTTAGTGCTCTTGGCTTGGATGCCTAATTATTATTTTGAATGCATTGCGCTCTTTTTGTACGGGATCAGTTTAGGGTGCTTGGAAGTCAGCGCCAACATTTACGGCACTCATCTGGAAAAGCGTAACGGGACTCGTTTGATGTCGGGCATGCACGCTGCATACTCAATCGGTGAAGTATTCGCTGCCGGCTGTATTACCGCTTTATTAGTTCTGGGCGTAACGCCGTTTTCGACCATCTCGCTTTTGATGGCTGCACTTAGTGCAACGATCATTGCTGTGCTTCGCAACGTGCGAAATGAAAAAATTCAAAAATCCAATGATAAGAAGGATAGCGGTTCCTTCCAGTTAGCGTTTAAGGGCCCGGTGCTTCTATTGGCATTTGTCTGTGCAGCCGTCTTTTTGGCCGAAGGAGCCATGCTTGATTGGAGCGCCATTTACTTGCGTGACGAAGGTGGCGTTGCTCAGGAAATGAGTCCGATCGGTTACACGCTCTTTGTGATTGCCATGGCGGCCTCGCGCCTTTTAGGCGACAAGCTCATCATGAAGCGTGGTGCACAGTTTGTGTTGACCGTGGGCTTAGGCCTGATGATCTCAACGCTCGTGTTGATGGTGTTGTATCCGCAACCGTGGGTGCTTTTTGCCAGTCTCTTTGTGATGGGGTTGGGTATTGCCAACTTGGCTCCGATTATTATCTCGGCAGCCTCGAGAGATAAGGGAGAAGATTCGGTAACTGCGATTACGACGGTCTCAACGATCGGCTATGGTGGTCTTTTGGCCGGTCCGGCAATCATCGGTGCCATCTCTTCGAGCATTTCGTTGCCCGGCGCGTTCCTGTTCATCGTGGCGCTTTTAACGCTAAGCGTTTTCATGGTCAGACGTCACGCCACAATATTTAACTAATCAGCTAACGAAAAAGAAGGGCTTGGGTTGAACTCAAGCGCTTTTTTTTGTTAGCGCAGGTCTTGCGCAGCCTCCTTAAGGCGCCAACGAGGCTTGACGCCAAATTTCAGATTCTTAAAGTGCGCTTGGATCTCTTCGGGTTTCATATGCTTTAAGCGTTCAAGTCCCGCTGTGGCAATCATCGCACCATTGTCGGTACAAAGCTTTAACGGCGGGAAAAAGACCGTCATGCCGCGCTTTTTCATTTCGTAGACAAGACGATTGCGTAGCTGTTTATTAGCACTGACGCCACCGGCGACCACAAGTGTTTTCATTTTGTTTTGCTTCATGGCCTTGACAGCTTTGGCGGCCAAGACATCAACCACGGCGTCCACAAAGCCTCGCGCAAGGTTTGCGCGAAACGTTTCATCTTCTGGGTTTTCGGCATTCTTAACTGCTGTCAGAACGGCTGTTTTAAGCCCTGAGAAACTCATGTCCAGATTGCCCGAGTGCAACATCGGGCGCGGTAAGTCGATGGATCCACTCGTGCCTTTTTCAGCTAATGCGCTCACTGCTGGGCCGCCGGGGTAGCTCATGCCGAGCAATTGCGCGGTTTTATCAAAAGCTTCTCCAACGGCATCGTCAAGCGTATCGCCCAAGAGTTCATATTGACCGAATCCGCTGACTTTCATGATCTGTGTATGGCCACCCGAGACCAACAGGGCAATAAACGGGAATTCAGGAGCCGGGTCTGCCAACAAATTGGCCAGTAGGTGGCCTTCCATATGGTGGATGCCGACAACAGGAATATCGAGCGCAAAACCCAAAGCGTGTGCAATGCTCACTCCCACAAGGAGCGCTCCGGCCAAGCCGGGACCTTGAGTGACCGCAATTGCATCGAGCTCTTCTTTAGTGCGACCGGCCTCTCGCAACACTTCTTCTAAAAGAGGGATGACACGCCGAATATGGTCTCGACTGGCTAACTCGGGCACAACACCGCCGTAGAGTTTATGCATGTCAATTTGTGTGTACACGGCATGAGCAAGCAGACCTGCTTCGCTGTCAATGAGCGCAAGACCGGTTTCGTCACAAGAAGATTCAATACCTAGGATCAGCATAAAATTCTTAAATTCTTTTTAAAATCAGAAAGATAAGTAGTATACAGTAAACGCCTTGCAAGAAAAAAGATACAAAGCACTTTCTTTTATCAGCATTTTATGTAAAATTAAACACTTTCGGAGATCGCGCGAAACCTTCGGGATGGTTTTCGCATGTCGATCAGATCGGTAAAACATTACCGCAACCATTTTAATTTGACAGGTAAGGTGCCTGATGCCCACTATTCGTGTAAAAGAAAACGAACCGTTTGAAACCGCTCTGCGCCGTTTCAAGCGTACGATCGAAAAGAGCGGTCTTTTGACCGAATTGCGTGCCCGTGAATTCTATGAAAAGCCCACGGCCGAACGCAAGCGCAAGAAAGCTGCTGCTATCAAGCGTCACTACAAGCGCTTGCGCAGCCAAATGTTGCCCAAGAAGCTCTACTAATTTCGAGATCGGAATTTTGAGTGGGTGCAGTGCCGCTAGGGGCACTCATCCGGGCTCGGCCATTGTGCCGTAGCCATAATCACGCGTGCAAAGCTCTGTCAGTTAGAGTTTCTTGCACGCGTTTTTTCTTGTTGGAGATAAAGATGTCTATTAAAGAAACCATCATGGCTGACATGAAAGCCGCCATGAAGGCCCACGACAGTGCTCGTTTGGGTGCTATTCGTTTGTTGATGGCTGCAATCAAGCAAAAAGAAGTTGACGAACGTATCGAGTGCAAAGACAACGACATCATTGCCGTCATTGCTAAGCTCGTCAAACAACGTCACGACTCCATCGAACAATATACGGCCGCTGGCCGCGCAGACTTGGCTCAAAAAGAAGAAGCCGAAATCGCTGTCTTGTCTGCATATTTGCCCAAGCCTTTTACCGATGAAGAAATTTTGGCCATGATCGACGAAGCCATTGCCGCCACAGGCGCAACGGGCATGGCCGGTATGGGTAAAGTGATGGGCATGCTCAAGGGTAAGCTTACGGGTCGAGCTGACATGGGCAAGGTCTCGGCTTTAATTAGGCAAAAGTTGACCGCATAAAACTGCAAGGTAGCGTCTGCGCATGATTCCCGAGAGTTTTATCCAAGAGGTTTTATCACGGACCAACATCGTGGACGTGATCGGCCGTTACGTCAAGTTGCAGCACAAAGGTGCCAACTGGATGGCGTGTTGTCCTTTTCATAAGGAAAAGACGCCCTCTTTTGCCGTCAATGCCTCCAAGCAATTTTTTAAGTGCTTCGGTTGCGGAGAAAAGGGAACGGCTATTACCTTTTTGATGAAATATAAGGGACTGACTTTCCCGGAAGCGATTAAAGAGCTCGCTGATGAGCTCGGCATGGAAGTGCCGCAGGATCCTTTTGAGAAAAAGCGGCAGGCGCAAAGTAAGACTCTCACGGACTTTTTGGCTCAAACAGCCGACTATTATCACGAAACGTTACTGCGTGAGAGGCCGGCTATTGAGTATATTCGCGGTCGAGGATTAACCGAAGAAACCGTGAACCGTTTCTTACTGGGATTCTCGCCATCGGGCTGGCAGGGCATTGAAGCCATTTTCTCGGGCCAGGCCTACCGTGATCCGAAGCTTCAAGAATGCGGTCTGGTGATTGAAAAAGACGGCCGACTCTATGATCGCTTCCGTGAGCGCATTATGTTCCCGATCAGAAACCCGAGAGGGCAAGTGATTGGGTTTGGTGCGCGAACGATGAAAGGTGACGAACAACCCAAATATCTGAATTCACCTGAAACGCCTGTTTATCACAAAAGCCAAGAGCTCTACGGTCTTTATGAAGGTCGAGATGCTATTCATAAAAAGGGCAGAGCTATTGTCTGCGAAGGCTACATGGATGTTATTCAGATGTCTCAAGCCGGTTTTACCGAGACGGTGGCGGCATTGGGGACTTCCATTACGCCCGAGCATGTGCGCAAGCTCTTTCAGCTCTCTGACCACGTTTATTTCTCCTTTGACGGCGATGCCGCAGGCTTTAAGGCTGCACGGCGAGCCATGACATCGACCCTGGCCATTATTAATAATGATCAGTCGGCCTATTTTGTGATGTTACCCGAAGGAGAGGACCCTGACAGTCTGATTAAAGCGCAAGGGGCCGATGCGTTTGAGTCGCAACTCAAAGCGGCTTTCCCGCTCTCGAAATTTTTCGTCATGGATATCGTGCGTGAAGTTTCTGCCGGTCGTGGACTTCGTACGGCCGAGGAGCGTTCGCAGGCCGTGGCAATCGCAAAACCTTTACTGCAGAGCATGACCGCCCATGCGCTTCGTCACATGCTTGTGATGGAGTTGGCAACGGCTGTTCGGATGGAGCCGTCAGAACTTGCCGCTCTTTGCGGAGTGCCCTTATTAGAAGTCAAGCGCACGGGAACCAAACCGGCGCCGGGTTATGGACGTGATAGCCGACAAGGAGCGCGCTATAAGCGACCGGTGCAAAGCGTAAAAGCCGGTCCCGTCTCGACCAATATCAAGCGACGCCTGCTTCAATGCTTTTTAATTTATCCGGCACTGCTGTTACAATTTTCCGCTGAAATCGAAAATGNNATGCCGTCGATGAGTGGGAAGAAGCAATCGTGCGCCTATGGCATCTGGCAGGCGATCACAACGCGATCGAGCAAGACGAAGACTTTGTGATGACCACGGGCTACTTGCTGTCATTTTTGCAAAATGAGCCTGTGTACGAACTGCTTGCCGACATGGTCGATGAGCCTGGGGCTCCCGCTTCCGAAGAGATGGCAGCCTCTGAGATCCGATGCATTTTCTATAAGCTCGAAATGGCGCAGCTTAATGCGCAAATCAATGAAATGCTCATTCAAGATGAGCGAGGTGAGAGAACCGATACGGAGTTTCTCATGCGACTATTGAAGCGTCGTCAGGAAATCGAGCGTTTGCTCAATGACGAGCGAATCGGTGCCGTTGATGTCGTCATGACACAACGTTTGTACTGAGCACGTACACATACAAACCCCATAAGTAGCTTGGCCTAAAGATATCAAAAACAATAGACATCGTTTCCCCTTAGGGTTCAGCATTGAGCGTCAAAACAACTTATAATCAATNNGTCTTTCATCTAAAAACTCCCTATGCCGTTCTGAGAATTTTTAGGCCAACGCCTGTGATTCTCCTTCCCAAAAAAAGCGTGCGGCATACGTTTGAGGTAGCGTGCACCTATGGCCACACGTAAGAAAAAAGCGTTAGAAACTCAAGACGCCTTAAAACAAGAACAAACGACTGAAGCGACCATCAAAATTTTGTTTGATGAACCGGCCGCTTTCGTTGATGCTCAAAGTGAGCCAGCCTCGGAATCCCAATCCGTCAAACGTAAAAAGACGCGTTTAAGAAAGTCTTTAGAGAAGGTCTATCACGACGAATCCTCGCAAGAGCGTTTGCAAAAATTGCGCGCTTTAATTGTCAAGGCAAAGAAAACCGGGTTTGTGACGTACTCGGAACTTTCTGAAGTTGTGCCCGAGCATGAAGACGCAGACGATGCGGTTGAAAAACTCGAGCATGCGTTCCATTTCTTAGGTATTCAGGTTTTGGACGAAGCGCCTGCTGAAGAAGAAATCCTCTTAAATGATTCGCCCTTGTCGTTAGTTGACGACGATGACGAAGGCGATGAGGAAGAGGCGCTGTCCATTTTAGAAAGTGACGTCTCACGCTCCACTGACCCCATGACGATGTACACGCGCGAAATGGGCGTCGTTCCGCTTTTGTCTCGAGAGGAGGAAATTGCCGTCTCAAGGCGCATCGAGGAAGGCGTGCAGGCGACCATGGAGGTGATTGCCGATTGTCCCGTGGCTCTGAAAGCCATGCTTGAGATGGCCGAGATGGTTAGAAATGGGGAGATCGGTATCGAAGCGTTTGTCGATGGACTTGCTGACGAAGATTTCACAATTGATGAAGATGAAGAGCAAGTCTATGGAGAGGAAACCGATTCAGTTGAGGAAGGCGACGAAGAAGACGACACTGAGGAAGTTGGTATCGGTGCTTCAGCGATGAGTTCTGAGCAATTACAAGAACTCAAGGACGCAACGCTTGAAATCATGAAAACGTGCGAAGGCTACTATCAAAATTTGTTGACGTTGCCTGAAGAATCCTCGGATCGCACGGCGCTGGAAAATGCCATCAAGGAAGAGTTGCTGCGAGTGCGTTTTACTGAGGCCACCGTGCGTTCGTTATCGGACCTGATTCACGATAAAGCCGAAGCCTTCCGCCGCATTGATCAGCAAATTTTTGATATTTGTGTCAGTGCCGTCGGCATGCCTCGCGAAGATCTCGAAGAGCTTTTGCACGAACAGCATTTTTCACCTAAAGTGCTTCAACAGTGGGCCGAGGGCGATAAAGCTTATGCCGAGGCTTTAAAGCGAAACTTGCCCGTCCTGTTGCAATTGCGTGACTCGGTTGATCAACTCAACGATGAAGTGCGCATGTCATTTGGTCGCATGAAGGAGTTGTACCAAAAGATGTGTGAGGCCGAGCGCGAAGTGCAGCAAGCCAAGCAAGAGATGGTCCAGGCCAATTTGCGCCTGGTGATCAGCATTGCCAAACATTATCTCAATCGCGGTCTGCAATTCTTGGATCTTATCCAAGAAGGCAACATCGGATTGATGAAAGCCGTGGACAAGTTTGAGTATCGTCGCGGCTATAAGTTCTCAACCTATGCAACCTGGTGGATTCGTCAATCGATTACTCGCGCATTGGCCGATCAGGGCCGCACGATCCGTATTCCTGTGCACATGGTTGAAAACATCAACAAAATCATGCGCATTTCGCGCCTATACCAACAAGAATTCGGCAAAGAACCCTCGTACGCCTATCTTGCCAACGAGGTCGGTTTGTCTGAACAACGTGTACGCACCATCATGCGAGCTCGACGAGATCCGATTTCGATTGATTTGCCGGTCGGCGACGATGAGGATACGCACCTTGTGGACTTTATCGAAGACAAGGAGACGAGCGGGCCACTACAAAACGTTGAAAACGATAACCTCAAGCAAGTCATTCACGAAGTACTGGCCTCGCTGAGTCCTCGCGAAGCGAAGGTTTTGATGTTGCGCTACGGTATTGATACCAATACCGAGCACACACTCGAAGAGCTGGGCCGTCAATTTGTCGTTACTCGCGAAAGAATTCGTCAGATCGAAGCCAAGGCCCTTCGCAAGCTTCGTCACCCAAGTCGTGCCAATAAGCTTCGTGGCTTCTTGGATCACGATGACCGGACGGAGTTGTATTTAAAAGGTTGATCTAAATCAATAATTTTAAGGAAACTTATTAAGTTTTTACACAGATGAGATCATCTTAGTGTATCTTGATAAGTTCGCAGTAGGTGATCGGCCCATCGTCTTGTGACGAACAATTCTTTTCTATTCTCTTAGCCAAGATACCGACTGTTGGGAATTTTGTCCGATTAGGTCGAAAAGCGCCTGAAAAATCGGCAATGATTAAGTTTTTTGCGTTCCGACTGTACGAGAGTGTGGTCGGTGTAGTTTGTCAACCGTTGTTGATGCCGCAAGCGGCTTAAAGGCTAAGAGCGCTCATATTGTTTCTGTGTTCGGTTTATTGAATATTACAAACCGTCTCGGGGTTATTTGCTCCGATTTAAAGCGCCCTTTATATCTAAGAGTCACGTTGCTAGTGATCAACGGCCGGTGAATGTACATTTTAGATATCTAGATTATGACGAAATCGACTGTCAAAAAAGCGGCCAAGTCTGCCAAGAAGACTCGTGCTTCTGCTAAAAACGAAGTTGAGTTGCAAGACGACTTGGATGAAGCCTTTGCCGAAGAGATGCTCTCTGACGCAGATTTCATGAAGTGGATCCGCTCGCATGACAATATCAAGCTCAAACTCAAGGGTGAATTGCAACTCGAAGAGCAGGCCGGCTCTGACGAGGAGGCATTGGAAGAGGATTTGGAAGATCTTGCCGATGTCGAAGACTTCGCCGATGAGGCTATGAGTGACGAAGATGGCGACATTGTTGAAGAAGTCATTCCGAAGCGTCGTGGCGGTAAAAAGCGCAAGGATCCCTTAGCGGATCTTTTGCCTGCCGAAGTAGAAACCGAAGAGGGGGCGGAAAACGGTTACCGTCAGTTGGTTCGCTTCGGCCGTTCGCGCGGTTGGGTAACGATTGCCGAAATTAACGACTTATTGCCTGAAAGTGCCCTTCGCAGTGAAGATGCTTTGGGTGAAATTACGTTGGGTTTGGCTCGCTTCGGCGTTCAGGTGTTCGATCAAACGCCCGATGAAGACACGATTGCAATGCTCGCGGAGCAACAAGCAACCGTTGATGATGACATCGATGAAGAAGATGCCGCAACGATTTTGACGCCGGAAGAGTCCGCAGGCCTGTCCAAGGATCCTTTGCGCGCCTACTTGCGCGGTGTCGGTAGCCACAAGCTCTTGACCCGCGAAGGTGAAATTGAAGTCGCCAAGAGCATCGAACAACACCGTGCACGTTTGGTTCAAATCGTGTTGATGTCGCCCTTGTCGATTCAAGAGTTGTTGAATTTAGCCGAAAAGGTGCGTGACAACACCGAAACAATCGACAACGTGATTGACGGTTTCACGGATGTGACCGGTGAGGACGTCGAGGAAGACGGCGACTTGAATACCGACATCGGCGCAGCTGCCATGACCGTTGAGCAGCTTGAGGAGATGAAAGA
>DCTK01000007.1:6010-15755 GCA_002329575.1 Sutterella sp. UBA1442 | reverse complement strand
TCGGGCACTGCCCCGCGGGATGGCTACATCAACAAGACCGTTCATACGAATGAGTTCAGTAACGGCCTGTCGATCCGTAATATCAATAAATTGAACGGCTTTGCCCGGCATCCCTACCGATACCGCCGCATCTCGCAAAACGCCGGCAATTGCTTCATTGGAGTGAAGAGCTTCACTTCCACCTTTTAACACTACGGCGTTACCTGTTTTAAGAGCTAGACCAATAGCATCAGCCGTGACATTAGGGCGTGCCTCATAAATCATGGCCACAACACCCAACGGCACGCGCACCTTTCGTACGTTTAATCCATTAGGAAGAGTCTTATCGCTTAAAACTTCACCCACAGGATCGCTCAAGGCCGCTACTTGACGAAGACCTTCAGCCATCGCTTCAATGCGAGCATCGGTCAATTTCAAACGATCTTGCATGGACGTCTTCATGCCCTTAGCCTGGGCGTTGGCCATATCCTTGGCATTGGCCTCTAAAATGAGTGTTTTTTCTGCCACCAAAGCCTCGGCCATTGCCAAAAGTGCACGATTTTTAACTTCCGTGGGGACTACAGCCAAAGTAGCGGCAACATCATGCGCCGCTTGTGCCTTTACACGTACAGCTTCTCGAATATCCATCTCTTGCCCTCAAGTTAAAATGACCAAATCATCGCGATGAATCACCTCATCGAATGCTTTGTGTCCCAGAATTGATTCAATATCTTCACTTTGAGCCCCAAGAATTTTGCTGAGCTCTTCCGAAGAATAATGCGTCAAACCTCGCGCGATTTCGTGCCCATTTAATGTCACCACACTCACGGTATTGCCTGCCTCAAAGTCGCCCTCAACTTTGACAATACCAACTGGCAATATGCTGCAGCCGCCAGCTTTTTTAATGGCTCGTTCACAATNNGCACCAAAAGCCAACCAACGCTTTCTAAATTGCAAACGACTTTCGCGGGACACAAAAAGCGTTCCGATTTCTTCTCCTTCAAGAATTCGAGTCACGGCATCCTTCATGCTTCCGGAGGCAATCACCAGATTAATGCCACTTGTCGTTGCATTTTTAGCCGCTTGCAATTTGGTAAACATTCCACCCGTGCCAACAGAGCTACCAGCTCCTCCGGCTGAAGCTTCAATCTCAGGAGTAATTTCATCCACACGGTGAAGCAATTTTGCATCGGGATGCGTTTGCGGATTCGCGGTATAAAGACCGTCAACGTCCGAGAGAATAATCACAAGATCGGCGTCCACAATGCTGGCCACCAGAGCACTCATATTGTCATTGTCACCGATTTTAAGTTCATCCAATGCAACGACGTCATTTTCGTTGACAATCGGGATAACGCCTTGGTTAATTAGTTCCATGAACGTGTTACGCGCGTTCGTATAACGGTGACGATCAATGGTTTCCATACGAGTCAGAAGCACCTGCGCAACCACTTGTCCGTATTCGGCAAAGATCTTTTCATAGGTATGCATCAAAATGCCTTGTCCCACGGCAGCAGCGGCTTGTTTACCCGGGATGGTTTTTGGCTTTTCTGGCAATCCTAAACGATCGACACCCACGGCCACGGCGCCGGAAGTCACCAAAATCATTTGCTTGCCGCGATTTTGCCAATCCGCCAATTCACGAGCCAAACGATCTATACGGGCAAAGTCACACTTGCCGTTTGAGTGCGTGATAGTACTTGATCCCACTTTGACCACAATTCGCGTGGCATTTTTTAAGTCTTCTCGTTGCATGAAATTCACCGTTTTGCACACATCTTTTCATTGTACCGTGTATACACAATAGCCCCGAACCCGAGGGGCCGAGGCTATCGTTAAACGAACTAACTAAAAATTAAGTTAACCGTTTAAGAAATCACGCACGATTTGAACATGCGTCATCGCCCCCTTAATCAAAGCATCTTCATCGACTTTGAAATAGCAGGAGTGTTGCGGGTGAACGGCATCACAGGCAGGATTACCCACACCGAAAAGCACCATCACACCAGGGATCTTTTGTTGATAGTATCCGAAGTCTTCCCCGCCCATGGTCAACGGATAGTCGTACAGTGCATCTTCACCCAATACTTTCTTAGCACTACTGCGGACCAAGGCTGCAAACTTCGCGTCATTAATCGTAGGCGGCACCATGCCGTTATATTGGCATTTGACGCTACCGCGATACGCAGCTGCAGTTTGAGAAGCAATGCGTTCAATTGCTTCAGGGAATTGATCGCGTACGGCGTTACTGAAGCAACGCGTCGTTCCCGTAATTTGGGCCTTACCGGCAATCACGTTCCAACGAGTCCCGGCTTGAATGGTACCGACGGTCAACACTGCTGTTTCGGTCGGATCGATTTCACGACTGACAACTGTTTGTAAACTTTGGATAATGGCGGAAGTCATCGGAACAACGTCAGCGCACAAGTGCGGCGTAGCACCGTGTCCGCTCACGCCTTCAATATCGATGATGAATTGGTCAGCAGAAGCCATGGCAGCACCGTCACGCACGGAAATCTTGCCACTCGGGATATCGGACCAAACATGCATGCCGAAGCACACATCAACGCCGTCCAAAAGGCCTTCTTGCATCATGCCCAAAGCGCCCTTTGCATTTTCTTCAGCAGGTTGGAACGCTAAAACGACCGTACCGCACAGCTCATCTTTGATTTCGTTCAGCATGCCTGCCACTGCCAACAAAATGGCAATATGACAGTCGTGACCGCAGGCGTGCATAACGCCCGGGTTCTTGCTGGCGTATTCAAGACCGGTTTCTTCATTAACCGTCAACGCATCGATATCTTCACGAAGCATGATGCGCTTGCCGGGCTTGCCACCCTCAATGGTTGCCATCACACCGGTCTTCAAACCACAGGGGCGCCAAGCGATCCCCATCTTATCGAGTTCTTCTTTGATGCGAGCCGAAGTATTGAACTCTTCGCAACTGACTTCCGGATTAGCATGAAACCAACGGCGCATTTCAATCAAATAATCATGATACTTGGCGCCCAGTGCTTGAATATCCATTTTTCACCTTCCTATATGAAAACACCCGTCACAATAGCTTGTAACGGGTGCAAATTCTGTTAATTAGAACATTGTCACGAACACACCGGCAATGAGCACGGAGGCAATCGTCACAGTCACGAAACCACCCACAATCATCGAGGGGAAAAGTTCGCTCATCAAATATTCTTTTTCTTCAGGCGTCTCTGCCATTGCCGTGCAAGTCGACTCGGTAATCAAGGCATTGAACGGGAAGCCGTAAAGAGCCGTCAAGCTATTAGCAAACGTCAACCACGGAGACATCTTCAAGATCTTAGCGGTGATGTAAGCAAACAACCACATACCGGCCACACCGATCACGATCATTTCAACCATCGGAACGATCAAGTCGATCAACATTTGCGGCGTGCAGTCCTTCAAGCCTTCGAACACGTACATAGTCAAGGCAAACATGAGGATTTGCATAGAGTTGGCTTTAATTAACGAGTTCGTATCCAAGAAGCCCAACGTGCTGAAAATAACACCAAAGACCAATGCCCACACGGCGCCGCTGATACCGGTCCAACCGCCCATCAAGAAGGCCAACCAAGCAACAATACCGAGCTTGGTGAGAATCACCACCGGGGTATTAAATTTTTCCGGCACGGTCAAAATACCGTGACGTTCTTCAGGCAACTTCGTTACTTCTTTAACTGCCTCAGCATCTGCAGCAGAAGCACGTTCACCGGCACGATAGCGTTCAAGCAAACGACGGCCTTCGTACTTTAAGCAAATAGCCGTCAAGGGATAGCCCGCAAAACCTTGTACACAGTACATCGTGATAGCAAAAACGGCTGCCGTCAAAAGACCGGCTTCAGTAGCAGCAGTTTGCATCATGGTTGCAGCCACAATGCCACCCGTCAAAGGCGGAAGACCAGCGATAACCAAAGAGCGATCCATCATGAACGGGCACACGAAGTACACAGCAATACACATGCCGGCCAAGCCCGACAAGCACACCACCACCGTGCGCCATTGCTTCATCAAGTTTTCAAGACTGATGATCGTACCCATGTGGGTAATCAACAAGAAAATACCCAAAGTGGAGCCAAACGGAATCAAGAAAGAGTCTTTGACCAGGTCATAAGGAATTACTGTCCAATAGCCGACCAACAAAATACAGGCCGAGGCAAAAACAGAAGGAACCCAAGCTTTAGTCCAATGGGAGATCAATTCACCGATGATGATGATCCCACCGCAGATAACAAACGCTGCTAAAAAGTTATACATATGCTTTCTCTCTTTTTGTTGTTGGAGAATTAGTTGCCAAATGAGTCGGCAAAACTATCTTTTGATTATACGAAGCACCAAATGGCAATAAACTCAGGGGTTCTAGGCGAATTACCGTAATTTTTACGTCTACTAAGCTTAGCGCCTTAGGGGAAAAAGCTTGAATTTTAGGTACTTTTATTGAGGCCAGGAAAAAGGGAACTGTGATTGCTCACAATTCCCCTTCTCGTTATCCGACTAGTATGTCGAAGCGTTACTCAGCGTTTTGCACAGAGGCATCCACGCGAGCCCGCATTTCTTTGCCTGCTTTAAAGTGAGGCACATACTTTGCCGGCACTACCACACTCGCGCCGCTCTTGGGATTGCGTCCCACGCGTTCGGGGCGGTAGTTCAAAGAAAAGCTGCCGAACCCGCGGATTTCAATGCGCGATCCACCGGCCATAGCCTGGATCATGGCATCGAGCACCGCTTTGACGGATTCGTCAACATCTTTGGCGCTCAAACGAGCATTTTTTTCTACGAGCCGTTCAATCAGCTCGGATTTCGTCATGGCATCCACCATGCTTCTCCGATTACTTTTGTTCGAGCTTAGCCTTCAACAAGGCGCCCAAATTAGTCGTACCGGCAGCGCTTTGGGAGTCTTGATTCATACGATCCAAAGCTTGACGGGCTTCGCTGGCATCCTTAGCCTTGATGGACAATTGAATGCTACGGTTCTTGCGATCGATGCTGATGATCTGAGCCGTCACGCTGTCACCTTCCTTCAATTGCGTCGTGGCATCTTCCACGCGTTCGGAAGAGATTTCGGAGGCACGCAAGTAACCTTCGGTTTCGTCACCCAAGTCAATCACGGCACCCTTGGCGTCAACGCTCTTGACCGTACCCGTCACCACAGAGCCCTTTTCATGAGCGCTCGTGAAGTTGGAGAACGGATCACCGCTCAATTGCTTAACACCCAAGCTGATGCGTTCACGTTCGGTGTCGATACCGAGCACCACGGCTTGAACTTCGTCACCCTTCTTGTACTTACGAACGGCTTCTTCACCGGCTTCGGTCCAAGAGAGGTCAGACAAGTGCACCAAACCATCGATGCCGCCCGTCAAACCGATGAACACACCGAAATCGGTGATGGACTTGATTTGACCGACAACCTTGTCCCCCTTCTTGTGGCTTTGAGCAAATTCTTCCCAGGGATTGGGTTTGCATTGCTTCATGCCCAAGGAGATACGACGACGTTCTTCGTCGATTTCGAGAACCATGACTTCGACGTCATCGCCCAATTGAACAACCTTCTTCGGATCAACGTTCTTGTTGGTCCAATCCATTTCGGAGACGTGCACCAAACCTTCGATACCGGCTTCGATTTCCACGAAGGCACCGTAGTCGGTGATGTTGGTGATCTTACCGAACAAGCGAGCGTTCTTCGGATAGCGACGGGCGATACCGATCCACGGATCTTCGCCGAGTTGCTTCAAGCCCAAAGACACACGGTTCTTTTCTTGGTCGAACTTGAGCACTTTGGCTTCGAGTTCTTGACCGACTTGAACCACTTCGCTCGGATGACGCACGCGACGCCATGCGAGGTCGGTGATGTGCAACAAGCCGTCCACACCGCCCAAGTCAACAAAGGCACCGTAGTCGGTGATGTTCTTGACGATACCCTTAACGATGGCTCCTTCCTTGAGCGTTTCCATGAGCTTGGCGCGTTCTTCGCCCATGCTGGCTTCAACCACGGCACGACGGGAAACAACCACGTTGTTGCGCTTGCGGTCGAGCTTGATGACCTTGAATTCCATGGTCTTGCCTTCGTACGGCGTCGTGTCCTTAACAGGACGCGTGTCGACCAAGGAGCCCGGCAAGAAAGCACGAATGCCGTTGGTCATGACGGTGAGACCGCCCTTGACCTTGCCGGTGATGGTACCGGTGACGAGTTCGCCGGATTCGAGAGCCTTTTCAAGGTTCATCCAAGCGGCAAGGCGCTTGGCCTTGTCGCGAGACAAAATCGTATCGCCGTAACCGTTTTCGACTTGTTCAATCGCCACGGCCACGAAGTCACCCGGCTTCACGGACACTTCGCCGCGATCGTCCTTGAATTCATCGATGGGCACATAGGCTTCGGACTTCAAGCCGGCGTTAACGACTACGAAGTTGTAGTCAACGCGCACCACTTCAGCCGTGATGACTTCGCCTTGGCGCATTTCTTGACGAGCTAAGCTTTCTTCAAAAAGCTGAGCAAAAGACTCGGGTTGGTTAAGATTTTCAGACATGTTAATAAAAAGTTAAACGCAAATACCGATCGAGACGATCTCAATTTCAGTATTGCGCAAGGTTAATAAAAACCGGGCCGGCCCCATTGCCGGTTTGCCGGGCGTATCGCGGCTTCCCGCGATACTATCGGCAACGCTCCTGGTACCACTGCAGTACCTGCGCTACCGTTTCTTCGATTGTCATATTCGACGAATCGAGAATTTTTGCGTCTTTCGCGGGCAGAAGAGGACTGACGGCGCGTTCTGTATCGCGTCGATCTCTCTGTTCCAAATCCCGCGTAAGGGTGTCGATATTAGCAATAATTCCTTTTTCTTTCAACTGATTAAATCGTCTTTGAGCACGGGCAGCTGCCGTGGCCGTAAGAAAGACTTTCAGTTCGGCATCGGGGAAAATCACACTGCCCATGTCGCGGCCGTCCGCAACCAAGCCGGGAGCGCGTCGGGCATTTTTCTGAACATCCGTTAACGCTTTGCGTACGCTCATTAAGGCGGCGACTTTACTGGCCGCTAACCCAACTTCCTCGGCACGGATTTTTTGCGTGACATCTTCCCCATCGAGCATGATGGTTGTGCCTTCAAAATGGGGCGCTAGCGTTGCCGCAACTTCTGCCACGGCTACTTCATCGGTCAGATCAATGCCCTTTTTGAGGGTTTTGTATGCCGTGAGTCGATAAAGAGCGCCACTGTCGAGATAATGAAATCCCAATTGCGCCGCCACTCGTGAGGCAATCGTTCCTTTGCCCGAAGCGGTCGGGCCGTCTACCGTAATAACAGGAATCATCTTAGTTATCTATTTTTGTGATTAACCGAGACCCGAAGGTCTCGGTTTTATCGTTTCTCAATCCAGCTCAACTGAATTACTCTATATATTTAGGCTTTAGTGGGCTCTTCACCTTCGGGCGTTGAGCCTTCTGCAACTTCAGCGACAGGCTTATCGCCACTTTCTGTCACTTCTGCCACTTCGGAAGCCTTGTCTTCTTCGACATCTTTTTCTGCAATGCGTTGTACAGCCACAAGACTGTCATCTTTAATCGAGATGAGCGTGACACCTTGCGTAGCGCGTTTGAGCACAGAAATTTGAGCCACAGGTGTGCGAACAATCTTGCCCTTGACGGTCAGAAGCATGACTTCATCGTTTTCATCAACTAACGTCGCAGCGACAACCTTACCGTTACGCTCGCTCGTTTGAATGGCAATCATGCCCTTGGTGCCTCGACCGTGACGCGTGTACTCCGCCACCTCGGTGCGTTTGCCGTAGCCATTTTCCGTAGCCGTCAACACCGTTTGCTCTTCGGAGTTGGTCACAATCATGGCGATGACTTGTTGGCCTTCTTCAAGTTGCATGCCTCGCACGCCACGGGCTGCACGACCCATTGGTCGAACATCGGATTCACCGAAGCGAACCGCTTTACCGGCATCCGAGAACAACATCACATCGTGTTCACCATCGGTGATGGCGGCACCAATTAAGTGATCGCCCTCATCCAAACCGGCCGCATTGATACCGGAACGACGAACATTGGCAAAGTCATTTAAGCGGGTCTTTTTCACCACGCCGTTGGCTGTTGCCATAAAGACATAGTGCTTGTCATCGAAATCGGTAATCGGCAATACCACCGTGATATGTTCGCCTTCAGCCAAAGGCACGGAATTGATGATAGGGCGCCCCTTGGAAGTTCTCGAGCCTTCAGGCAACGCAAAAACGTCCAAGCAGTACATGCGACCGAAGTCCGAGAAGCACAAAATTCTGTCATGCGAGTTGGCGATAAAGAGCTGATCGATCACATCGCCTTCTTTCATGCTAGCGGCTTTCTTACCTTGACCGCCGCGCTTTTGCGCTTGATAGTCATCGACAGGTTGTGCCTTGATATAGCCGTCACGGGTCATCGTCACAACCATTTCACGACGCGGAATCAAATCGCGAGCGTTAAAGTTCGGGTCACCTGAAGGATCAATGGCCGAACGGCGCTCATCGCCATACTCAGCCTTAATCTTTAACAGATCCTCTTCAATAATCTGACGCACACGCTCCGGTTTTTGGAGAATATCAATTAAGTCCGTAATGCTATCGATGACTTCACGATACTCTTGCGTAATCTTGTCTTGTTCCAAACCCGTCAAGCGTTGCAAGCGCATTTGTAAAATGCTTTCGGCTTGCTTTTCGCTCAAATGATATTGACCGTCGTGCATGCCAAGCTCGGCACTGATATCTTCCGGACGGTAAAGCGAAATATCAGCCGAAGCGCGACTGAGTAATTCGCTGACCAAAGAAGAGCTCCAGCCACGACTCATCAAACCGGCCTTTGCCACTTCGGGCGTCGGCGCATTGCGAATAATGGCTAAAAAGTCATCAATATTGGCCAGTGCTACAGCCAAGCCTTCCAAAATATGACCGCGTGCACGAGTTTCGCGAAGTTCAAACAAGCAACGACGCGTGACCACTTCACGACGGTGCATCAAGAAAGCTTCGACAATCTGACGCAGGTTGAGCAATTGCGGTTGACCGTCAACCAATGCCACCATATTGATCCCGAAGGAGTCCTGCAGCTGCGTCATCTTATAGAGGTTGTTGAGCACTACATCGGCAACGACTCCGCTCTTTAAATCGATGACTACACGCACGCCGTCCTTATCGGTTTCATCTCGAAGATCACTGATGCCTTCAATTTTCTTTTCATTGATGAGATGGGCAATGCTTTCAACCAAGACACGCTTATTGACTTGATATGGAATTTCATCAACAACGATTCTCGTGCGACGGCCGCGATCGAATTCTTCGTAGTGCGTCTTGGCTCGCATCAAGACGCGACCACGTCCCGTACGATAACCTTCAATGACGCCTTTTAAGCCGAAGATCGTGCCCCCAGTAGGAAAGTCAGGTGCCGGCACAAACTTAATCAAGTCATCGACCGTGGCCTCGGGGTTGTTGAGCAAATGCACGCAAGCATCAATTGTTTCGCCTAAGTTGTGCGGCGGAATGTTCGTTGCCATCCCAACTGCAATACCGGCACTACCGTTAATTAATAACTGAGGAATGCGAGTCGGCAACACCGTCGGTTCTTTCTCGGTGTTGTCGTAGTTAGGAGAAAAGTCAACCGTTTCTTTTTCAATGTCGGCCAACATCTCACCGGCCAACTTCTGCAATTTCACTTCGGTGTAACGCATAGCCGCAGCACTGTCGCCGTCGAGGCTACCGAAGTTACCTTGACCGTAAACCAACGGAT
>DCTK01000007.1:0-5985 GCA_002329575.1 Sutterella sp. UBA1442 | reverse complement strand
TCATAGGCAGCACTGTCACCATGCGGGTGGTACTTACCGATCACGTCCCCGACCACACGGGCCGATTTTTTCGTCGGACGTGAGTACACGTTACCCATTTGTTGCATGGCAAACAAAACACGACGGTGCACAGGCTTTAAGCCATCACGCACGTCAGGCAAGGCGCGACCCACGATCACGCTCATGGCGTAATCGAGGTAAGCACGCTTCATTTCTGCTTCCAGCGATACGGGCAAAAGCTCCTGCGCGATGTCGATCATCGACCCGGGTTCTTGTGTACCGTTATTCTCAGCTTCGGTGAGTTCTTCGTTTTGTTCGTCTTTAATTTCTTCGTTATCCGACATTGATTCAATATCCATTGACGTTTTTATGCAATCTGCTGATTTTAACAGGAAACCGGCAAAATTTCCCATTCAAAAGCTTATATTTTTTCATTAAAAATCAAGGCGTTAATAATGTTATTAAGAGAAATTTTCGCACTGAAACAAAAAGCTTCGAAAATGTGAACGCCCGTGCCCTACAATATCGCATCACACCTTTTCTTTGAGCGAGGACAGACAATGCATGTTCAGACAATGATCCGTGCCGGGCACGTCATGCCCATGACCGAGGATCGAGCCGTACTATCCAATCAAGCCATTCTGATCAACGATGGACGTATCGTCGCCATCCTTGACCCAGCCCAATGCGCCGACGTTACGGCGGACGTTGTTTATGAACTTCCCGATCACATTGTATTGCCGGGTTTTGTCAACGCGCACACTCATGCACCGATGAATCTCTTACGTGGACTGGGCGCAGACCTGCCACTGATGCAATGGCTTCAAACGAAAATTTGGCCGGCCGAGGGCAAACTGATGAGTCCGGCGTTTTGTCATGATGGAGCGCTACTTGCCGGCGAAGAAATGATTAATTCGGGCGTTACCTGCGCAAGCGATCATTATTTCTTTTCCGCCGATGTTGCTCGAGGACTTACAGAGGCCGGAATGAAGTGCTCGGTTTCTGCCATCATCATCGGATTCCCGTCAGCGATGGCCGCCGACGATGAAGCTTATATTCGCTGCGCGCATGAACTTTTTGAAGAGTTTGCCGACAGTCGCAACGTGCGTGTTACGGTAGGCCCTCATGCCCCTTATACCGTTAGCGACATAATGCTGACAGCCGCACGGGACTTAAGCGAGAAATATGGCGCTCGAATCCATATGCACGTTGATGAAACACAAACTGAGATTGAAGACTCTCTGAAACAATACGGCATGCGTCCTGTTGAGCGTCTACATAAACTCGGTCTTTTAAATGATCGTTTCATTTCTGTGCACACCGTGCACCCTGATGACAAAGAAATCGAACTTTTGGCACAAGCCGGCGCAAGCATCGTGCACTGTCCTTGTTCGAACTTAAAACTGGCAAGCGGTTTTTCTCCTGTCTCACGCATGATGCAAGCCGGCATTAATTTAGCCATCGGCACTGACGGCGTGGCCAGCAACGACAAACTCGATATGTTGGGCGAAACTCGACTGGCGGCCATGCTTGGCAAAGCCGTCGCCAATGACACAACCGTCATGAAAGTCGCTGACCTTTTGTACGCGGCAACCATGGGCGGAGCCAAAGCACTCGGTTGGGACGATCGCATCGGTTCTATCGAAGCCGGCAAAGACGCGGACATCATTGCCGTCGACTTAGGAGCCGCCGATTCGATTCCGGTATCGGACCCTGCTTCACAGCTGTTGTATAGCGCCGGTCGTGAAGACATTACCCATGTTTGGGTTGACGGCCAGCTAGTTGTAAAAAAGCAACAATCGACCGAGCTTAGAAATCTAAGTCGAGAAAAATTACAGAATTTAGCCAAAACGTGGCAGAATAGAATTTAGCTTGGATCACTGTCCCCGCAAAGGCCACTCGCGAGGGCGGAGGGACAGGGTCGGACGCCTGCGGTCGTCTGGTTGTTTAACCGCAAAAATTCCAATTGGAGACAATCTATGAAAAAAGTATTTGCTATGAGCGCCGCAATGGCTGCCATGCTCGCTTTCGGCGGTGTGGCTCAAGCTACTGACATCGCTCCCTATGTGACTTCCTCTTCTAAGGAAATCGTCAAGAGCGNNTCTGGACCCCGGCTTTGGCCGAAGGTACCGGTTGCGACGGTGACGTTGCCAACAGCGGCAAGATCGTTTTGGCTGCCGACACCCTCTTTGACCTCAACAGCGCTCGCGTAAAACCCGAAGGCGTTAAGATGTTGCAAGAATTGGTTGCTCGTATGTCCGGTTTGAACGTTGACGTCGTGATGGCCACCGGCTACACCGACGAAACGGGTCCTGCTGACTTCAACCAAGCTTTGAGCGAACGTCGTGCTGCTGCTGTCAAGAACATCATGGTTCGTGAAGGCGTGCCCGCTGACAAGATCCAAACCGAAGGTAAGGGTCCTGCCAATCCTGTCGTGACCTGCACGGAAGGCCAATCCAAGGCTGAATTCATCGCCTGCTTGGCTCCGAACCGCCGCACGGTCGTCGAAGTGGTCGGCTCTCGCGCTGAATAATTGATGCTGCCTTTGTGCATTAATTGATTCTAAAGGGCGCTCCCATTTTCGGGAGCGCCCTTTTTTCTCTTTATAAACTTTGTTAAGTGGTCTCAATCATGCCTTTGATGTTGTTTGATCTTGACGGAACGCTTGTTGACAGTGCCCCCGATCTTGTTGCCAGTATGAATCGAATTCGCCGAGCCATGGCTCTGGAAGAACTGCCCTACGAGACCTTGCGAGAATACGCCGGGGCCGGTGCTCGAGGTCTACTATGGGCCAGCTTTGGCCTGCAACCCGAAGATGAGTCTTTTGAAAAAATTAAGGCCGACTTTCTTGCCGACTATCAAGCACACTGTTGCGATCACGTGACCATTTTCCAAGGCATCCCGTCAATGCTGGATGCGCTGGAAGCCCGAGGCTGGCAATGGGGCATTGTGACCAATAAATTTGCATGCTTTACTGATCCGTTGGTTGAAAAAGCCGGGTTTACGGGTAGAGCGGCCGCCATTATTTCCGGGGACGCAACGGCACACCTAAAACCCAGCCCTGATAATCTCTTCGTGGCGCTTGAAACTATCGGAGCATCTGCCGAGACCTGTATTTATGTTGGCGATGACATCCGTGATGCCAAGGCTGCACGGGCTGCCGGCATGGACTTTATTGCTGTTGACTGGGGCTACATTCGTCACGACACCCCGATTCAGACATGGGGAGCCAACTACATTGCGCATCAGCCTAGCGACATCATCAATCTTTTACCGGAACTGGAGGGAAGACTTACGAAATAAGTCTTTCAGTCGTTAAGATTGAAACAATGTTTCTCAACTACAATGGTTTTTGTCCACTGATTTAATCAGGGTTTACACCTAGTAAGTAAGTAGAAACGATAATATTTTAGGTCATCATTATTGTTTCAAATCTGGCTAGGCTTGCGTTTGTCATTTTTCCTGCCGAAGAAAATTATTGGCAGGAGATTAGGAGATCAAAATGAAATCTGTGCTCGTGCTCTACTACAGCCGCAGCGGTCATACGGCACGTGTCGCCCGTCGTATTTGGGAAACGCTTGTTGCCGAAGGTAATCAAGCCGACATGATGGATGTGATTGAAGCCGACCGTGAAGGCGTACAGTGGGATAAGTACGACTTGTATATCGTCGGTTGCCCCGTGCTTTACGGTACGTACCCGAAACCCTTCTATGAGTTTGTCGGCAAACACAAAGACATGCTCAACGCCAAGCCGCACAGCTTCTTTAACGTCTCCGTCGTAGCCAGAACGCCGATCAAGGCAACGCCTGAAGGCAATCGCTACATGCAAAAATTCTTGCAAAAATCGCCTTGGGTGCCGCGTGATGTGAAATGCATCGCCGGTAAGGTTGACTATCCGAACTGGGGTTGGCTTGACACCAAGATGATTCAAATGATTATGAAAATGACGAAGGGCCCGACGGATCCGACCGCTGTGATCGATTATACGGACTGGGAAGACGTCAAAACCTACGCTCGTCATTGCCTCACGTTAGCCTAATGGCTTAACGGCATCATAAGTTGCAAAAGTCGCTCATTTTTGGGCGACTTTCGTAATCTATGCACATAGGGGCTAAAATCTTATTTTTACAGCTTTTTGACTGAATTAGGAAATTAATGATGACCGATTTTCCTTGGTTAGCCAAGTACCCTGAAGGGGTTCCTGCTCAAATCGATCCCGATCGCATTGCCAACATTCCGGCTCTTCTCGATCAAGTGGCTCAAAAACATCCTTCCGCCCCCATCTTTACGAACATGGGCGTGACTTTAACGGCCAGTGAAACACAGGCCATGACCAAGGACTTTGCCGCTTATTTGCAATCTTTGCCCGGCATGAAAAAAGGCGACCGCGTCGCCATCATGATGCCTAACCTGTTGCAATATCCCATTGCCATGTTTGCCATCTTGCGTGCAGGGTTCATTATTGTCAACGTCAATCCCCTCTACACGGCCCGCGAGCTTGAACACCAATTAAAAGACTCCGGCGCCAAAGCGATCATCATTATTGAGAATTTCGCCAAGACGTTGGAACGTGTCATCGATCGCACAGAGGTCAAGCACGTTATCACGACGCAAGTGGGCGATCTGTTCCCGTGCGTGAAGCGCTTACTTGTTAACACCGTGGTCAAGCACGTCAAGAAGATGGTCCCCGAATGGAACCTGCCCGGCGCTGTTGACTACCGTACTGCTTTGTCTCGCGGTCACCAAGTCGGTTTCAAACCCGTTGAAATCAGCAACGAAGACGTGGCTCTTTTGCAATACACGGGCGGCACCACGGGTGTGGCCAAGGGCGCCATGCTCACGCACCGCAATGTGTTGGCTAACGTTGAACAAACTGGAACTTGGATTAGCGTGACCTTCAAGGAATGTGAAGAAGTGGCCATGTGCGCCTTACCTCTTTATCACATCTTTGCCTTTACGGCGACGTTAAGCTTCTTGAACTGGGGCTCTCGCAGTGTGTTGATCACCAATCCGCGTGACATGAAGGGCCTGGTTAAAGAGTGCGAACGTTGGAATTTCTCGGTGTATACGGGCGTTAATACGTTATATAACGCACTGTTGAACAACCCCGACTTCTGCAAGCTCAACTTCTCTCACTTGAAGATGGCAGTGGCCGGCGGCACCCAAGTGCAAAAGGTTGTGGCCGAGCGCTGGAAGGAAGTCACCGGTCACGGCATTCTCGAAGCTTATGGCTTGACAGAGGCTAGCCCCGGTATCTGCGGCATTTTGCCCGAAGCTCCTTGGGATGGCTCCGTAGGCTATCCGATTCCGAGCACCGAAGTCTCGATTCGTGGCGAAGGCTTTAAGGACTTAGGTCTTTGCCCGAGTGATGATCCTGAAACCATCGCCGCTTACACGGGTGAAATTTGCGCCAAGGGCCCGCAAGTCATGAAGGGTTACTGGAACCGTCCTGAAGAAACCGCTGCGACGTTCCGCGACGGTTGGTTACGTACCGGTGACGTGGGTTACATGGACATTAACGGTAAGATCACGATTACGGACCGCAAGAAAGACATGATTTTGGTCTCGGGCTTTAACGTGTATCCGAACGAAGTCGAAAGCGTCATCGCTTCGATGCCCGGTGTGCTTGAATGCGGCGTTGTGGGTGTTCCGCACGAACGCTCCGGCGAAACGGTTAAAGCCGTGATTGTATTGAAGGATCCTTCCATCACCAAGGATGACGTTGTGAAATACTGCCGCACGCAATTGACGGGCTACAAGATTCCGCGCCAAATCGTCTTTGTGGACTCTTTACCGAAGACGGCCGTCGGCAAGATCCTTCGTCGTGAATTGAAAGATATCGCTTAAGCACTCTTGAGAAATCTGTAATGAATTTCTCACTGTGATTTCCTCAGAGCTCGGACAAATATTCGTCCGGGCCTTTTCTTTGCTCCATGCAATACAAAGGGCTCCCGAAGGAGCCCTCAGATCGTTGACAAAGCCCGA
>DCTK01000094.1 GCA_002329575.1 Sutterella sp. UBA1442 | reverse complement strand
TGACGTTCATGCGTCAGCCGTGAAAGGAAACTGTAAATAAGTTTGTGTAAATCCAATATTTGTTAATATTTCAATGGGATATGAAATGGATTTACACATTTTTTGCCGTCTCAACCAAGTGCTATTGATTCAATCAATAGCGTTATAAGGTGCTCGTCAAAAAATTTTCCGAACGAAAGGTCCATTGAATACTTCTAAACANNTAATCCTCAGCAGAAAAAGTGTAATGAGACATGGCTGTTGGAGATCGTCAAAACAAAGTGGTTAAGTAAAGAAAGATAAGACCAGCGCTTTGCTTAGAATGTAACAACGGTTATTTTGGTAAGCGCATCACAATCAGTTAAAAACAGCGGTAGGTTCTTTCAAATTCTTCTATGACACAAATCAAGTTCGAATCTAAATATTTCATCGTGTTTTCACGAATAGCTTTAGGTACACCATAATAAGCGCCAGCAACAGCGCCTGCGATTGCTCCTAAAGTATCACTGTCGCCTCCTAAATACATCACCGTTCGAAGAGTTTCTTCAAAGCTATTAGATTCAAAAAAGGCTTGTAGGGCGTAAGGGACTGTCCCTTGACAAGACCCCTGAAAGCTATAGCTTGGGCGGATTTCATCGATGGTGAAATCAATAAGATAATAGTTGTCTTGAATATAACTTTTAATCACATTCTTGCTGCCCCCCGTTCTGGCAAGATAAACCGAGATGGCAGTGGCTTCTGCACCTTTAAGACCTTCTGGGTGATTGTGAGAAATTTCTGTCACCGCTTTTGAATAGGCTCGGACTTCTTCTAGCGTTTGCCCGACATAACCACAGGCACTGACACGCATGGCAGCACCATTGCCATAGCTATTGTAGGGCAGAGGATGATCAGTGTTTAACCATTGACGAAATCGTGACCCGTAAGTGCAGTCTCTATACTTGCGCCCTAAAAGTTGCATTATGTCGATGCTTGCTTGTTGAAGATTTTTGTAGTGATTTGATCGGGTTGCCAAAAAAGCTTGGCAAATCGCCAAGGACATGACAGTGTCATCAGTAAAAAAACATTCATTTGTAAATAATTTGAAGTCCTTTGTTCTAGTGTTGTCCCATTCAAAACGCGAACCCACAACATCTCCAACAATGGCTCCGATCATATAAATACTCCTAATAAAGGTTTAACCGAAATCAGTCTAAACTACTCAATATCAGAATATGATAGATCCTTTTTTTACAGCTTGATCAATGAGCAAATTTTGGAAAAAATAATTTATTCAATGGCTTACGTAAGATTTTACTAGATTATGTGATGACTCTATCGTTTGTATATCGGATACATTTTTCAAACATAATTGCAACCGCATGGGCTATTGTTTGGTTTGTGCCAGCTCCACTCAAGACAACTATTTCTTGGTTGTTTGGGATGTCGTTAGCAAGATAAAATCAACCTCTCGTCAGTGTTTTTTGAGGTTTAAAACGTATTGTTCGATAAGTGTAAATTTAAAATTCTCCTTAGATATCAAAGGGCCCTATATTGTCTGGATCCTGAGGGCTCATGAGGCGAATAAAAGACACTTTGTGATATTTTTGCTTACTGACCTTGCAAACAATTGGTAGAAACATAGTAGTGAGAACTTGCTCTTAGTGAGTTCAAAGGAGATATTGTCCCAAGAGTAGTTTTCCACATTTTCTGTGGACAACGTTGTGGATTACTTTGGGATTGTTTGTGGGTAAAAAGTGAGAGGCTTTTTAGGGCCCCTCACACTAATGTCTAATTCTTTTTTCGCATCAAGTGCTTAACAAATTCTTGGCAGCTGTTCCGCGTTTAACCAATCCACCGCGCGTCTTCCGCCGACGGTGGTCACCATTTCCACATAACCGGCGTTGTCTNNACGACCCACGATTGCGGCTTCTTTGCCATAGGGATCAGCTTTCATGGCTTCTAAAACCGCTTGAGCCTCTTCGGCTGGACAAATCGCAATGAGTTTACCTTCGTTAGCTACATACAGGGGATCAAGGCCTAAAAACTCACAGGCGGCATTTACGGCTTCGTGCACCACGATAGCGCTTTCATTTAACTCAATGCCCACATGGCTTTGAGTAGCAATTTCATTGAGTGTTGCGGCGAGTCCTCCGCGGGTCGGATCACGAAGAACATGCACGTGAGAGGATGCCTTCATGATCGTTTCAACCATTTTATTTAACGGTGCGCAGTCGCTTTCTAAATCCGTTAAAAAGGTAAGCCCCTCGCGACGAGACAAAATGGCCGTGCCGTGATCACCGATTGCGCCTGATACCAGCACCACGTCACCGGGCTTGGCGCGCTTGCCGCTTACGGTTTCCGTGTTTTCAAACTGCTCGCCAATGCCACTTGTGCAGATAAATACGCCATCGGCTTTACCGCGTTCAACGACTTTAGTGTCACCTGTGACGATTGCAACGCCTGCCTCTTTGGCAGCCTCGGCCATGGATTTCACGATACGTTCAAGGTCAGCTAATGCAAATCCTTCTTCAATGATGAAACTAGCGGTGAGGTAAAGGGGCTTTGCGCCACACATCGCCACATCATTGACGGTGCCGCAGACGGCGAGTTTGCCGATATCGCCACCGGGGAAAAAGAGGGGACTGACAACGTGCGCATCGCACGAGACAGCTACAGGTCGACGGATGGCAGGAAGCAGCGCCCCATCGTGGCCTTCATCTAACCATTCGTTTGTAAAGTGTTTGGCAAACACTTCTTCAATGAGTTGCGCCGAGGCGCGACCGCCTGCGCCGTGAGAGAGCTCAACGGTCCCTTTTTCAATATTTAAAGCAAAGGTTGATTTCATGGCGATTTATTCCTCGGTTTGAGCGTCATGTCGAGCACGACGTGGGGCGTAACGGTATCGGGCTGCGCAGGCACCTTCAGAGCTCACCATACAAGCGCCGATGGGTCTGTCGGGCGTGCAGACTTTGCCAAAGAGCACACAGTCTTCAGGATCTTTTTCACCGCGAAGAATGGCAGGGCAGGCGCACGCACGATTTTCCTGGACGTGTTGTTCAATAAGGGAAAATTTCTTTTGTGCATCAAAGGCTTCATAGGCGGGATTTAGTCCCAAGGCCGAAGCCGGCACAACGCCCAAGCCTCGCCATTCAAAGGACTCTTTGAAGCAAAAGACTTCTTTCATTAAAGCGATGGCCGCGGCATTACCTTCAGGCGTTACTGCTCGGGTGAATTCATTTTCCACGTCCGCACGATTGTCATTGACTTGTTCGATGAGCATCAAAATGGCAGCGAGCATGTCCAAAGGTTCAAATCCGGCGATGACAAGAGGAATGTGATACTTCTGTACGACGGGCCGATAAGCCTCAGAGCCAATGACGGTAGAGACATGAGCCGGTCCCACAATGCCGGATAAGGGTTGAGCGCCGCGCGCAGGCGCCGTTGCCAAAATGTGGTTCATGGCGGCTGGCGTCAGGACATGGGAGACTAAGCACGAGAAATTCGTGAGCCCTCGGTGTTTGGCCGCTGTGATAGCGAGCGCCGTTGCTGGCGTCGTTGTTTCAAAGCCGATCGCTAAAAACACTACTTCACGATCCGGGTTTTGCGCGGCAATCTCGACGGCATCGGCAGGCGAATACACCATGCGGATATCAGCGCCTTGAGAGCGGGCAGTGAGCAGCGTCAAGCCCTTGGGCGTGGGCACTCGCATCGTATCGCCATAGGTGCATAGAATGACCTCTTTGTGTTTGAGTGCCAAGTCAATAGCCATCACATAACGCGAGACGGGCAACACGCACACGGGGCAGCCCGGTCCATGGATCATCTTGACGTTAGCGGGCAAGAGTTCCGTTAAGCCCCAGCGGGAGAGCACATGGGTGTGGCCGCCGCAAAATTCCATAAAGCGGTATTGTCGTGCGGGATCCACCGCGGCTTCAATGGCGTTAATCAGTCCCCGGGCTTTTTCAGGATCTCGGAAGTCGTTAACAAAATGCATGGCGGTGTGTCCTTTTATTGTGCCGATGCGGGGGCGTTTTGGCTTGCCAATTCGCTCATCAGGGAAAGTGTTTCTTGCGCTTTGGCCTCATCGATTTTGTTTAATGCAAAGCCCACGTGAACGATCACCCAATCGCCGACTTGAGGCTCAGTGATCAGCGAGACATCCACCGTTTTTTGAATGCCATTAAAGTCGCAAAGGGCATGGGTCTGATTTTCAATTTCAATGATTTTTGCCGGGACTGCCAGACACATGTTGTTTTTCTCCACCAAGGATTCTTATCGTGAGTTTTCTAAGTCTACGAGTCTATTGTAGGCGATCATACCTTCACCCGTATAGACGTGTTTTTCGAGCTTTGCTTGAAGTAAATGCATCGCAAGCCACGCTTGACCTTGTGCCACACCACCGTCGCCCGCCGGCACACTTCTCGGGTAGTGATAGTCAATACCTGCGGCTTTGAGTTTTTCGACCAGGCTTTCCGTTAAAAGGCGATTCGCAAAGGTGCCACCCGTGAGAACAACGGGGCCACGGTAGCCGGTTTTTTGAAGCGCTGCTTTAATCCATCGGAAAAGACTGTCGGCCAACGTCTCATGAAAGTCTGCAGACTTTTGACTGATCTCATCGTCACCAAACGCCACGTGTCGCATTAAAGCATCGAGTTCAAGCTCTAAGTCTTCTGTGATCCGTGAGCCTTCAATGACGCGGCCTTGAGCGACAGTTGCGGCCGACTCCAAAAGCATGGCTGCGTGCGCTTCATCGCTTTGTTTNNATTGTTTGTAGCAAAGGCCCAATAGGGCAGCCGCCGCATCAAAGTAGCGACCCATGGATGTGGCCATGGGAGAGAGCGTCGGATTTTCAATTAACGCTTTAAAGTGAGGGGCATTCGGTAGCATCGGGAAGCGTTCAGCAATGGCTTGCGCTTTGCCTAACGAATGCAAAACCGCAGCGCCCATGCGAGCCGGTTCCTGAGCGGCAATGTCACCGCCTGGCAACGGCAAAGCCTTGACGTGCCCAAGTCGGGCAAAGCCCTGTGTTGAGACAGCCAAGAGTTCTGCGCCCCAGGCCGAGCCATCGGGCCCCAGCCCCACGCCGTCTAACGACAAGCCTAATGTCACTTCCGTGCGATCCATCTCGGCCATGACGCTTGCCACGTGAGCGGCATGGTGATAGAGGGGATAGCAGGGGACATTGTGTTCTTGAGCCAATTGAAGGGCATTTTCCGTGCTGTAGAAGTCCGGATGCGCATCACAGGCGTGTGCTTGGGGATCAAGCTCATAGAGACTTTGCATGTGCGCAATCACGGCGTCATGCGCTCTGTGATTGGCGCGACTGTCTAAGTCCGCAATGTGTTGAGAGCAGATGATTTCGCCTTCACGCGTCAAGGCTACGGTGTTTTTGAGATAAGCGCCGTGCGCCAATACTGTAGGTAACGACTCTTTAATTTTTAGCGCCAAAGGTACAAAGCCGCGAGCTCGACGGATAAAGGCGATGTCGCCTGCGATAATTTTCACGACCGAGTCATCGCACCGCGTGACAATCGGACGGTTGTGAGTGAGTACAAAATCGGCGATGTTTGCAAGTTCAGTTAACGCTGCATCGTTTTCCGTTACAAGCGGATAGCCCGAGGCATTGGCCGAGGTCATCACAAGCGCTATGGGCAATGGCTCATCTAACCAGTTAACCCCCGCAGGGCGCCCCGCCCATTCATGGAAAATCAAANNTGATGCCCACGTCCGTTAACCCATCGGCAATGCCGGCTAAAGCGTAGTCGTGCTTTCGGGTTAAAAGCACAATGGGAGAGGCCGATGAGGTTAGGGTCTTGGCTTCAATGTCGCTCACATGAGCAAAAAGCTTCGCGCTTTCAAGATTGGCCACCATCACGGCAAGCGGTTTTTCGCGTCGATTTTTGCGCTCACGCAGTCGATTGACCGC
>DCTK01000059.1 GCA_002329575.1 Sutterella sp. UBA1442 | reverse complement strand
CGCGATTCCTCCCGTGTCTTAATGACACGGGTTTCCTCGCGGTTCTCTATGAAAAAATGATGTCGTAATTTATTAGTATTTTCCTTTGATAGGTTTATGCCGTGTAAGCATCAGTTTACACGGCATGTTTTTCACAACATATTGTTAAATCGGCATTTTTTAACAGTCTCTATGGTATTGTCGACAAGAAATTTAGCAATATGCACAATGTTATTAGTCAAAAGTATTCATAGGTTATAGTCCCCCGAAAGGCTTATATTAATCATATAAGGAGAATATACGCCTCAGGCAATCAGCATTTGGCCCCTTCCTTATTTGATTGTCGACTGAGGCGGTAACGGGAGATGATAATGACTATAAGCAAACATCGTTACACACTTCTCGGTTTGATTGCTCTTTCTGGTTCTGCGTGGGCTGTTTCTCCGATTCCGACTTTCGATAAAGAAGCAGTGACTCAGTACCCGTACATGCGCACGGGCGATCAACGTGTAGCCTCGCCCACAGACTCTGTCTCCAAGGATACGGCAGAACAAGATATCCCCAAGGGTAATACCGGTACAGAGCAAGATCCTGCGTTTTTCGTTAAAGAAATTCAGCTCACGGGGGCCACGGTTGAGGATCCTGAAGGCATCTTAAAAGAGTTGCTCCAAAGCTACACCTGGCGCAGTGTCAAGGTTAGTGAGCTCTCTACGCTTACCGATGAGATTGCAGAGCTGTATCGCGAGGGTTGGGATGAGGTGCGTTCGCAACGTGAACGAAAAGCTGAATTGCACTTCATTGAAGGCGGTATGAAGATCGAATCCAACTAAGATTAACCGTTAAGTAGAAAGCGGGGCGCAAGGAGCGCCCCGTTTGCAATCCAATATCGCTATAACATTAATATCCAATTATTTTGATATTAAATTAATATTGTTTCTTACGAGTCAATTGTCAATCCCATCCCGAGAAAATACTCTCAATCATTAAAGAATTCTCAAAATTCAGGCTTGCAATCGCCTAAGAGTGAGCGAACGGATTTCGTTTAATTCTAAGGTTCTCGATCGGAGAATTAATAAAATACGAAACGCATTGATGACTTTTTCGATTAATACTTGATTAGATTTAAATAAAGATTGAAATCAAATTAAACCAATATTAATTCAATATTTGTTTAATATGTTTTGAATTTTCTAGAAGATAAAACTAGTCGAGAACAATCAGAGCGTGCTGATGGAATTTAGAAGCTCAGCAGGAGACTTGGCAGCAGCAAGCAATTTTTGAATCTTGGCTCTGAGCGTTGTATTGACTGATGATTCAAGCGCTAAAAGCAGAGCTTGGGCTTGGGAGTTGCCGCGGGTGGCCAGATAGCTACTTAATGCATAAGAGGCCGCAATGTTGGTCGCTGTCCCTGGCNNGCGGTAAAGGTTCGCAAGTAGCATCAGGGCTTTTTCATCATTTTGAAGCGCAGCTCTCATGGCCCATCGGAAGGCTTCTTCGTAGGAGGCGACGGTTCCTTCGCCCGATTGATAAAAAAGAGCCAGTTGCAATTGAGCCGGGGCGTAACCTGCCAAAGCGGAGAGTTTCATCCAACGGAAGGCTTCCTCTTCATTACGTTTAGCGTAGTCGGGATGAATAAAGAGTAGCCCGAATTCGTACTGTGCGCGGGGTTCTCCGTTAATGGCCGCTTTGCGAAGCCAACTTGCGGCCTGAACGAGATCGATTTCGCAACCCGTGCCGTGAGCCAGAGCATAGCCCACGCGATATTGACTCGCGGCGTGCCCTTGAGCGCCCGCCAATCGAAACCAGCGAAGTGCCTGGTAGGCATCGACCGTACCCGATTCGCCGTCCATCAGTGCGCAGGCAAGGTCATATTCAGCTTCAGCATTGCCAGAAATGGCCGCTTGTCGGAAAAGTTCCATGGCGCGGGCGACATCGCGAGTGACGCCTTGTCCCTTCAGATACATGCGCCCCAATAGGTGTTGGCTAGCGGCATGTTCCTTTTCAACGGCTTTTTTGAGCCACTTTAAGGCGGCTCGGTTATTGGTTGAGAGTGTTTGCCCTTCGACTAAGAGCTTGGCGAGTTGGTACTGTGCATCGGGATTACCTTCGGCAGCGGCCCGAGCAAAGTAATCCATCGTTTCTTTAGAGGCTTGAGGCGGGGTGTGCGCTACGCCACCCAAGAGGCCCAACACGTAGTTGGCTCTGAGAGTTAATTGCGGCGTTTTTCTTATTAGCGCGACCGGCCATGTACGAGCCTCCTCACGTTAGTCAGCGTTAGGCAACACCCAACAGATGAAGACCTAAAACATAGGTCAGTGCCAAGCCGTAGTAAGCGACCCAACCGCCCACGCCCCAAGTGATGCTTTTGGCCCAAAACTTGTGTTCGTAGTCTTCACCGTAGGTTTCGTTGACGTACTTCAATTGCTTGAGTCCATCGGCAAAAGTCCACACCAACCATAAAAGTACCATGATGGTGAGTAACACATATTGGGTGTAGGGGATCCCGCGCAGCATCGGCTCGGCAAAAATGTACAGTACCATGATAAAGATCGTCGAGCGCATGTAGCTGAAAGAGCGAACGCTCATCTCTTCTTTGCCCATAGCGCGCCAATTCATGCCGCAAATAATGCCACCGAAAACCGGCGTAAAGATAAAACTCAATAAAATCGCCCACATGGGATTCCACAGGGCCACTTCAGAGCGCTTTTCACTAGGTGTAGTCATAACAAAAGGACTAAGAACAATCTGGTAAATAAAGCATTGTATGAACGTTTGATTAAATCAACATTATCTTAGATTTTTCAATAGGCAAGCGGCCTTGAGCTTGATACAATCGGTTTTGTTGAGTTTAGTTTATAGGTCACACTCATTCAGATTATGCGCAAAGGACTTTTGTTGACATTGATGCTCGCATCCGCCGTTCTGGCCGGTTGTGCAGACACGCCCTCAACGTTTTCTTTTGGAAAACGCTCCGGTCAGACCATTTGTCTGGAAGATAACCCTAATGTCAGACCGGAATTTTTCCTGGCGGTTCGTCGTGCATTAATCGACAAAGGGTTTAATGTCGTGCGCATCATGCACAATCAAAAGGGCTTAAACACCTGCCCTCAAACTTTGCGCTATGAAGCCGTTTACGGTTCCTCCTGGAGTCACTCTTCACTGCGTTATGCCAAGCTTGAGCTCACAGAAGTCTCGCGTCACAACAACATTTACACCGTACAGTGGGACGAACGCAGTGCCTCACCCACGCTTTTCGATAAAGTTGACGATGCCTCCGTTGAAATACGTGAGCTTGTCGATCGACTTTTCCCTGAAGAAATCCCTTGGCGTTAAATCGACAAATAGTCGATTTTTCGACCCACCAATTTGACTTGACTCAGTAATTGATCTTAGTCCCTAGAGGAAAGCCCTGATGTCCAAGCGACAAAATTGGGATGACAATATAAACATGGACGGAAGTAGCAGTACTGTAGCGACTTTGTCCATAGAGCGTTCGGTTTATCGCTTACGGACGCTCGACCAGGTAGGAAGAGGGGGATACAGTGATGTATCTGTTCTACTTGGCGGGTGTTGTCAAGAATATAGGGAGCTTGACGACATCCTCGGAAACTGCGGGTGCAATGCCTAGCAGCCTTTCCAATTTTTCGCCCACTGCGGAAACACTCTGCAGTGGGCATTTTTTAGGCAACAAAAAGGCCGACTTCAAAAGTCGGCCCGGTTCCCAAAGGATTATTTGGCGTTATTTCGCGTTGAGCTCCGGATCTTCCTTCGCACGCATCAATAAGCGGGCGATTTCCGTTGCATTATGGATTTCCAACTTACGGTAAGCAGCACCGCGGTGCACTTGAGCCGTTTTTTCAGAAATGCCGAGTTGTTCAGCCACTTCCTTGTTTGACTTGCCTAAGCTGATCAAGTTGACCACTTCGCGTTCACGAGTCGTCAGATTCTTGAGCTTATTCTTAAATTCAATCACGTCGGCCATTTGTTCTTGACGGTTCATGTATTCCGTGATCACGTCATCGACGACCTTAAAGAGGCGTTCTTCACGAACGGGCTTTTGCAAGAATTCCACCGCACCGTTTTTCATCGTATGAACGGCCATGTCGATATCGCCGTGACCGCTGACGAAAATAATCGGCAAATCCACGCCCATTTCATTTAAGTGCGTTTGCAGACCCAAACCACTCATGTTGGGCATACGCACGTCCAAAATGATGCAACCCGGACGGGAGAAATCGTTGCTGGCTAAAAATTGCGAACCGTCACGGTAGGTCTTCACTTCCCAGCCTTCGCCCTCGAGCAAAAAGGCCATGGAATTACGGATACCTTCATCATCATCGACGATACGCACAAGGGGGGTGTTGTTTTGCATAGGAGTATTCCTTGTTTAAGTCCATCTCACAATTATATGAAAAAAATTTAGGGGATTGCTTACCAACTACCCAATATGTCTAATATAAGGCCACATTTCGGTGCTTAGGGGGAAAAATAACCGCCGATACAATGCTGCTTCGGCGGTTGGGTTAGAGCAAGAAGTGTCTAAGCGTCAGAATTAACGGTCATGACCGCGTTCTTTGCTTGAATACTTCTTGTTGGTTTGACCCTTAATGCGCACGGTATCAAATGCCGTGACGCGTTCGCGGCCTTCTTGTGTGTAGAGGTAGGTGTCATAGACGGCACCGGCCATCATGTTCTTGGCAAGGTCTTTTTGAGCAAAACTCATGACCATGTCAAGTTTGCCATCGCCGTGCAAGTAATCCACGGCGTTGGCGTTGTTGATAAAGACGTTTTGAGCGAACTCGGGATGGTAGCTAAAGCGGCTATCAAGGGCGTTAAATTGCTCACGAGTGGCCACATTGGCCGGCATAAAGCTTTGTGCCTTACCGGGCTTGGCAAGCGGGTAGGAGGCACATAATATTGAGGATTGAAGATGCGACCGCCGTTATCTTCATTGTGACCGATCAGGATGTCGCCCGTTGCTGATGCGTCTTTACTGACAATAACGGTTGAACACGCCATAGCGCTCATGGAAACGGCAGCTAAAGCACCGGCCACTGCGCAGGCCACAAGAGAGGAACGAATTTTCATGGCAATATCTCCTTATATTGACTGATAAAAAAAGTCCGATTTGGGCTTCAATTCTCCCTTGTCTCACCGTAAAGATTCTTTTTATATCAGCCCTTGGAGGTTTGTTTGTAACTTGGCGTCAAAAACTTCATAAAATGAAGCGAAATCATTGACTTATGTCAATAGTGCTTAGGTAAAAGGTCAGGGTCGACAAGAGCTTATAAAATAATGGGTATTGTTCTCAGGAAGATAAACCGATCAGTGAAGAACAGAAGTGTTGATGATTAAAAAATAATTAAAAACAATAGGTTAGAAAAAATTAGTCTGTGATACGTTCAAAAGCCTTGCGCATTAGATCCATCTCTAAGGGATCGGCTTGGAATTGTTGAGCAATTTTTACCCAATTGTCAGCGCAGTACGCAGTGATTTCGGCAGCCGCAGCCTGGGCCTTTTTGCGAGAAAGGCCGAAGTATGGGGCGACTTCTACGGCTTTATCCAAACTCGGGCGATCGCAGTCCTCGGAGACTGCCGTTGCGTGATGTCTGCGGTTAATTAAGATGGGCTCGGGCTTTAAAGAATAGATCGGAGCGAGGCGCCAACCATCGTCCTGGCGGATAAAGCTAATGTTATCGAGCGTATCATTGACGTTACCGATCGCCATGTTAAAAACCATTCGTTGCCATAGCTCAAAGAGGTCTTCTTTAGGTTTGGCACCATCACAATTCAAAATATCGGCCACTTCCAAATATGTATGTTCTGACATATCGTGAGCCGCCAATAAAGCGCGAGCTGAAGCACAGTGAATCGGTTTGCCGTTTTGATCTCGATCAAATCTCAAACTCACCAAAGTCTCCATGCCTCTCATTGAGGTGAGCTCTGCCGAGACCGTTTTTAATCCCATTCGTTTTGCCAAGCTCAGAGCGACAGCTTCCCAGATCGTTAAATTACGTTGCGGATCGGGTGAATTAAATTTTGAAATGACATTTAAATTTTTATTGGTTCTGTAGCTCAGCTTAAATCGTTCGCCGGGGAGCGCATCAAGCGCCTTATAGAGAGAATCTATGTCGTGAATATTGCTGTGACCAAGGATTAAACGCTCTAAATCTAGGGCCACCGGACCAATAGTACGGCTTGGTAAAGGCTCGGCTGAGGGCTCAGTAAATCCTACGGCACCAATGCGAAGTGTTTCTTGAGATTGTAGCAGTAACTGTATGTTTGTAAAGTCTTTTTGATGGATAAAGCGGGCGGCTTTTTTGGCGCCAAGCCCAGGAATCAAGTCATACATGAAGCCAAAAACAGGCTGGTTGAGTCCCGTTTTGAACACTTTAGGAATAAGCGGTACGTCACGACTTAAAGGGAAACCGTTTGCTAGCCAAAAAGGATCGTACACGAAATAAGCCGGAGCGTCCTCACGCTCTGGCTCATCAAAGCTCAATTGCCCAATTGGCAGGGGATTGATAGAGCTTTTAAAGTAAAGCTTTAAAACGGTTTGTGCCATATTAGATCAGGCGACGGGGTGCACGGGCGCGTTTGGGTAAACGTTCAGATTCCAGGCGCAAACCCGATGTATCCGAGGCAGGAGACGCGATATCGCCCATAGGGGCGCCTAAACCGATAGCTTGCATGATCGCTGCCACATTTCCGATCGCGACGCCGGGGTCACCGGCTTCAACTTTCGCTAGGGTGTTGAGGGAGATTCCGGCACGTTCAGCAACTTGCGATTGAGGCAAACGACGTCTTAGTCGAGCTGTTTTCAAATTTGCTCCAAGGGCCTTGAGAGAGGCTTCTACAGCGATTGACGGTCTCATTTTAATTCTCAATATAATGGTGAAAAACAGTTTTAATTAGCATTATTATGATGATTAAAAAGTTTATTGTCAAGTGGATCATAAAATTCATCTCAGGGGATTTTTAACCCAAAAAAATTCACTTTAAAAACGGTATAACACGCAATATAATGAGTGAAAACAGGTGATAAGTATTAAAATAATGCGTATAAAATAAATCTAAAATTCATTTTTTCCTTTTAAGAGGTCAATATGTTGATCCAGATTGAGGATTGTGTCGATGATCTTGAGGTGTTAAAGAAAGCGATTACAAAAGATTAAATTTGGAATTGAAAATATGTGTATAGAAAATTTCTATCGATCCTCGTCTTGCTACCGGCGAGTCGAAAATTAAAATGTAAAAGAAGAATAAATCTACAAAGAATATTTCAAAAAATACTGTCTAAATTTTTGCGTTAATTTTCGAAGAAATTTCTGAGTTGATAAAAAAATGCGCCGGTTGAATTTCCTCCGGCGCAAATTTGGTCCTTATAGTATTAACAAACAGTTATCTTACCAACCATAAAATCTCGACCAAGTATCGATAACTTCAATGCTATTGTCTACAATAAAATACCTAGGGTGCTGAGCGGCTGTTGGACAAGCATGGTTGGGTAAAATTCTTAAACGCATACCCACTGGAAACTCTTCAATGTTAACAGTCTTGTTATTTCTGGCTGCAATAATTCCATGCTCCTGATTGGCTCCACATACCCAAAGATCATCAATTAATTGTCCGTTGATATCACAAACTAACCCATAGCCTTGATCACATTTTTGATTGGCGGTGCCTCGGTCACGTGACAAAGCCATCCAACCTCCATCGGTTATGATCCAACCTTTTTCTTTTTGGTGTCCGATGACGGTAACCAATAACGACATTGCGATGTCATCGGTGCTGCAGACGCCAACAC
>DCTK01000069.1:210-4683 GCA_002329575.1 Sutterella sp. UBA1442 | reverse complement strand
AGGAGAATGACATGGACTTGAAAGGTACCAAGACTGAGAAGAATTTGATGGAAGCTTTTGCCGGCGAGTCCCAAGCCCGCAATAAGTACACCTATTACGCCAGTCAAGCAAAGAAAGACGGCTACGTTCAAATTGCTCAAATTTTTGAAGAAACCGCTAAAAACGAACAAGAACACGCCAAGATTTGGTTCAAGCTCTTGCACGGCGGTGCCGTGCCCACCACTGAAGTGAATCTTCAAGATGCTGCCAACGGCGAAAACTTCGAATGGACCGATATGTACGATCGTATGGCCCGTGAAGCTCGCGAAGAAGGCTTTGAAGATATCGCCGTGTTGTTCGAAGGCGTCGGTGCTATCGAAAAGGAACACGAAGCCCGTTATTTGAAGTTACTTGAAAACGTCAAGGGTGGCCTTTGCTTCTCGAGCGAAGGTGATACGATTTGGCAATGCTCCAACTGCGGCCATATCGTTGTCGGTAAGCAAGCTCCGGACATGTGCCCGGTGTGCAATCACCCGCAAGCTTACTTCCAACGTAAGGCTGAAAATTACTAATCTGTCTGAGACCTGATCAAAACAAGGCCCGCAACTGCGGGCTTTGTTGTAAGGTTTGCTCTATGGGTTAATGACCGCAACAACATTGCGTTTTACCGCAACATTCGTGTGCATCAAAACCAATGTCTTCAATGGCTTCTTTAATTGCGTTAATATCCACACCCATGGCTTCCCAGGTGACTTCGCCTTTTTCAAGGTTTACTTCAACGCCTTTAGCACCGGGCAAAGCTTCAAGAGCCTCTTTGACTGCTTTCACACAGTTTTGGCAATGCATGCCCTCAACTTTTAACATATTCATTTTTTTCTCCTAATCGGACTAAAATGAGAGACATTCTCATTTTAATAAAATTTTTCTGATATCAGTATGCACCTTGGAGTTGCTTCAGGGTATACAGTTGAAGAAAAATAGTAGTGATCGTATCCATGAAAGAACGTTTTGAACTCAAAATAACCGGTATGCACTGCGCCGCGTGCTCTTCTCGAATCGAACGAGTGGTCGGTAAGATGGCTGAAGTCGATGCGGTGGCTGTCAGTTTGCCTGCAAATCGTGCAACCGTAACCCTTGTTGAAGGCACTGAGCGCCAAGCCGGCGTCAATGCCGTTATCGAACGCATTAAAAAAATTAACTTTGGCGCAGAGCTTGATGACGGCTCAGATTTAGTCAAAGATTGGGAAGATGAAAATCGTCAGGCCCAAGCGGCCCTCTCGGCTCAACTAAAAGCGTTGTGGCCGATGCTGATTGCCGCCTTCGTTTTGCTAGTCGTCTCTATGGGACACATGGTGGGTCTGACACTGCCTGCGGCCATAGATCCACATCAATCACCGGCAACATTTGCCATTGTGCAAATGACTCTGGCGCTTTTTGTGATGTACTTGGGACGAAACTTTTATACCGACGGCTTAAGCAATCTCTTTCAAGGTTCTCCCAATATGGACTCGCTCGTAGCGGTGGGCACAGGCTCAGCCTTTGTGTATTCGGTGTTTTCTACGGCGCAAATTTTGCTCGGCGATGCATCGGCAGCCATGAACTTGTATTTTGAATCGTGCGGTGTGCTTGTGGCCATGATTTCGCTCGGTCGATATATGGAGGCAAAAGCCAAACGTCGGGCAGGCGATGCCATCGGTTCTTTGATGCGTTTGGTGCCGCAAACGGCAAGACGCTATGATGCCGGTAAAGTTTCAGAAGTGGCTTTGTCAGAGCTCTTAATCGGTCAACAAGTGCTCGTGCAGCCCGGTGAGAGAATTCCGGTTGATGGGAAGGTGATAGAAGGGGAGAGCGAAGTCGATCAATCGTTGCTGACCGGAGAATCTGCTCCAGTGGCTGTTAGTGTCGGCAGTGATGTCATTGGTGGTAGCCTCAACNNAATTATTGAAATAACGCACTTGGGCAATGACACTGCGCTTGCTCAAATCATCCGTCTTGTTCGTAGTGCTCAATCATCAAAAGCACCGGTCGCAACTCTAGCCGATCGCGTGAGTTTTTATTTTGTACCGACCGTAATGACGCTAGCCGTATTGACGTTTGTCGGCTGGGCCATCTTAACCGATGAACCAATTTCACTAGCCGTTAAAGCGATGATTTCGGTGCTCGTAATCGCTTGCCCGTGTGCTATGGGGCTGGCAACGCCAACATCAATCATGGTCTCAAGCGCTCGTGGAGCACAGCTTGGCGTATTAATCAAGAACGCCGTTGCATTAGAAACGGCGGGCAAAATTGATGTGATCGCGTTTGATAAAACAGGAACGTTAACGCTAGGACAGCCAAAACTCATCGAATGTGTGACCTTTGAAGGGCTTGAGAAATCTCAGGTGTTGGGTTGGGCTGCCTCATTAGAAGCTCGCTCTGAGCATCCGATCGCTAAAGCGATTTTGTCTGCTTATGATGACGATCCCGTGGTAGCAGATCCCGTCGTAATGCCGGGCTTGGGGCTAACGGGCAATATTAACGGTAAGGAAATTGCGTTGGGTAATGCTCGACTGATGATGCAACAAGGTGCGGATTTAAAGACCGTCTCGGAGGATTTAACTCGCATGACTTCACAGTCATTGACTCCTTTAATGCTTTCTGTTGATCATAAATTGGCTGCCATTTTTGCAGTTGCAGATACCGTGCGTCCTGAATCGAATCGAGTACTGAAGGCCTTGCGAGAACTTGGTGTCAGGACGCTTATGATTAGTGGAGACAATGAACGTACGGCAAAAACGATTGCCTCACAACTCGGAATCGATGAAGTTCACGCAGAGGTGTTACCGCATCAGAAAGCCGAAATCATAGCCAAGCTTCAAGCCCAAGGACTTAAGGTGGCCATGGTTGGCGATGGTTTAAATGATGCGCCGGCGCTTGCTCAAGCCGATGTCGGTTTTGCCGTGGCTGATGGGGTGGATGTAAGTGCGCAGGCAGGCGACATCATCTTAATGCGCCATGGTCTGGAATCCGTACTAACCGCTTTGCGTCTCTCGAAAGCGACACTTCGCAATATCCACCAAAACTTGGGCTGGGCTTTTGGTTACAACATTCTTGGCATTCCGGTTGCGATGGGGCTATTGCACGTCTTTTTCAACGGCCCAATGCTCTCGCCGATGATTGCGGGCACAGCAATGGCCTTATCATCGACTTCAGTTGTGCTGAATGCTTTGCGTTTGCGATTCTTTAAGTAGAGGGAAACGACGATTTATTGTAGCAGGGGCTCAATGTAGCGATAGAGAAACCAGCAAATCACAAGTATTGCCAGGCCTCTTAACAAAAGCATAATGACAGCAAACATCCGACCAACACCCTCCATGAGAGTGGTAGGGGAGTCGGATGTTTTCTTTTTCTTGTCATTCATGGGCAATTTTTGTTTTCTTGCGATACCAGGTTGCGTGCCAGCAAATAATGGAGCCACAAACCACCATCGCCACACCTTGCCAGAAGGGTAGCGTGAGTTCAGCGCCAATCAAAAGCGAGGCAAATAAGCACGAAAGCACTGGCGTGAAGTAGCTTGCAATGGCTAGCATTGTGATATTGCCATAGATCATGCCGTGCGTCCACGCCGCATATGCCGCTCCCATGACGCAACCGCCGATAATGACGCTCAAGACGCCCTTCATCGTAATTTCCGGCGAGCCGCCTACGCCAAAAGCCCAGAAAGCGCCGAAAATCATTACGTCAATTGTGAAAATAAAGGTACTGAGGTTTTGGCCTTTGGACCAGGCTCGGGTCATGGAGCTAAAGGCTGACCAAGTAAGAGCAGAACCGAAAGCCAAAATGTAGCTGATCGGGTTAATTAAAAAGTGTTCGTAAAAGGCGTGAAGGTCCGGATTGCCGCCACTTAAAATCCAGAAAATTCCAATAAAACTTAAAACGGCACCAGGCACAATCCACCATTGTGCTTTTTGACCGTTAAAGAGGATCGAAAACACGATAGTAATGGTAGGCCAGAGATAGTTGACCATGCCCACTTCCATGGTCTGCGTGCCGCCGTCGGAATAGTTAAGTGATAGACAAAAACAAATCGTTGAAAGGTTGGCAACAACAACACCGATTGTTTTGTATTTCCAGGGAACTTTGCTGAAGTCCGGATAACCTACCATCAAAATCAGGCTGATGGTGGCAACGATATACAAAAAGAATTGTCCTTGAGCGATACCGAAATTTTCAGCAATGGTGCGAATTAATGAGACACTCGCACCCCACATGACCGGTGCAAAAAGACCGATTAAAGTAGCACCGGCAGTAGAGCGAACAGCGAACATAAAAGAAAAACAAGAATAAATAGGGATGACTATTTTAGGCAAAAAGCTTTAGTAAACGCTTGTCAAGATTGTGGCCGAGCCAAAATTAAGCGAAGGTTTGTTGAGTCAGGTCAAATACAAAGTCTTGGACTTGAGAATTATTTTGCTGATACGTCAATTGTTGTCCCCTTTAGCCTTTTTACTGCTT
>DCTK01000069.1:0-128 GCA_002329575.1 Sutterella sp. UBA1442 | reverse complement strand
GATCTTCTGTACTTCGGACACCAAGCCACATGGTATGCTGTTTGGTAAACACAATTCCTATTAAAAAGCAACTCTAGCATAGACATATATTACCATATTTCTAGCGCGATTCCTCCCGTGTCTTAATG
>DCTK01000024.1 GCA_002329575.1 Sutterella sp. UBA1442 | reverse complement strand
AACAAATACTTTTTCGCACGCTGCCATGGAGGGCTGGGTTTCTTTTGCTAAGGCACTGACTTGCTCGAAAATAAATTGAAGTCTTTGGGCAAGTGGCCCCTTTGGTACGTGTGCAACCCCGGCGGCCACGAATTTGATTTCGTTTCCGATCACGTCGATGACACCGAAGCCCGTGTGATTTAGGCCCGGGNNCGAGAATACGGGTGCGATCATTCACTTTTTATCGTCCGAAACCGCCGAAGCCGCCCATTCCACCCATGCCGCCTAAACCACGCATGCCTTTCATTCCACCCAAAGCACGCATCATTTTGGAGAGGCCTCCTTTTTGCATCGTGCGCATCATGGCTTGGGTTTGCTCAAACTGTTTTAAAAGTTTGTTGACTTCTTGAACCGGTACTCCGGAGCCCGCAGCAATGCGACGCTTACGGCTGGCCTTGATTACATCGGGGTGGCTGCGCTCGTAAGCAGTCATGGAGTTGATAATGCCTTCCGTGCGGGCAATGGCTTTTTGAGCTTGTTCGTCATCAAGTTTAGTAGCCGCTTCCTGGAATTGCGCCGGAAGTTTCTCAAGCATGCTTGAAAACGACCCCATGTTTTTCATTTGACCGAGTTGAGCTTTGAAGTCATTGAGGTCGAACTTGTTGCCCGACTTCATCTTTTGGGCTAATTTTTGAGTTTGCTCAACGTCAATGGCTTTTTGAACATCTTTAACCAAGGCAACAATGTCACCCATGCCCAAGATGCGGCTAGCCATACCCTCGGGATTGAAAGGTTCAAGGCCGTCAATTTTCTCGCTTACACCGACGAATTTAATCGGCTTATTAGTGGTGTAGGCAACGGAAAGTGCAGCACCGCCGCGGCTGTCACCGTCAAGCTTGGTGAGGATAACGCCGGTCAGAGAGAGCCTTTCATTGAAGGCTTGAGCAGCTTGTACTGCTGTTTGACCGAGCATGGCGTCAGCCACAAAGAGCGTTTCGACTGGTTGCAATGATTGATGAAGCTCTGCGACTTCATTCATCATCGCCTCGTCAATGGAGAGGCGACCGGCGGTATCAACAATCAAGACATCATAGAAGTGACGCTTGGCGTGAGCCAGTGCATCGGTTGCAATGGCAAGTGGCTTAGCCTGAGCGTCCATGGCGAAATTGTCAGCGCCGGCTTGCTCCGTAATCACTTTAAGTTGATCGGCAGCGGCAGGGCGATAAACGTCGGTGGACACCGTCAGTACTTTTTTCTTTTTCTCGGTCACGAGATAGTGAGCGAGTTTACCGGCAGAAGTCGTTTTACCGGCACCTTGCAGACCGGCCAATAAGATGATGGCGGGCGGCTGAGAGGCAAGATTGATCTCTTTTTCTTTGTCAGAGAATCGCGCCCCGATAATGTCTGTTAGTTCTTCTTGAACAATGCCCACTAACGCCTGACCGGGATTGAGGTTTCCGATCACTTCTTCATTCATGGCCTTGGCTTTGATGCGGGCGATTAATTCTCGCACCACGGGCAAGGCGACGTCGGCTTCCAGAAGTGCAATGCGCACTTCACGCAACATGTCTTTGGTATTTTCTTCTGTCAAACGGGCTTGGCCACGCATGGTCTTGATGACCTTAGACAGACGTTGACTTAAGTTATTGAGCATTTCGTTTCAAATAAAAGAAAAATAAAACCACTGCATCTGCCGTCTCTATGCCGTACAATCAGATTGTTTTCTCAACCGATAGCGTTGTGGTTTTAGCGAGTTCGGCAAATGGATTTAAACTCTATATTGTACGGTGTTGCATCAATTTTTTATCTGCTAGTGGGCGGAAAAATTGTCAGTACTTTTAAAAAGCGAGGGGACCGTGCCCCGACGTGGGCGTTGCCGGTCATTGCAGTAGGCTTTCTAGCTCACTTTTGGGTGTTGCAGTCTTCTATCTTCGTAGCACCGCAGACCGTCGTCATGGGGTTCGGTCAAGCAATCTCGGCCGTTTGCTTTTTTTGTGTACTAGTGCTTTTCTTTGGAGCACTTTACTCACGAGTTCACGCGCTTTTTGCAATCGTACTTTTAATTGCCGGAGTGGGTCTTTGGGCGCCTCTTGTTTTTCCGACCGAAGGCAACCCGATTGTGGGTGCTGACATAAGTTTCAAGCTTCATATTGCATTTGGCCTCATCGCTTATAGCTTCATGCTGATGAGTGTTGTTCAGGCTCTTCTGATGAGTACGCTTAATACGCGTTTGAAAAATCATTTGGCACTGGATGAGCCCGAGGGCATTGTGGCCACGATGCCCAATCTCATGATGATGGAAAGAATTCTTTTCCGCGTGGTGCTGGCCTGCTTTATTTTCTTAACGTTGACGATTTTGACGGGCATGGTCTCGAGCGTTCAGTACTTTGACGCTTTGCTGTCCTTTGAGCACAAGACCGTGCTGACAATTCTCAGTTGGGCGCTCTTTGGTGTGTTGTTGTTGGGACGTCGTATTTTCGGTTGGCGAGGCCGTAGGGCATTGATGCTCTTTTGGGTAGCTGTTGTGTTGCAAACGTTGGCTTTTTTGGTTTATCGATTTGTGCTTGATGTTGTAGTTTAGAGGTATCGGCATGTTGGGAAAAATTGCCTTTTTCTTTTTGTTGGCGTTAGTGGTTTATGCGTTGTGGAAAAAAGCGCAAGCGCCGAAAAAGCTGGAAAAGGACGCTTCACCTGCAGTCAAGAAAATGATCAAGTGTCCCGTTTGCGGAGTGCATTTTGCAGAAGTCGACGGCACATGGGGTGGCAATCGCATGTATTGCTCAGCAGAGTGTGCCAAAAAGGCAACGGAAGCGAAAGAAAACTCGCGAGATGACGATGTTCAACATTGATGCAGAAGGTTGGATTCATGGGACGGGGAGTGCTGTCTTCGTCAGTCCGTTTTATGATAAAAGACAGGGCACATCGCCTCTTGATTTAATTGTTATTCATAATATTTCACTACCAGCGGGCGTTTTCGGAACAGGACACGTTGCGGCACTTTTTGAGGGCAGAATTAATTGTTCCGCTCATCCGTCATTTGAGTCCTTAAGGGGCCTGGAGGTCTCCTCACACTTTTTCATCGACCGAAACGGTTTTATTCGGCAATTTGTCAGCACAAATAATCGTGCCTGGCATGCCGGAGTGTCCTCTTTTATGAATCGTGTTCGTTGCAACGATTTCTCAATCGGTATTGAACTTGAAGGTTGTGATACACAACCTTTTGAAGAAGCGCAATACAGAGCGCTGTCAGAGCTTATCGATGCCATTATCCGCCGCTACCCGACGATTCAATATATTACGGGGCACTGCGACATTGCCCCGGGACGTAAAACGGATCCCGGACCTTTTTTCAATTGGACACAGCTCATGGAACGGCTTAAACCCATAAAGCCGCTACAATACTGGACTGTACTCCGAAAAAATTGATCAATAACGACAATGGCTCAATTCATCGCATTTTTATTTAACATGGTGACAACCTTCATTGGTTGCTTGCTGGTTTTAAGAGCGTTCATTTTCTATCAACGGCTCTCCATTTTTGATCCTGTTGCACGTTTGGCTTGGTTCGGTACGAATTGGCTCGTGGTGCCCTTGTCGCAATTTCTAAAGCCCTCGCGTCGTTACGAGTGGGCCAGTATCGTCGGCGCTCTCATTATGGCGATTGTGGTTTGTATCGTAAATCGTCAAGTAACAGGCTTGCCTTTTGCTTGGTATGCATTACCGGTATGTGCCATCTTTGTGCTGATCCGTTGGGTACTTGAGCTCATTCTCTGGGGTACGATCATCTATGTCTTGCTGTCTTGGCTGCAACCGACTTCGCCGGCTTATGCAATGGTTTGGCGTTTGATGAATCCCATTTTGGGACCTCTTTCTTCACGCCTGCCCAAGATTGCTAACATCGACATCTCCCCATTGATTGTTTTTTTCATTGTCAATGCACTCTTGTACTGGGTTACACCGATTTCGCAAGGTTATTTTGTGACTGCTTGGTTGCAATAACTGAAAATTGAAATTAATGCGGTGCTAAAGAGCATCGCTAAACAGAAAATCAACCGTCCGAAGTAATTCGACCGGTTGATTTTTTGTGAGCAACAATCAAAGGATAATTGTTTGAGGCAAAAAAAATCTTGACCTTAGGATAGGATCGTAATACCATAAATGAGAATAATTCTCATTTTGGTAGAATCATGATCCTCAGAAATTTTTTCAAGCATTGTGCCAATCCTCAAGGTTTTTTAGGTCGTGTGATGTTACGTTGCATGAATGCGGGACATGAACCACAGGAACGCAAAGTTCGAGCTCTCATTGATTGGCAAAAAGATTGGCATGTTTTAGATATCGGGTGTGGTGGCGGACGAAATATTGCCGAAATACTAAAGCTTGTTTCAGACGGAAAAGTTGTTGGTGTGGATATTTCTGACGAAGCGCTGAGTTTTTCTTTTTCGCTTAATCAAGAAGCAGTTAAAGCGGGAAATTGCGAATTTTTCAAAGCTTCTGTTCATCAGCTTCCATTCGAACTGGCCTCGTTTGATTGTGTCTGTGCGTTTGAGACTGTTTACTTTTGGGGGGATCTGAAAAAAGCCTTTTCAGAAGTTTTGCGAGTCATCAAACCGCATGGGCAATTTCTGATTTTTGTCGAATGTACCGAAACGAGAATTTGGGATAAAGTTGTTCCCGGCATGGTTGCGCACTCGGCCGAAGAGCTTCGATTGCAGCTTCTTAAAGTCGGTTTTGAATACGTCGACGTAAGAACGATTGGAAACGGTGCATGTGCTTTGACTGCGTATGCACCCTCGTAATAAGCAGCTAATCAGAGTTCAATGGCATACCCGAAGTGGTAATGGAAAAGTCGTTTAATCTCGTCTTTGTCAGTAACTAGTGCCTGAGCACCTGCGCTTTGCGCTTTTAACGCACCCATTAGCGAGGCCAATTGCATCGTTGTGGTCCAATCAAATCCCCGGGTTAAACCACGCAGTAATGCACCTCTGAAGGCATCGCCGCATCCGACGGGATTGGCCGGTGTTGATAGGGGTAACGCAGGGAAATGTTGATGCCTGCCTTCGGTGTAGAGTTCAGAGCCAAGTGCACCTTGCGTGATAATCAATGCCTTAAGGCGCTTTGATACATCCGAAGTCGTAAGCCCCGTTTTTTGTTCCAATACGTCCCATTCGTAGCTTGAAAGCGTCAGGATGTCCACGTGCTCGATGAACCAAACGATGTCTTCGGCTGTCACATATGCACTGGCTTGTCCCATGTCCCACATGACAGGAATGTTTCGCCTGTTTAGGTAGTTCACATGAGCTTTCATGACACGAGTGGCTGTTGGCGATATGATGCCAAATTCAATTGCCTCATTATCTTGAGGCAATGCTTCATCGGCTCGCGCCATAGCTCCCTCATGAAACGCAGTTAACTGGTTACCGAGAGCATCCGTTGTGATAAAAGCTTGTGCTGTGAAAGCGTCTTCAATGACTTTGATGGCGTCGGTCCGAATGTCATCGTTTTTAAAGTGCTCAAGGTAGCTCGTGGCATCTGCTCCCACGGTTGTTACGATCAAGGGATCTGCCCCCAAGCTTTTCAAACTATAGGCAATGTTAGCGGCACAGCCCCCGAAGTGCTTGTGCATGACCGGAGTCTGTAACGTCAAATTCAGTGTCTTGAGCGAATTCGGTAATAGATGATCAGCAAAAACGCCTTCAAAGCGAAGAATGGTATCGTAAGCGACAGAGCCTGAAATAAAAATACTCATGGTGCAAAAACTGCCGCGCTCTGGCGGCAGTGTTTTAAAGAACGGGTTCAATTTCAACCGAAAGCGACTCGGGAGTGCCCTCTTCAAGGTTAAAGGCCAAGGCAACCTGAGCTTCTTCACCACCGGCTAAGCTTTTGGCGCCTGTGGGTAAATAGTCTTTTGGTAAAACTTGTCGACGTGTCAAAATGTCTTCTTTTTCTCCCTTAAGCACAACGGTTAGAACCGGATAGTCTTCTTGGGAGCTACCATTATTTTTCAAATTCACGCGAATTAAGTACTCATTGCCGGTGACAGGCTCAAGCTTATAGTTGCTGATTGTCACTTGGCTGGTTTTGGCCGCTGCGGCTCCCTCTTTTTTTATCGGAGCGTCTAAAGGAGCCTCAGAGCGAGCAGGCTCACAGGTCAGAACCGAACAGATGGAGTTCATGAGAGAAGTTGCTTGGGGCAGTTTTTCAACAATGGTGTTGCGGTTCATGGCCGCAAGCTTAAAGGCAATGGCACCGACGGCCACAATGGCAATTAAAACCCAAAGCCAAGTACGGGAGCGGCGAGGTTCAGACTCTTCGTAGTACTCGTCATCATCCTCTGCGTCTTGAACATCACTTTCAATCGTTTGGCCGGCTGCCGGATGCGCGATGATCTCAATGGTGGTGCCGCTATTGATCATTCNNAGCGCGTACACCGACCAAGGAAGTTCGATCTGTATCGACAGGCTCAAACCCTTCCAGAGCTCCGGCTAAGGATTTCATGGCGGCAATGCCTTCGCGCTCCATTTCAGCATCGCGTTCAACACGGCGGATACCGCTTTCAAGTTCTGCCGAACGATAGAGATGCTCGCGAGCATTAAAGACGTTATTGCAAAAGCCGCAACGAACCCTCCCGTCTTTTATCGAGAGGGTTTGTTCGCTCACTTTATAAGCCTGACGACAGGCCGGACATTGTGTTACGTAGATGGTCATAGAGCTAGGAGTTTATTCGGCGCGTTGGCCGGCAATACACACCCAACCTTCTTCTTCTTTCCACACGGACAACGCTACGCGCGGATCGTGCTCGCGATAGATATCAATGACTTCTTGAGCTTGGCGTGCCAAGACACCGGATAAAACCAGATATCCGCCTTCGGCAACTCGAGCCAAAAGGGCTGGGGCGAGCAATTTTAGCGGATTGGACAAAATGTTGGCCACAACGATGTCGAAAGTGCCCTCTGGCATCTCGTTAGGTAACACAAAGTGTGCGGGCGCCTCGTTTGCTTCTGCATTGACTTCTGCTGCTTCGACAGCTTGAGGATCTATGTCGGTGCCTAAGACACAGTCAGCGCCTAACTTTTTAGCAGCAATAGCCAAAATACCGGTGCCGCAGCCATAGTCAAGGACAGACTGACCTTCACGGACGTTATTGTCTAACCATTGAAGGCAAAGGTGCGTGGTAGGATGAGAGCCTGTACCGAAGGCAACGCCCGGGTCCAAACGAATGTTAATCGCAGAGTCGCCGGCGGGGGGCTCGTGCCAGGTCGGCACAATCCAAAGGCGATCGGACACACGGACCGGTTGGAATTGAGCTTGGGTGATTCGCACCCAGTCAGCGTCTTCCACCGTCTTTTCTTCCACGAGCTTCGGCTCTTCGATGTTCAATGCTTTAACTGCGATGGCCAAATCCAGCGACAAATCGAAGTCATCGTCAACGAGTACCTTCAAAAGCGAGTTTTTCCAAGCAAGCTTTTCAGGCTCAAGACCCGGTTCGCCGTAAAGCGGTTGCTCATCGGGCGTATCGGCATCGGCATCTTCAATGATGACCGACAAGGCGCCGGCATCCATGAGCGCATCGCCCAAGATTTCAGCAGCCCTGTCATTGACCAAAAGGGTAATTTCACGCATTGTTCTCAGATTCCGTCTTCGTGGGTCGTACGTTGCTTTTGCAACTCTTGCAAACGTTCTTCAAGGTAATGAATGCTAGAGCCGCCTTGGCGGAATTTTTCATCAACCATCAATTCGCGGTGAANNCAGACAACCATTTCGGATAATGCGATCTTCATACGGGCAATGGCCGTGTCACGGTCGGGACCGTAAGCGATCAACTTACCGATCATCGAGTCGTAGTAGGGCGGCACGTAGTAGCCCGCGTAGACATGGCTATCGAATCGAATGCCAGGGCCGCCGGGCGTATGCCAAGCCGTTACACGGCCCGGACTCGGAACGAACGTGAAGGGGTCTTCAGCGTTGATACGGCATTCAATGGCGTGACCGCGCAAGTTAATATCGCGTTGTTTGATATTTAAACGCTCCCCGTAGGCGACGCGAATTTGTTCTCGAACAAGGTCAACACCAGTGATTAATTCCGTGACCGGGTGTTCAACCTGAATACGAGTGTTCATTTCAATGAAGTAGAACTGCTCGTTTTCGTAGAGAAACTCGAATGTACCAGCTCCGCGATAACCGATGCGCTTGCAAGCTTCAACGCAGCGTTCACCGACTTTTTCAACGAGTTTGCGAGGAATGCCGGGAGCAGGAGCTTCTTCCAATACCTTTTGATTGCGACGTTGCATTGAGCAGTCGCGCTCGCCTAAATAGATGGCGTTATGGAAATTGTCCGCAAGCACTTGAATTTCAATGTGGCGGGGATTTTCCAAGAATTTTTCCATGTAAACGGTCGGGTTGCCGAATGCAACTTGAGCCTCTTGGCGAGTCATTGATACCGCGTTAATGAGTGAGGCTTCAGTGCGTACAACTCGCATACCGCGACCGCCGCCGCCACCGGAGGCTTTAATGATCACGGGATAACCGATTCGTTTTGCGATACGGATAATTTCATCCGGATCATCAGGCAAGGCGCCATCGGAGCCCGGAACGACCGGCACACCGGCTTCGATCATGGCTTTTTTTGCAGAAACTTTGTCACCCATAATGCGGATAGAATCCGGACGAGGGCCGATGAATGCAAAGCCAGAGCGCTCAACGCGTTCAGCAAAGTCGGCATTTTCAGATAAAAAGCCGTAGCCAGGGTGAATAGCTTCTGCATCAGTGACTTCAGCTGCACTGATGATGGCAGGAATATTTAAATAGCTGTCGGTGGAAGAGGCCGGTCCGATGCAAACAGATTCATCGGCCAGGCGCACATACTTCGCGTCGACATCGGCGGTGGAGTGAACCACCACCGTCTTGATGTTCATTTCACGGCAAGCCCTTTGAATGCGCAAAGCAATCTCACCGCGGTTGGCGATTAAGATTTTCCCGAACATAAGTTAGCCGATGATAAAGAGAGGTTGACCGAATTCGACAGGTTGAGCATTTTCAACGCAGATTTCTTTAATAACACCTGCGGTTTCAGCTTCGATTTCATTCAAAAGCTTCATGGCTTCGATGATGCCGAGGGTTTGGCCGACTTCAACACGATCACCAACCTTAACAAACGGTTCGGCACCCGGATTCGGTGCACGGTAGAACGTGCCCACCATAGGAGAGGTTACGGGCGTGCCGGTGACAGCGGGCTCTTCAGCCGCGGCAGGAGCGGCGGGGGCTGCAGCAGGAGCTGCAGGAGCGGGCGCCGGGGCTGCTGCCACTACAGGCGCAGACGCAACGGTCACGGTTTGCACCTTATTAACAATACGCACCTTATCGTTTTCTTCGGTCACTTCCAATTCGGAGATGCCACTCTCGGCAACGAGATCGATCAACGTTTTCAGTTTGCGTAAATCCATTTCTAAGACCCTCTTATTACTTATTCAGTCTTTTCATGTCTTTCTAAGAAGACATTTCAAGATAAAAATAGTGGAAATTAACGTTTTAAGCACTATTTTCATGCTTTTTGCGCTAAATGTCTAGCAATTTGCGCTAATTTTTCGAAAAAGGGTCTTTTGAACTATCCCTGATTTACGGTAGTCCGAAGACGGTACAGATGATCCTTTCGGATGCTTCAACCATAAAAAACCCGTGAAAAATACAAGATTTTGAGATCAGATAAAAGAAGAAACACACCACAGGATCATTTGTTTGGATTAATTAAGAAAAAATGACCGATGAGATGAGACGAATGCAATACTTTCCCAAAAAAAGCGCCCGATTGCATAACCGGGCGTTGGCTTGTATGGATTCTGATGTTTAAGATTCAATTACCGCATACCGCAGCGACCGGCACCTTTTCCACATCCACAGTCGTCGAGGCCACATTCACCGTGTCCGTGACCGTGTCCATGGCAGTGACCGCTACCATTGCCGGCGCCACATTCTTTTGACGGACAACGCGTTTTGCGTTGTTTGCTTCTGGCGGCTTCCATATCAGCAATCAGAGTGCCGTCAAGGTAAGCAGCAACGGCTTCATCTGCTTCACCGGTAATACCTGCAATAAGATCAATTCCGGCAGTGTTAAAAGCGTTAATGGCATTGTCACCGATGCCGCCACAGATCACACTCGTCACGCCCTGATTAAGAAGTATGTTGAGTTTGACTCCGTGACCATGACCTTCCGAAGTGATGACTTCAGATACAGTGACCTTGCCGTTTTCAACGGTATAGAGCTTAAAGTTGGAAGCCATACCGAAGTGTTGGTAAATCATTTCATGTTTAACGGGTACCGCGATTTTCATTTTGGTCTCTCCTGTGCTTTTTCGGATCAAGCCTTCGGAGTACTTTTGCCAACACCCGGCACGTCCTGGGCAATTCTGACGGTTCTCACCGCCACAAACCACATAGTTGCCACCTTCAATGATCAGCCGCTTTCCGTTAACGATGGCATCGGCCAATTTGAAACGAGCGGCTTCATAGATTTCAGTCACCGTTGTGCGAGAAATCTGCATCTGTTGAGCGCAATGCTCGTGAGAGCGTTTTTCCAAATCGACAATGCGAACGACCTCGTACTCGTCGACTTTTAGTACCACAGTCTCGCAGGGGCTTTCCCGTTCGGCAAAAAATCTTTTGAAAATGGGTTCAGCGCAAACTCGTCGGCAACGTGCTGGTCTAGGCATAAAGCGTCCTCATTTTCGACATATGTCGATTATAAAATGATTCAGCTCAACTTTCAACTGGAAAGTCTTCAGGTCTGTCAACACCAGGTTTGTCGGTCATGATGTTAAAGGACCATTGTAGCGTTTATCGTAAAAAAGCGAGATAGAGTATCCTTGTAGCCTGCATATTAAGTAAAGAGGTTAGTAATCGTGGAAACGCAATTAGGGCTCGTTGTTGAAGGTGGGGGCTTTCGGGGGATTTATGCCGCAGGTGTGTTAGATGTCTTGCATGATCTTCACTTACCTTTTAAAGGGGCAATCGGCGTTTCTGCCGGAGCGATTCATGCAGCCTCTTTTGTTTCGGGGCAAAAAGAACGCAGTCTCCGCATTTATACTCGTTTTTGCGGTGATGAACGTTTTTTCAGTATTAAGAATTGGCTAAAGACGGGCAACATTGTCGACAATGAATTCTGTTACCACGAATTGCCCTCCATTCATGAGCCTTTTGATAACGAAGCATTTATTAAAAGCTCGATGAACTACTACACGACCTGTACTGATTTGGAAACAGGCCAAGCAACTTATCTCCACTTGACCGATTTAGATAAGGAAATCGATGGTTTGATTGCCTCGGCCTCTCTTCCGTATGTTTCTCATCCGGTGAACTTTCGAGGGCATTTGTTGCTCGATGGTGGCTGTTCTGACCGAGTGCCTTTAAAAGCGTTTGAATCAATGGGCTACACGAAAAATGTCGTTGTTCTTACCCAACCGCGCTCTCATAAAGTCAAAGATCGAGATGCTTGGTTGGCAAGGCTCTTTTATCGAAAGTATCCCGAATTCTGTCGAACATTTGAACGATCTCCCCAAGCCTATGAGGCGACACAACGTTACATCGATGAGGCCAAAGCGCAGAAGCGGGCTTTTGTCATTCGTCCCAAAGAACCTCTGAACATTCCGCGATTGACACACAATCCTGATGACGTGCGTCGAGGCTATGAAGCTGGTAAGCGAGATGCAGAAGCTGTCGTTGGTGAGCTTTTGCAGTGGCTTGAGGCCTCTTAGAGATAACATCTCTTTGAGCAAAAAAACTCATTCAAGAGTGTGGTCGGGTTCAAGTGCCAAAAGTGTGCTAACGATTCGATTTCGCTAAAATAATTCGCTTTAGAATTTTTTTTGTGGGGCAGGTCATGCATATTCACATTGTGGGCATCTGCGGCACTTTCATGGGAGGTGTTGCACAGTTGGCGGCCGCGGCCGGTCATCGAGTGACCGGCTGTGATGCCAATGTATATCCGCCGATGAGTGACCAATTGCGTGCTGCCGGCATTGATCTGATTGAAGGTTTTAGTGTTGATCAGTTGGCGCTTAAGCCTGATTTATACGTCATTGGAAATGCCATTTCACGGGGCAATGAGCTGCTGGAAGCGATTCTCAATGAAGGCTTGCCTTATACCTCCGGACCGCAATGGCTTGGGCAAACGTTGTTGCCGGGTAAGCATGTTCTAACTGTGGCCGGCACGCACGGAAAGACAACCACAAGCTCCATGCTAGCCTGGATTTTAGAGGCGAATGGTTACAATCCGGGATTTTTAATCGGTGGAGTGCCTTCTGATTTTGGTCATTCAGCCAGATTAACGGACTCGAATTATTTTGTCATCGAGGGTGATGAGTACGATACGTGTTTCTTCGACAAGCGATCTAAGTTCGTGCACTATCGCCCTAAAACGGCAATTCTGAATAATTTAGAGTTCGATCACGCCGATATTTTCGAAAATCTTCATGCCATTGAAACGCAATTTCATCACTTGGTACGAACCATGGCTCAAAATGCGTGCGTGGTGGTCAACGGTCAAAGTGAGGCTCTAGCTCGCGTTTTGGCTCGCGGCCTATACAGTCAATGTGAATTCTTCAATGATGTTCGCGGTTGGCATTTGGAAGGCACCGATGTTTTTTGTCGAGATCAGTTAATCGGTACCATGAATATACAACTGCCGGGCCACCACAATGCTCTCAATGCACTGGCGGCAATCGTGGCCAGCACTCATGTCGGTATTGAGCCTGAAGCAGCATTGAATGCAATGAAGGATTTCTGTGGTGTGAAGCGTCGTTTGGAGCTTCGCGGGATAGAGCGCAATGTTGCTGTTTATGATGATTTTGCTCACCATCCGACAGCTATCCGCGAAACGATTGCGGCTTTAAAGCAAAAGTTGCCCGAAAACGCTAAGGTTGTTGCGGTATTTGAACCGAGAAGCAACACGATGAAAATGGGCACGATGAAAGAGGCTTTGCCAGAGAGTTTTTCTCAAGCCGACGTTGTGATCTGTTACGCGGATCCGAAATTAGGATGGGATGCTCAAGCGGCTTTATCGCCTTTAGGTGCAAAGCTTCATGTTTGTCACAGTATTGAAGAAACGGTTAACGCAACACTGGCTGTGATCGGCAATGGTGATGCGGTGCTTGTCATGAGTAACGGGGCTTTCGGTGGAATTCATGGCAAGTTGCTGGCAGCTTTAAAGCTATAGAAAGGATTGGTCATGCACGTAATGTACTTGCACGGTTTTCGCTCTTCGCCCGACAGTAAAAAGGGCAGAATTTTGCGACAGGCCTTTTCTTCACGGCTGGGATTTTCGGCGCCTGACTTAAATGTTGGACCGCAAGAGGCTCAACAAATCATGTTGGAGGCCGCTCGCGGAATCGATCCTAATGAGTTATGCCTCGTAGGTTCTAGTCTCGGAGGCTTTTACGCAACGTGGCTGGCAGAAACGCTTGGGTGTCGGGCTGTATTATTGAATCCGGCAACTCAACCGTGGGACGTTATTAATGATTATTTGGGTGTACAGACGATCAACAACAGTACGCGCACAATTGAGGTTAAACCGGAATTTGCTGATCAAGCCAGAGCGCTTGATGTTCTCGTCACCAACCCGAGTCGCTATCTGGTCTTTTTATCCACTTCAGATGAAGTCCTTGATTGGCGTTTGGCACAAATGAAATACGCGGCCTGTCGCGAAGTGATTTTGCCCGGCAATACGCATGAAATCGAGCGTTTTGAAGAGTGTTTGCCGGCAATTGAACAATTTCTTGGAGTTTAGCAATGGAGCACACCTTTGTGTCGGCCTTACTCCTAATGTTTTTGATGGCCGATCCTTTAGGAAATATTCCGATTTTCATCTCAGCTTTAAAGCAAGTACCGGCAGCACGTCGCACGAAAATTATTCTTCGCGAGTGCGCCATTGCAGCACTAATTCTCTCAGTGTTTGCGTTTGGGGGAAGAAGTTTTTTGGATGCATTGGGTTTGAGCCAAGCTGCGTTGTCAATCGGAGGCGGTTTGATTGTGCTTTTGATGGCGATTCGGATGGTATTCCCGTCAAAAGAAGGTGTTTTTGGTGAGTCGCCGAGCGGGGAACCCTTTATTGTGCCGTTGGCAGTTCCTGCCATTGCAGGTCCATCGACCTTAGCAACAATTTTGGTTTTGGTCGGTAGCGATCCTGCTCGTATGTTAGAGTGGCTACTTGTAGTTTTGATTACCTGTGGTATTAGCGCTGTTATTTTGGTTTTTGCCGATCGATTGCAGCAAATCGTGGGTGAACGTACTACAGCAGCTTTTGAGCGCTTGATGGGATTGATTCTGGCTACAATGGCCGTTCAAATGTTTCTCTCGGGCATTACGCAGTTTGTACAAACCTCTTTGAAAGGGGCTTTTTAGTGTTTTTGTTTTTTGAAGAAGACGGTGCGTTTAAAACCGGTACAGTTCTTAGTCAGACGGGCAATGCTTACCAGGTGGAGTTGCCCACGGGGCGCCGTACTAAGGTCAAAGGCGGCCACGTGTTCTTTGAGTTTGAGGCTCCCGCTGCATCAGAACTTTTAGCGCGTGCGCAAGCCGTTGGTGACGATATTGATGTTGCATTTTTGTGGGAAGTAGCTCCCGAGGGCGAGGTGAAATTTGAAGATATTGCACGGGAATATTTCGGAGAAGACGCCGGAGTAGTCGAGCGTGTCGCTTCGCTTTTGGCGCTTCACGCCAATCCCGTGTACTTTCATCGAAAGGGGCGAGGCGCATATCGCAAAGCTCCGCCTGAAATCTTAAAGGCTGCGTTGGCCGCCGTTGAGAAAAAGCGCTTGGCTGAAGAACAAAGAAAGCGCTGGGTGCGTGAAATGGTTGATGAAAATACCGCACCGGCTGAAATTCGGGCCCAGGCATTAAATCTTGTCATAGCTCCTGATAAAAACTCCACGGCTTGGAAGGCATTGTCGGATGCTGCAAGTGAGCGTCGGATGACTCCGTTGCGTCTCTTGTTGTCCATGGGAGCTATTGCGTCGGCCTATCGATGGCATGTTGATAGCTTTTATGCACAATACTTTCCCCGTAGTAAAGGTTTCCCTGCAGATTTAAGTTTGCCGAGTAATGAAGGTTGGGATCAGTTACCGATTGCTCAGGTGAAAGCTTTCTCAATTGATGATTCTGCTACTACAGAAATTGACGACGCACTCAGTGTCGAGCACGTTGATGACAAGTTGCTTCGCGTGGGGATTCATATTGCTGCGCCCGCATTGGGCATTCATCGTGACAGCGATATTGATCAAGTGGCTCGTCGTCGTTTATCCACGGTATATGCTCCGGGTATCAAAACAACGATGTTACCCGACGAGTGGGTAAACGCTTTCTCGCTTGATGAGCACCGCCCTGTGCCTTGTGTGTCGCTTTATGCGCTACTGGATAAGGACACGTTGGAAGTTCAGGCCACAGAGACGCATTTGGAACGAATCTCCGTTGAAGAAAACATTCGATACGATCTCATTGAGGATCAATTTACTGAAGAAAAAATGATCTCCGGCACAGCCGAGCATCGTTTCGCTGGCGAAATTCAATGGCTTTGGAAGTTCGCTAAAAAGTGTTTGGCTGAGCGTGAAGCGGTTCGAGGTCGACCGGAAAATTTAGGTCGTTTGGAGTGGAGCATTGTCCTTGATGGAGAGGGCGAAGACGCTCACGTTGGCCTAAAGAGCCGCCGTCGTGGCTCGCCTTTAGATTTGGTTGTCGGCGAAATGATGATTTTTGCCAATACCACCTGGGGCGGTTGGCTCGAAGAGATAGGAGTGGCTGGCATCTACCGATCCCAAAGCATAGGTCGCGTGAAAATGAGTACGACTGCGGGATCGCATGATGGAATGGGTGTGCCGCAATATGCCTGGTGTACTTCGCCTTTGCGTCGTTATGTGGACCTCGTGAACCAGCGGCAACTTATCAGTGCCGTGTTAGACCAGGAAGCCTCTTATCGCCGAAGTGACACGGATCTCTTTACGATCATTTCCAATTTCACACTCACTTACGGTGCTTATGGTGATTTTCAACGCAAGATGGAACGCTTCTGGAGCCTGCGTTGGATTGAGCAAGAAGGACTAAAAGTGATCGAGGCCGTTGTCGTTAAGGGCGAGCTTATTCAAATTGAGGGCTTGCCTTTCATGCAACGCATGCCGGGATTGCCGGAATTGGCCCGAGGTCAAAAGATTTTGCTCGATGTGCTGGGAGTTGACTACATTGACGTTTTACTCGAAGCTCGCCTGCGTCAAGTGCTCGATGAAACCGATGAAGCGGCCATCGATGAAGAAGACGAAGGTGTGGCTGACGAGGCTCAAGAGCAAAAGCCAGAATTATCCGAAGAGTCCTGAGACTGAGACATTTTTCTTGGGGCGGTGCATTGGAGTGCTACAATTGCACCGCCTGTTAATTTTTGTTCGCTAATTTTCTCCATGATCGATGAGGTGCCCCGATGCCTTTGCAAGCTCGGGATCATGACGACAAGAAGCAGGCAGCCACTGCTGCCGTAGCCTCTGTTCCGGTTCGAGAGCCCGAGCTCGCGAGCCGTGCCCTTGCTCGCATTCAACAATGCATTGAGAAAGCCGAAGATCAGCGCTTAAAGGTCACTGCTACCGGCGCTTTATCCAACGACCAAGAATCCGAAATCCGCAATAGTTTTACCTTGCACGTCAAGGCGGAGATTGCGAAGATTTTGGCCCCACTGCATCCGGCCGATATTGCCTACATCCTCGAAGCCTTGCCACCGGACGAACGTTTGATCGTTTGGGATTTGGTTCGCAATCAGCAAGACGGTGAAGTGCTTCTTGAGGTCAACGACGCCGTTCGTGAAACGTTGCTTGAGGCCATGGACCGCGAAGAAATGGTCGATGCCATGGAAACATTGGACACCGACGAGATTGCGGACTTGGTCGAAGATTTGCCGCCTGATGTGGTGGCTGAAGTTCAAGAAGGGTTGAGCTCGCAGGAACGTGCGCAATTGCGTGCGGCCATGAGCTATCCGGAAGAAAGCGTCGGTGCACGCATGGACTTCGAGATCGTATCCGTGCAAGAAGGGCAGTCTTTGGAGGCAGTTTTCCGTTACCTTAGAAGCTTGGATGAATTGCCTGAGCTCACTGACATGATTTTTGTTGTAGATCGTCAGCAAAAGCTCAAGGGAGCGTTGCCGGTTTCGCGAATTTTGATCAGTGATCCGGAGCGTACCGTCAAAGAACTGATGAAAAGCGACGTGCTGACATTAAATCCGCTCGATGATGCGTCCGATGCGGCACAGGCGTTCGAACGTTATGACTTGGTCAGTGCTCCGGTGGTCGATGAAACCGGACGCTTGATCGGCCGTTTGACGGTTGACGAAGTGATGGACGTGATTCGAGAGTCCGGTGACGAAGATGCCTACGCAGCCGTGGGTTTGAGCGACGAGCAAGACTTGTTCGGAAGCGTTTGGGAGGCTGCCAAGAGTCGTTGGATTTGGTTAGGGTTGAATCTTTGCACGGCGTTTTTTGCTTCACGCGTCATCAGTTGTTTTGAAGACACGATTTCTCGAGTTGTAGCGTTGGCTACGTTGTTGCCCATTGTGGCCGGTATTGCCGGCAATACCGGCAATCAAACGTTAACGCTTTTGGTTCGCTCCATTGCCATGGGACAAGTGACGCAGGCAAACCGAAGTGATCTTTTCAAGAAAGAACTTTGTGTGGCTATCATCAATGGATTGATTTGGGGTGTCATTGCCGGATTGGCAGCTTGGCTTCTTTATGCTGACTCAGACGTTGGCATGAAGCTCGGGATGGTCATGTTCTTGGCGATGATGCTCAACATCGTTGTCGGCGCTCTCGTTGGGTTGATCGTTCCGATGGCTCTTAAGCACTTCGATCGAGACCCCGCGGTGGGCAGCTCCGTTCTTTTGACCTTCATTACCGATAGTGGCGGCTTTTTGATTTTCCTGGGGCTTGCCGCCTTCTTCTTTTAACTGCTGACAAAGTCACCTTTGAGTGCTTGCAATGTTGAGAGCATGGCAAGGGCTGCCGTTTCCGTTCTTAAAACGCGTGGACCTAATTGTGTACACTGAAAGCCGTTTTCTTGGGCAAGAGTCAATTCTTCTTCACTAAAACCACCTTCCGGCCCAACGGCAAACGCAATGTTCGATGACAGTGTTTGGGGAAGTCCCAAGCGGGCAGCCGGCGCCATAATCAGCTTTGTTTCGCTCTTAACAGTTTTAAATGCTTCGGCAAGTGTGGAGTGATAATGGATGGTTGGTAGATAGCTTCTGCCACACTGCTCACAAGCCGAGAGAATAATTTTTTGCCATTGAATAAGACGCTTTTCCAAGCGCTTGTTATCGAGTTTTGTGACACTTCGAGACGCCGGTGCCACAACGATATGCTTGACCCCGAGTTCGACGGCTTTTTGTAACACCCAATCGAGTTTTTCTTGACTCACGAGAGCTTGAATGAGCGTTGTGTCAATAGGGCTTTCGGAAGAGCTCGAAGAAACACTGACAATGTCGGCAGTAACTCCGTTGCTGCTGAAGTGTAAGACAACGTTTGCTTCGTGGCCTCGCCCGTCAAACAAAATTGCCCCGTCGCCTTCACGCATACGAAGAGCTCTGCCGGCATGATGAGCAGCATCTTCAGGAAGCGAAAGGGTAGAACCTGCGCAATAGTCAGCATCAACGTAAAAACGGGGCATAGGGGCTCTCTGTGTTAAGGACAAATTTCTGATTCGTAATTGTAGGCAAAATGCGGCATTTTTCAGCGATTTTGAGTTAGAAAAACTCAGTCTCAAAATAGTTCTTTGGGCCTGTAGAACGGACACATGT
>DCTK01000063.1 GCA_002329575.1 Sutterella sp. UBA1442 | reverse complement strand
ATAATTTGACAATTTTCGAAAAATAAGACACAATACGCGCTCCTTTGGGGTAAGTTGAATGTGATAAGAAGCGAAAAAGCCAAGCACGTTAGGAATTTTTCCTGTATAACGGACATTCAACCTAGGTTCGATTCCGAACTCGCTTCTCTTTTGAGGAGCGCTTTTTAGTGAAAATGCGGTTTAGCCGCTCAGTTGTGAAAAGATTTATGGCTACGAAAAAGAAGCTACTTACCGAACAAGAATTGCTCGCAATGCCGGAGAAGGATTATATGAATGATCGTCAGCTGGCATTTTTCCGTCATCGTTTACAAGAAATGGAAAAGGAATTGCGTAGCAATGCTGGCGAAACGACAGAACATTTGCGTGAAACGGTGGTAGTTCCCGACCCTGCCGATCGCGCCACGATCGAAGAAGAGCATGCATTGGAATTGCGTACGCGTGACCGTGAACGTAAGCTTTTAAAGAAAGTTCAAGCAGCTATCCAACGTATTGATAGCGGTGACTACGGTTGGTGCGAAGAAACTGGTGAACCGATCGGCGTTGCACGTCTTTTGGCTCGCCCGACAGCAACGCTCTCGCTTGAAGCGCAAATGCGTCGCGAAATTCGCCAAAAAATGTACGGGGATTGATTCCTTCACTCTAAAAACAAAGGCAACGTCATTAAAACGTTGCCTTTGTTACTTCTACACTGTCCGTTTTGTTATTGAATGGACTGACCGTCTACCAAGCTATGAGCAAAGACTGAGCACTGCCCGTCTTTAAAGCTGGTTTCCAATACCGTTTTAAGTTCCCGAACGCTCTCTTGAGCGGGGAGGGGCAATTGGGCGGTAACAAGTCCTAGAGGATTATTCCATTGGCGAGCCAACCCCTTGACCCATGAGCCCATGTCGGAGGGTTGTGTGCCATAGTAAATGACCCCGCTTCCAGCTGGCAGTTTTCCTAATTCCCGTGCACGAGCCAGAGCATCGTCAAAACTGCCGAGTCGATCGACCAGTTTGCGCTCTAGGGCTTGCGCTCCAGTCCATACTCGCCCCTGAGCAACGGCCTGAACCTGAGTGGCATTGAGTTTGCGAGCTTGGCCCACAATGTTGCAGAAATCATCGTAGGTTCGTTCAACTGTGCTATTGAGAATCCGGGCTAAACGGGAATCCATGGTTTGCGTGGGTTTGTCAGCACCGGCAAGCCAATTGGTGGAAACTCGACCTTGACCGATTTTGGCCAAAGACAGCGAGTTCTCAAAAGTAGGGGCTAAGCCGAAAACGCCGATTGATCCCGTTAAAGTGGTTTCCGAAGCAATGATCTCGGTTGCACCGGCACTAATCCAATAACCGCCCGAGGCTGCAACGTCTGACATACTGACCACTACGGGTTTGCCTTTCTGACGCAACTGAACCAACGCGTGGCGAATCAGTTCGCTAGCTACAGCCGATCCTCCGGGAGAGTTCAGTCGAAGAACTNNAATTCAGCCGAAGAACTACAGCAGAGATACTCGGGTCTTCCTCAATCGCTTCAAGCATTTCAACCAGAGTTTCGGCGCCGATGATGCCGGGCTCAGACTGACCATCTCGAATCTCCCCTTCGGCAATGACCACTGCAACATTGCGAGAGCTGATGTTCACGGGGACATTGGGAACATAGTCGAGGTAAGACATTAAGTTGATGTCTTTGGGTTGATTGCGACCGAGGCGGGTCTCCATGTGGGAGATCATTTCATCGTAGGTTTTGACGCCANNATCAGACTCGCATTAAGAGCGGTTTGAGCCATGTTGCCGTGAGTTTGTTCAATGCGCTCAGGCAATGTATTGATAAATTGATTAACAGAGCCCGGCATTAAGCCACGGGCATTTTCAATGGCACTAGAGAGATGGCGCCAAGCATCCGTTAACCAGTAGCGTTCGCTTTCGATCCATTGACGAGACGGAGTGCGTTCGGTGAAGCTTTCCGGATAGCTCTTGAAGTCTCCGGCCTTGAAGACATGAATAGTGACGCCGAGTGATTTCAGTAAATCGCCATAGTACAGACGACTGGAGCTGAGGCCTTTAACAATCACTTGGCCCATGGGGTGCACATAAATTTCATTGGCATGGGCGGCGATAGCATATTGCTCTTGAGAGAAATTGGTACCCCAAGCCCAGACGGGTTTTCCGCTGGATTTAAAACGATCAAGAGCAAGACCGACTTCTGACAAGGAGGCAAGCCCTGCTTTATCAACGCCATCGAGCTTGAGCAGTACGCCGTCAATACGAGGGTCCTTTGCTGCAGTATCGAGTACCTGTAAAACGTCATGCAGGGAGGTACCCGGAATTTGCCCCAAGACTGAAGAGCTTAAGGCTGTTTGCACTTGAGTTTCTTCTTGCAACTCGCCTTCGAGATCAAGCACAAGGACAGTGTCGTTTTTGACCTCTGGTGCACTTGTCATTGTGTAGATCAAAAGACAAACGCCTGCTATCAGCAGAATCTCTAAAACGATAAGAATCGTTTTGTTAAACCAGCTGAGAATACTGACAAGTAAGAGCCAAAATTTCTTTAACCATCGAAAAATAAACAAAATATTCCCCAAATGTGAAGGTTTCTGCGGCTAATTATGCACTGTGTAGGCGGTTTTTGCGTCGCGCATTTTTCTTAATCTGCGGACTTTTGATCAGTCTGGCAATATCGCGAATATGCGCAACGATTGCATCAACATAGCCNNAGCGACGGCAGAAAGGCCGTGATGATGCCAACCTTTACAAAGTACCGTTTGCATACCGACTTTTTTTGCCGTCTTGAGGTTATTGAGATTGTCATCAATCAGGCAACATTGATGCGGTTTGAGACCGTGGCGGGCGATGATGGCTCTGAGCATCTTTGAGGAGGGCTTTGGATGCCATTGACCAAAAAGACGCATGTCTTCAGCTCGGTATTGCACTATGAAACTATTTTGAAGCTCAAGATGTCGCAATACACGCTCGGCAAAGGCAATGGGAGCGTTCGTAAACAGTGCTTTTTTACCCGGTAAATCCCTGAGAGCTTCACGCATGCGGCCTTGGGTATGGATGCTGTTTGTGTCAGCTTTATGTGTAGCAGTTAAAAAGTGATGAGGATCAATGCCGTGGTGCTTCCATAATCCGTAATAGGTGACGCCGTACTTTTGCCAATAGTGCATTCTCAGCCGATTGGCCTCTTCATGTGGCATGTGTAGCTCTTTTTCAATATAGGCGGTCATTGCTCGGTCGATTTCTGCAAACATACCTGCAGAGGCCGAGTAAAGCGTGTCGTCCATGTCAATGAGCCATAGTTTGGGAGCAATCAGGCTACCTGATGACGGGCTTGGTTTAAAAGTACTCATGTCAGTCAAAAAGGAGCGCCGATTGGCGCTCCCTATCCAGGATTAGTGAAAATTAGCGATCTTCTGCCACGCGTGTGGCAGTAACCATGCGTTCGGCGTCTTCATCCGAGAGCCAGGGCACCCAGCAATTGATGGGTGCAGACTCATTGCCTAAAATAGCCAACATATGTCCAAGTTCCGTGAGGGATTCGGCTCCCTTGATGCCCAAAGCATACTCACTCATATCTGCTGTAGGTAGCTTAAGAGAGATGCGGTTGCCGAAATAGTCGCGAATTTCTCGCGGTAGCACTCGCGGATCTGGCCATTGGGTCGCTAAAACCAAGTGATAGCCCGTGCTCCAGCCTTTGTTGGAAATGGCCTCAAGTGCTTCATTGAGTTTGGCCTTGAAGTCATCGTCAATTAACCAGACAGCGATTTCATCGATGATGACGAAAGTACGCAGAATGCGTTTCTTTAAACCTAATACCTTATTGCATTCTTCAAGTGTCTTGACGCCTAACGTTTCAAAAAGCTGTTCATGCGCGGCAATCGACTTGGTGATGCTTTCCAAGTAGCTTTTCGTTGTTTCAATGTTGGTTTCTACGCGCATGCGGTGCAATCCTTTCAAGCTCTCAAATGCCCAACCACCGTTGGGATCAAAGACCTTGATGGCCGCCAAGTCCGGAGAATTTGTCATGGCGATATCAAGGATTAAATTGCGCAGGAATGAACTTTTACCGCTACCGGTCATACCGGTCACCAGAGTGTAGGGGGCGTGAGCCGGAGAGCCCTCAAATGCAGACTCAAAGTTCAGATACAGGGGCTTGTCAGTGTCGGCTCGGCGACCGAGCACGAATGAATAGTTGCCACCGTATTCATTGCGGTTGACCTGGCGCTCGCGCCAGATACTCCACATGCTGTCATTGCCTTCTTGGGAGTGTTTTTCAATGAGCGCCTCAATGGCAGCGCTATAACGCAAATTATTTTTATTGAGCATAAGCGGATCCTTCGAAAAAACGGACCTATATCTCTAATCTTAACCGCTTTAGCGACCCTGAGCGCAGAAATTTGGGCACAGAAATCAGTTTTGTGATGCTTTGAGCGTAATTAAGGTGATTTCGCTCGAGATCCCTAGGCGAATGGGAAAGCCATACCACAGTCCCGTTCCTCGGCTGACATACAGTTGTAAGTTGCCAACACGATAGTAGTCTTTCACAAAGCCCTTATTTAGAAACTGAGCAAGCCAATGCATGCCGAGAATTTGTCCGCCATGTGTATGACCGGATAATTGCAACGCAATGGGATATTTCGCATAGTCTTTTGTGTATTTGACCTGGTGCGACAAGAGGATAATGGGCATGTTTTCAGGGATGCCCTCAATGGCTTTTTCTACGTTGGGTTCGCTTCGGTGGTAACGCTGGGCCATTGGATCCGTGATGCCTGCCAATGCAATAGTTGCACCGTCTTTTTTGATGAAACGGTGTTCATTGAAAAGCATGTCAATATTGAGTGTCGGAAGCACTCGCATCCAGGCCTCGTAAGCGGCGTAATGTTCGTGGTTGCCTTCGATGGCAAAGACGCCGTAAGGGGCAACAAGGTCAGCTAGAGGGGCAACATCATGCAAGCGAGCTTCAGTTTTTCCGTCAACAATGTCACCTGTAATAGCAATTAAATCAGGTTGCAGAGCATTAGTGCGTTCAACCACCTTGACTAAACGATTACGATCAAGCAGGGGACTGGCATGGATGTCCGACAATTGTGCGATCGTAAAGCCATCAAAAGCTTGAGGAAGATTTTTGATCGTAACATCAAGTCGGTAAATGGGCGGCTGGGACAGAGCAGCATAGCTACCCCAGGCTGCCAGCACCATGGCGATGGCTGTTAAAGAAACTCCGGTTGTCGTCGGATGAGGTAATGCTTTTCGAGTCTTGAGGCGATAAAGCAGGGCAATGAAATCTTTGCCGAACCCGAAAATAATCATCAATAGTTGCGTTGCAAAAAGCCAGCAGTAGAGCACAATTCCAAAGTGCGGAATGGAATGCCCATAACCCATGAAATGGGAACGGCAAAACGCCGGGTATTGGCTTGATATCAAAATCAAAATGAGCGCAATACCCTTAATGACCGGGTGAGCCTTGGTTTTTGAGTAAAGGCTCACGTAGGCATAGAGCGCAAAAAATAGCGGAACGACGTGAATCAGTACCTGTTGCATAACGCTACTGCAGATTAAGGAGTCTCGGGCTTATTTTTTTGCAGCCGTTTTCCCTTTATCGGCAACTTCTTTTTTCTTCTCAAAACCCGTGAGATACTTCTCACCCTTTAAGACTTTGACGGCTTGTTGAAGTTGGAAGTCATTCTTGTCGCCGAAGAAATATCGTGTTTTGGGTTGCTCGGATTCATCGAGCTGTTTTTCACTTTCTTCCTTTTGCTTTTTCTCATAAGCTCGAATCTCTTCGTCGCTCTTGAGATGGTGCGCTAAATCGGCTTCGCGAATATTGAAAGTGGCGTAATTGCCCTCTGCCGTGTCAGCGATTTCAATATCAGGAGTAATCCCTGTCGCTTGAATTGAGCGACCGGAAGGCGTGTAGTAGCGAGAGGTGGTGAGCTTAATGCCGGTTGTGGGTTCTCCACCATCGAGCGACCGAAGTGGCAAGACGGTTTGAACACTGCCCTTACCGAATGATTGTTGTCCCATAATCTTGGCGCGTTTGTGATCTTGAAGGGCACCGGAGACAATTTCACTTGCACTGGCGCTTGCAGCGTTGATTAGGACAACCATGGGAACGGTTTTAGCTTCGGGCGGCACTTTGGCAACCAAGTCATCATCAGGATCTTGGCCGTAGTTTAAGTAGTCAGTTTGACGTGTCTTGAACGTTCGATTGGAGTCATTCGTACGGCCTTTCGTGCTCACCACGACTTGATCGGGGCCGACAAATGTGGCCACAACGCCCACAGCGGCGTTTAACAGTCCACCCGGGTCGTTACGCAAGTCAAGTACGAGCCCCTTGAGATGATTTTTCTTTTGTAAATCAATTAAATACTTTGCTAAATCGGATGCCGTATGTTCTTGGAATTGCGAAATACGGATATAAGCGATGCCGTCATCGAGCGTTTTCATCTTCACGGATTGCACTTTAATAATGTCGCGTGTAATCGTGAGGTTGATGGGTTTATCGACTCCCTTGCGGGCAATGACGAGATCAATCTTGGTTTTGGGTTTACCACGCATGCGCTTGACGTTTTCCGATAAGCTCAGAGCACGAGTGGCTTGATTGTCGATCTTGACAATAATGTCGCCGGCTAAAATCCCCGCGCGGGCAGCCGGGGTATCGTCAATCGGGGCGATGACGAGAACACCGGATGCATCCATCGTGACTTCAAGTCCCAAACCGCCGAATTCTCCCTCAGTGCCTTCTTTCATATCAGCAAAAGCTTCTTTGTCCAGGTACGCAGAATGGGGATCGAGTCCTGACAAAAGACCGGAGAGGGCATTTTCTAACAATTGGCGATCACCGGTTTGTTCTTTGTCCACATAAAAGGCTTTGACGGCAGCATAGACATCCGTGAATTGACGAATTTCTTGAAGCGGCAAAGATTCGTTAGCCACTGAAGTATTTTGCGTCGGAGCTGCCAAGCACGGTACGGCAAAAAGAGCCGAACAAGTCAAAGCCAAAAGGGATTTCGTGAAGATTTTCATTTTCGATCTTCTTTACAAAAGTTAATCTTTACCGATCCAGGACAAGGGGTTGAGGGGCTGTCCGTTTCGGCGTAATTCAAAATACAAGCCGGGTTTTTCTTCACCACCCGTATTGCCGACCGAAGCAATCGTTTCGCCTCGGGTGACCGTATCGCCAACACTCTTATAAAGAGATTCGTTATTGGCGTAAATCGACAAATAGCCATCGCCGTGGTCAAGAATGATCATGTTTCCGAAGCCTCTTAACCAATCAGAAAAGACCACTTGACCATTAGCGCAGGCGAGTACATCACTACCTTGACGGGCCTGAATCATCAAGCCGCGCCACGTGGTGCTCTTGCCGGAAACATTGGCTCGAGCCTGGCCGTAACGACCGACAATCTTGCCTAAAGCTGGCATAAGAAGTTTGCCGCGCTGAGCCGCAAAAGCTCCGGCTCCTTTGCCGCCGACACTGACCTTGCCGCTTGCGGGTTGCTTTTTGCGAGCTTCACGTGCCTTGCGCTCTGCTTCTGCTTTGCGTTGCGCGAGAACTTTATCGATGTTGGCAACCAATTCACCCAAGCGTTGCTGATCTCGCTCGAGTTTATCGATAGATGCTCGTTGCTCACTGATTTGTTTTTTGAGCTTTTCAAGCGTTTCTTTTCGAGTTTGTTGCTCTTTAACGAGCTGCTCTCGGCCTTTTTTCTCATTGGACTCAATGGAAGCAAGTTCTTTGCGTTGACTTTGCGTTTCTTCAGAGACCGAGTGAATGTCAGCTTGCTGACGCGAGAGCTGATTGACAGCTTTTTCTTGTGCGCGTGCAAGATACTGTAACGAAGCCGCATCACGGGCAACTTCGTGGGGGTTGGTGCCGGCAATCAGTGTTTGCCAAGATTGGCGTCGGCTGTTGAGAAATTGGGCACGGGCAATTGCGCGAGTTTGTTTTTCTGCACTTGTTAATTGTCCGGTAACGGCCAATTCTTGTTCTCGAAGTTCTTTGAGTCGGCGCTCAACACGAGAGCGCTCGTTGCCGAGCTCCCGAAGGCGTCGATTAGCTTTTGAAATGGCTTCCTCACTGGCTGCCAGAGCATCCGAGGCTTCCGTTTGACTTGCCTCGGCCTGCGAGAGTTGTTTTTTTAACGATCCGAGCTGTTCCTGAAGTGACTTCTGTTGGCTTTGCAACTCGTTGCGTCGGGCTTCACTGACATCAGAACTCTTCGCTTTAGTGCTTGAAGAGGTCTTTTTTGCAGTAGTTTTCTGAGTTGTTGTTTTACGAGTTGTCGTTTTCTTGGTGCTTGAACGCGACGAAGTAGTTTTTTTTGTACTCGTTGTTCGTTTGGCCGAAGAACTTGTGGTGCGCTTTGATGCAGTGGATTTCTGAGCCGTTTGCGCAACAGCCTGTCCTGTCACCTCCGGCATCCCCTGAGGTGAGAGCGAAAGGCACATCAAGGCGCCGGCAACGCCGAGCGCCTTGGTGAGAGTTGCAATCAAGCGCAGAGGCCGAATCACTTCTTGGCTTTACCTTGTGCTGCAACGGCGGCCATTGCGGCTTGAATTTCTTCTTGGTTGCCCAAGTAGTAGTGACGCAAAGGGTTCNNTCGTAGACGAGCGGACGAGCCGTTGGAATGTTCAAATGAACGATTTCTTCATCGCTGATGCCATCGATATATTTAATCAACGCACGAAGCGAATTACCGTGAGCGGCAATTAAGACGCGCTTGCCGGAACGAATCGCCGGTTCAATTTCTTCCTTCCAGTAGGGGATCACGCGTGCGACCGTATCTTTCAGGCATTCAGTAGCCGGAATTTCTTCGGGCTTGAGGCAAGCGTAGCGCGGATCACGACCGGCCCAACGTTCATCATCGGGGCTGAGCGGATTGGGCGGAATGGCGTAGGCGCGGCGCCAGATGAGCACTTGATCGTCACCGTACTTGGCGGCCGTTTCGGCCTTATTGAGTCCTTGGAGTGCGCCGTAGTGGCGTTCGTTCAAACGCCAGGAATTTTTGACCGGTAAGTACATGCGGTCCATGCTGTCGAGTGCAATCCAAAGCGTACGAATGGCTCGGCGAAGTACGCTCGTAAAGCAGATGTCAAAGTCATAGCCTTCAGCCTTGAGCAATTCGCCTGCTTTGCGGGCCTCTTCTCGACCTTTATCGGTCAAATCAACATCGGTCCAACCGGTAAAACGGTTTTCCAAATTCCATTGGCTTTCGCCGTGTCTCATCAGGACTAACTTATACATAGCAGTGGTCTCTATAGAAGATCAGAGGAAAAAAGAGTTAACCCTCTAATTTTAGAAGAAATGCGAGAAAGTCCGTCAGATGGTACACAAAATGTTGTAATTTGTTGTACTATCCAATGTCTAGATGCGACTTGCCAGAGTGGCAAACCGCTTTTTTATTGATTCGCTAGCTTCTGAGAGAACATCGTGCTGCAATTTTTAATTGACAATATTCTGTTAGTGGCCATTATTCTGGTCTCGGGTGCATTCTTACTTGAGCCCGTAATTCGTAAAAAGAATAACGGTCCGACGCTTTCCAACGAAGATACGATCGAGTACATCAATAAGAAAAATGCACTCGTTGTTGACGTTCGTGCACAAAAAGATTTTAAGCGCGGCGCTATTGCCGGTTCCAAGCATATCGCGATGGAAAATTTTGAATCCCGTATGTCGGAGATCCCGAAAGATCGCCCGATTATTTTGGTTGACACCGTGACCACGCAAAGTGTCAAGGCTGCCAAATTGTTGCGCGCTCAAGGCTACAACGATGTGTTTGTGCTCGAAGGCGGCATTAAAGGTTGGGTGGACGCCAAGTTGCCCTTTGCCCGTTAATCGTTTGATTTAAAGACTAAAAAGAAGGAATCTGAAAATGGCTGATGAAACCAATACCCAAGAAGCCGCTCCCGAGCAACCTCAAAACGGCTTTCAGCTCGAACGTTGCTACATGAAGGACGCTTCTTTGGAAATGCCCACGGCTCCTCAAGTATTTGTGACGCCTTTGCAACAACAACCCACCGTTGACATGCAATTCGAAGTAAGCTTGAAGACCTTAAGTGAAAAACACCGCGAAGTGACGGTGCGCGCTACGGTCACGATCAAGTCCGAAGAAACGGTGATGTTGATTGCTGAAGTCAAGCAAGCCGGTATTTTCCAAGTGTTTGGCTTCACCGAAGAGCAAATGGCTCACATCGGCAACGTCATTTGCCCGACGATCGTTTATCCGTACTTGCGTGCCAATGTGGCTGACATGATCACGCGTACGACGATGGCGCCGGTGAATTTGCCGGAAATGAATTTTGAAATGCTTTATCAACAACGTTTGGCTCAGGCTGCCGCTGAAAAGGCTGCTCAACAGCAAAACTAAAAATAAAGCATTTGATTCATAAGGGAGAAGGTGCCGTCGGCTTGACCGTGGGACACTTTCTCCTTTTTTTTATAAAGCGTTATGACAACAACGACGAGCCCGGCTCCGCAGCTATCGAGTCGACTCTTACGCTTGGCACTGCTTTGGGTGATCATTTTGATCGCCTCGGTGGTCTATACGCTTTTTTTATCCGGGCACATGGAAACGGCCGCCGATGTTGTCAGGCGCGTGGGGGCCGTTCGAGCAGATCTTTTTCAAATTAGTTATTCACTGACAACGCCGCGAACCACTCAGTCCGGTGTGGATATTCAGGGAGCCGTCTGGCGCATTGACAGATCGCTGAACTTGGCCATGGTCGTTGAAGATTCTCCGTATCGCGTAATGGCTAAAGACGCTCGAGTAGACGGAGCTCTTCAGAACATCGATCAAACATGGCGGCAGTCCGTTAAACCAAGACTGTTACGCTGGCACGAGTCGCCCGGAGCGATGAGTGAGCAAGATAGAAAACAAACACTTGATACCATTCGAACGCTTAACGTCCAACTTGATCAATGGCAACAACTCACGGATGCCGATGCTTCTAGAACATTGGTTGTTCTTCGTTACACACAGATCGCTTTAGGACTTTTATCAGTACTGAGCGTCATTGTTGTGATGTGGTTTTTAGTTGGCTCGGTTATCAGACCTCTGAATCAACTGCAAGAGGGACTTGAGCGGCTTAAGGAAAGTGATTGGAAAACGCGTGTACACGCAGAAGGGACTCAGGAATTTTCTGATATTTCAGCTGGCTTTAACAATCTTGCAAGCCACCTTGATGATGTCTATACCAATCTTGAAAATAAGGTCGAGGAAAAAACCGCGTCCTTGTCGGAAAAGAATACATATTTGACAACGCTTTACGGAATGACGGCTTTCTTAGGAGAACAACATACTCTCGAAGAATTACTGGAGTCATTTCTTGCCCGTGCTATGTCCTTAACCGATGCTAGAGCGGGTGACATTCGTTTCTATGATGAATCTCGAGAAAGTATTGAGGTGGTTTTCTCGAAAAGCGTAGAGCCTGTTGATGAAAAAAGTGCGCAAAGCAATCGTTACTGGTTTAAGGCTTTGCAAAGTCCCTATCCTAATGTTGTGCGACGAGAAGATACGGCCGCCACTTTTGTGCTCAAAGAGACTTCTTTTACTACAGCCTCGATTTATCATATCCGTCATAAGCAAAAAAATATCGGTTTGTTTGTGCTTTATTTTGATGGTGAGCGCGAGTTTGAAAGCGGCATCGATACGCTTTTGCAAAATTTAGGGCGACACTTGGGGGCAGCAGTGGAAAATATGCGCCTGGCTGAACTTGATCAGCAGATGGCAGTTGCTCAAGAACGAAATATTTTGGCGCAAAACTTGCATGATTCAATTGCTCAGACGCTGTCATTCGTGAATCTGCAAGTCCAGATGCTTGAAGACGCTATTAAGCACAATAATCAAGAACAAACGAATGACGGTATTGTGCAGATCAAGGCCGGTGTGCAGGAGTGTTATGACGATGTCAGAGAGCTTTTGCTTAACTTTAGAGCTCGTGTCTATACCGACGCCTTAGACGAGATTGTTAAAAGTGTTTTGGAGCGGTTTGAGCGGCAGACACACGTTAAAACACACTTGTCGTTTCATGATGAAGGGGCCGCGTTAAGCAGCACGCAAAAGTTGCAGATTATTTTTATCCTGCAAGAGGCGCTTTCAAATGTCCGCAAACATGCTCAGGCGCAAACTGTAATGGTGACAGTGCGTAATGCAGAGGACTTTGAAATGAGTGTGATGGATGACGGTGTGGGCATTGATCCTCAGCTTTTGGAAGAGCGTAAGCAAAGCCACGTAGGATTGTCTATCATGCGTGAGCGGGCTCAAAGAATTCAGGCCAATATTACGATTGAATCAGAACCCGGCCAAGGTACAACGGTTCGATTCACCTTACCGCACGAAGTGAGACAACGGATATGACGATAAAGATTTTGTTAGTGGACGACCATACATTGTTTCGTTCCGGCCTCAAGGCACTACTGTCGCGTCAAAGTGATTTTGAGGTAATTGCCGAAGCTTCCGATGGGTTGGAAGGGGTAAAACTGTTGGGGCAGTATAAGCCCGATCTCGTATTGCTTGACCTGGATATGCCTGTGATGAGTGGTATCGAAGCGTTGGCGCAAATGCGTGAAGTCGACAGCGAAATTCCGGTCGTGATGCTCACTGTTAGTGAGGATGCTGAAGATCTCAAAGAGGCTCTTATTTTGGGAGCTCGTGGCTACTTGGTGAAAAACATTGATGCGGATTATTTGGTCAATAGCATCCGTCAGATTGTCTCGGGTGAAACCGTTATGTCGCCGGAGATGACGAGTAAGTTTGTCAACGGCATTCGTGCCAAGCAAGTGGTGCCTTCGCCGGTGGTTCGTTCCGATACGACAAAAACGCTCACAGATCGTGAGCGTCAGATTTTAGGTTGTTTAGCCCAAGGCGCCAGCAATCGAGAAATGGCGCAGTTATTGAACATGTCCGAGAGCACGGTCAAGGCGCACCTGCAACGCATAATGCGCCGATTTGATTTCTCTTCAAGAGTTCAGGCGGCGGTCTTTGCGGCCGAGCGTCATATGGATCGCGATTTGGCCGAGCTTTTAAATCGCCCGAGAAAGAATCAGACTCCGCCTAAATAATCGTTTTGTCGCCAAGCTTCGTAAACGGTTATTGCGACCGTATTGGAGAGATTTAGCGACCGATTATTCGGTCGCATCGGCAAGCGGATGCGATGCAGCTCATCGAAGCTATTGCGAATTTCATCGGGCAATCCGTGACCTTCACTGCCGAAAATAAACCAGTCTCCGGGTAAAAAACGGCATTGTGCAAAAGGTCGGGATCCTTTGGTTGTCATCGCGAACATTCGGTCAATATTCGGTTTTTCGCTTTCTAAAAAAGCGTTGAAATTTTTGTGAATTTTGACCGTGGCGTATTCGTGATAGTCAAGTCCGGCCCGTATCATGTGCTTGTCTTCAAGCGAGAATCCCAAAGGTTCTACGAGATGCAACTCACAGCCAGTATTGGCCGATAGGCGAATGATATTGCCGGTATTAGGCGGAATTTCCGGAGCTACTAAAACAATCTTAAACATAATCATCTTCAGGCGCTGTCAGCGCCTTTCTCATTTTGATAAGCGCATTTTTTTCAATTTGTCGCACGCGCTCAGCAGAAACACCCAGCTCTTGGGCAAGTTCTTGAAGTGTCATCGGGGCCAGATTGCCGTTTTCGTCTTCATTGAGCCATCGAGCTTGAATCACTCGGCGACTTCTATCATCCAAGCACGCCAATGCTTGACGAATACCCTCACGTTGTAGACGTTCTTCTTCTTTTTTCTCTAGAACGGCGGTCGGCTCATCCTCAGAGGAAGAAAGCCATTGAATCGGCGCACTTTGAGCACTGTCTTCATCAGCATCAACGGGCAAATCAATAGGCGTTTCATTGCCATACATGCGTTGTTCCATCTCAAGCACTTCGTCAGGCTTGACGTCAAGCTCGTCAGCAATTTTGCTTGCTTGAGAATAAGTCAAAGCGTTTTCGCCTCGCATGCTGCGAAGGTTAAAAAAGAGTTTACGTTGTGCCTTGGTGGTCGCCAATTTTACTTGGCGCCAGTTTTTGATGATGTAGTCTTGTATTTCCGAGCGAATCCAATACTCAGCAAAGGTGGTCAGCCGTGCTCCGTGCGTTGGCTCATAATGGCGAATAGCTTTCAGTAAGCCGATATTGCCTTCTTGGATCAAGTCAGCGTGCGGTAACCCATAGCCTAAATAGGATCGAGCGATGGCAATAACCAGTCGCAGGTGAGCCATCACGAGAGTGCGACCTGCGGCCATATCGTTGTATTTGTGAAGACGCTCAATGAGGTTTTGTTCCTCTTCGTATGTCAGGATAGGGAAACGATTTGCGGCCTGAATGTACGCATCGAGATTGCCCAGGCTCGGAATGACAGCAGGCAGTCGGCTTTGATACGGAACCAAAGCATGGGAGCTCGATGTGGGAGTTTTCTTTTTATCGGCCATGATGTGCGTCTTTTTAGCGAGCTGATCTTAGTTCAGCTGTTCGATTTTCGCAATGGCTCGGCGCGTGATGATGCTGGCAATTAACCCGCCGAGCATGGCGCAAAAGCCGATAAAGCCGGCATTGAATTCCCAGGGCAGGCCGGAAATAAAGAGCTCGGTGCCGTATTGCTCGCCAACGGTTAAAAGTGCCTTATTGAGATATCGCGTAGCAAAGGACGAAAGCATGAGCGCAAAAACGGCTGCCAGTCCCATTGTGAGAAAACCTCGCCAAGCATAAGGCCTGACGGTAAAAGAGGGAACCGCGCCGAAAAGATAGAGCAGTTGCAACTCGGTCTTTTGGGTCTCGGCGGCTAACTTCACACTTGCTGTAATCACGCAAACAATCAAAATCAGAGTAATAACAGCAAAAACTGCTCCCAGACTGTAGACGGCTTGTGAGACTGCATCGAGTTTCGTCAACCAGGTACTGTCATAGGCTACTACACTGACCCCTTTGAGTTTTTCAATGTTTTTGGCTGTTTTCTCAATGTCAGCAGGTGAGAGGTTGGTATCCAATGTCACAATGATCAAGTCGGGCAAGGGATTGGACGATTTGTCTTTGCTGACTTGTTTGATACCTAAATTTTCATTGAGCGATTTGTAAGCCTCTTCCTTATCGATAGTCGTGATTTTCATCACGTGTTCGTGTCGTCCGATGCGCTCGCGCAAATTGTTCATTTGCGCATCGGGAAGATCCATATAAGTAAAGACTGTAATTTCAGGGGCAACCGGCACAGCCCGCATGGGCTCATAGAGACCGTAAACGACACTAGCGACAAATACCGGGATCGTGAGCGAAAAGCTTGCGAGCATCAGCGCGAGGAAAAAAACTCCTTTCGCATTACGAATGCTGCGAAGAACCTGTTGTAGAGCCCAGGAGCGAGATGACATGAAACTCATGGCAGGGCTCCTGCGTTGGAGGCGAATTTGATTTCGCGATAAGCAACGTCAAATGGCGCTAACAGCAGGTGTGATGCAACGATTACCGTTACGCCTGCAGCGGCAAATTCTCCCAAAAGATCGATGAGCATCTGGGCATTGTGAGCATCAAGGTGCGCAGCGGGTTCGTCGGCAAGAATCAAAACTGGTTGATTGACGACTGCTCGCGCAAGAGAGACTTGTTGGCGTTGCCCAGAAGAGAGATCAATAGGCATGTCGTGAGCATGTGCAGACATGTGGCAGCGCGAAAGCGCTGCTAAAGCTTGACTTCGGGCCTCATCGGTTGAGGCGCCGGCGGCCAAAGCCGGCAACATCACGTTTTCTAAAATACTACGATCTTCAAGCAAGGGCGAATTTTGCATCATCAGCCCGATGGCGCGACGCAACCATCGACGTTGCAGGGAGTTAAATTCCTGAACGTCTTCGCCAGCAACTCGCACGGAGCCTTGAGTGGGGTTAAGAAGGCCGGCAATTAAGCGCAAAATGGTCGATTTTCCGCATCCCGTATCACCGTGTAAGACAACATACTCCCCTCGGTAAATTTGCACCGATACATCGCGAAGCACTTGCAGGTCATCAAATTGAATGAAGACGTGCTCGAGCTCGACTAAGGGTTGTTCTTGTAGGGATACGATAGCGTCTGACATTGGCTAGAGCCGATTAAATATTTTTCAAGTCAAACTCATATTGTACGGCTTTCCACGCTTTAACTTCCTGCTTGAGCAGAAAATGTGTTAGCGGATGTGATTTTAGCCATGTACTGTCGGCCATTTCTAACCGCAATTGATGATGTTGCGCCGTCAGCTTGCATTTCGGCATGCCTTGTCCCTCGATCGAATGATAAAAGAGTACGGCCAATCGTAAGGCGGCCAGTGACAAAAGCCAGTGGTGATTATCAAGGCGATCCTGGACTTTATATAACCGCCCTCGGTGCCCGAGCACAAGCGAGGAAACCCAATCGCGGTCTTGAAGGCTAAAGCCTTGGAGGTCGAAATGATTGACAATGTAAGCACCGAGCCTGTGGAAGCGGTTGTGGCTGATGAGAGTACCAGCTTGATGCAAAAGAGCTGCCCATGTTAGGCGTTTGAGGACCTCTTGGTTAACGCTACCAGAACTTTGCAGAAGTTGACGTGCCAGATCCGCAACGCAGTGGGCACGCACGGAATCAATGCCGCTGACTTCAAGTAATCGACGTACGCTTTTTTCTCTTAAGTCATAACCACGCAATCGATCTAGTTGCTCAAAAAGCAATCCCGCTCTAAGGGCACCAGGTGAGAAATGCATTGCTTTGGCATCAAAGACTTCAAATACGCCTTCTAATACGGCCAATCCTCCGGCAATGACCTCTCGGCGAGATTGATGTAGATCGTTAATTTCGATGTTATCGATGTGTCCCCAAGCGATGAGACGTTTGCGAATTTCTCGTAATGCCGTGGCGGTTAAACAGTCATTTTCTAACGTTAATCCCAGTGCACGAGCAATACCTAAAACAGCTTCCATTGTTCCCGAAGAGCCGTAAGCACGATCCCAAAGCTCTGGCGCATAACGGGCACGAGCTTCATTGAGTTCGGCCATTGCACACAGTTTTGCCTCTTCAAAGCGCTCCTCGGTTAGTTTCCCGTCCGGGAAAAATTCAAGCATCAACGCTACGCAACCGACGTGAAAAGATTCACAACGCGAAACGTCATGGCGAGTACCAATCACGAGTTCTGTGGAGCCTCCCCCAATATCGACAACGAAACGTCGCATGGCGCTGGGAGGTAGGCGGTGTGAGCATCCTAAAAATACTAGGCGTGCTTCTTCTTGTCCGGGAATAATTTCAATGGGGTAGCCTAAAACATCGGAGGCTTTTTCAATGAATTCTTCTCGATTTGATGCAATGCGCAATGTTTGAGTCCCGACTGCTCGGACATGTTCAGGGGCAAATCCCTTGATTTGTTCGGCAAAGCGCGACAGGGTTTCAAGAGCTTTTTCTTGAGTTGCTGGTGTTAATGCTCCATTTTTGTCGAGACCTGCGGCGATACGAACTCCCTCTTTGAAATAAGCTTCTGTGACGATATCATCATCTTCAACTCGGCCAATTTCAAGACGAAAACTGTTGGAGCCTAAGTCCAGAGCGGCTAAGCGGGTGGTCATAAGTTCTTTCCCGAACGCTTTTTTTCCAGAGCGCGACAAACACAAGGTGCGACAAATGCAGAGACGTCTCCACCTAAACGATGAATTTCTCGAACTAAAGAGCCGGAAATAGTTTGTTTGCCGTTAATTGGTGGGAAGAAAATCGTTTGAATGCCGCCATTTAAGGCATGATTGACGCAGGCCATACGGGTTTCGTAGTCAAAATCGCTACCGTTTCTTACCCCGCGAATCAGCACGTTGGCACCGTGGGTACGCACAAACTCACTTAAAAGACCTTCAAAACCGATCACTTCTACTCCTTGAACGCCCTCAAGCGCTTCTCGAGCTAAATCAACACGTTCTTGGAAGTCGAAGTACGTTTTTTTTCCTGTGTCTGCCGCTACGGCAACGATGACCACGTCAAAGATTTGCCGAGCTCGATCAAGCACATCTTGATGACCGAGCGTGAACGGATCGAAAGTTCCTGCATAAACCGCTGTCGTCATACCTACAAGTGACCCTTACAGGTCGTTTCATAGCAAATTAAGGTTAAATCAAGTTGCAGAAACCACATCGCCTTTGACCGCCAGATTTGGCTTTACTAGACGATAAGTGACATTGCCTGCACTTGATTCTCGTAATACCTCTAAGTTTAACCTTTCTAAGCACTCAGGGAGCCATTCTTTTGGGGCTTCTACGTATAAAAGGCCTCCAGGGGTAAGACGTTTGATTGCTGTTGAAATCGCCTTTTCATGTAAGTTCAGGGCAAAAGGCGGATCAATAAAAATAATGTCAAACTTCTCTTGGTTTCGTTCAAGATACGTTATCGCATCATCGCAGATGATATTGAGCGTTGTTGCGTGTAACTTATCGCGATTTTTGCAAAGCGTCTGATAAATGGTGCGATTTTTCTCAATAAGGGTGACGTGAGTAGCCCCGCGGCTTGCAAGTTCAAAGCCAAGTGCTCCGCTACCGGCAAATAAATCAAGCCCTCGAACCTCTTCAAAATTACCAAAGAGGTGGTTTAACCAGTTAAATAGCGTTTCGCGAACGCGATCGCCTGTGGGGCGTAAACCGGCAGCATCCGCTACAGGTAGAACGCTACGACGCCAAAGACCAGCGATAATTCTGACATTACCGCCGCCTTTACGTGCCGTGCTTGCTAAACTTACAGCTCGTTGCTGAGATTGTTTTTTTATAGGACGCATACGCTGATGATTACGACAGATAACAAAAAAGTGGGTTGGCTTGACCGTCTAAAGAACGGTTTACATCGATCCCGTGTCAATATTATCGGTCTTTTCACCGGAGGGAAAGTCGACGAGGACTTTCTGGAGGAACTTGAATTTGCGCTCATTTCTGCGGACATGGGGGTAAGCACTGCAGGCGAACTTCTGACTCGCTTGCGCGATACGATTCAATTAAAGGGACTGAAAACCCAAGAAGAAGTGCGCGATGCTTTGCGTGAAGAGCTAATTACCTTACTGACTCCAGCCGAAGGCGAGTTGAATATTGATCGCTCTAAACCCTTGGTCATGATGATGGTGGGCGTCAATGGCGCAGGGAAAACCACATCCATTGGAAAAATCAGCAAATGGTTTGCTGCACACGACAAAAGTGTGCTTTTGGCAGCAGGCGATACTTTCCGCGCAGCTGCTCGCGAGCAGTTGGCCGTGTGGGGAGAGCGCAATCGTGTGGAAGTCATTTCTCAAACAGGGGGCGATCCTGCGGCGGTAGCATTTGATGCAGTAAGTGCCGGCAAGGCCCGTGGAGCGGATGTCGTCATTGTGGATACAGCCGGACGGCTTACAACACAGACACGCTTAATGGAAGAATTAAAACGTATTGCTCGCGCTCAAAATAAAGCATTGGAAGGAGCTCCTCACGAGGTGATTTTGGTCATTGATGGTACGAATGGTCAAAATGCTTTGGCGCAAGTTGAAGCCTTTGATGCTGCAGTCAACCTGACTGGCTTAATCATTACGAAGTTGGACGGTACCGCTAAGGGTGGCGTACTGGCCGCTATTACCCGTATGAGAGCCGATCGACCGATTCCGATTTACTTTATTGGTGTGGGGGAATCAATTGAGGATTTGCAGCCCTTTAAGGCAGAAGAGTTTGCGCGCGCGCTCGTCGGTTGATTATTCTTTCTGATGATGAATATGAAGGCCCGCCGAAAGGGCCTTCATTTTTTGGGGAGTTAGAAGCGATCCTTGAAGAAATTCTTCAGACGATCCCAGCCGGAGGGGCCATCTTCTTTCTTCTTTGAACTCGGTTGCACGATGCCGTTAATCGAACGAATTCGGTCGGCATCAAGCACCATTATCGGTTCGTACCATTTGTTTTGTAATCCTACGACAACGCGATGTGCTCCGCTTCGACCACTGAGTTCACCCGTGAGAGTTTCATCATAAAGATTGATCGATGCTGTACCGCGTAGGCGATTGCCTTCGATGACCACGGATAATTGCTCCAATGATGCATGGTTGTCGTGAATTGTCACCAATCCCCGTGCTTCAGAGACAGGGGTAGAAAATTCCCGACCGCTTTGATGTTCTTTAAACCGTGCGATATCGGAAACGGCCGATGCTAAATTGGCACCAAAAAGCTTTGTATCAGAGACTGCAAAGCCAATCTGACCGTTTAATGTTTGTTTAGAAAAACCATTGCCATAGAGATTGGATTGCAAGTTAAGCTGCCCTCCCACGGCTAAAGAGCTTCCCGCATCTTTCACCAAGTTTGCTAAACGGGCATTGTCAACTTCGCAACGCATGCTCCAGTGTCCCATAGCATTGAGCGTTGCCTGTAAAGTGGTTTTGCCTTCGTAGGCCAGGGCTCTACCATTCTTGAGATTGAGCATGCCGTCTTTAAGTTCAACGTCGGACTTAAATTGCACAAGTTTTAGATTGCCAGCAACGAGTTCGCCAACAACGAGTTCCCCACGGTAATCAAACCGATTTAAGAATCCGAAATCGGTCAAAGGAGCGCGAAGGGTGGGCACCGCTTCCGCAGCTGACTCAGCCTGTGCTTGTTGCGGTTCGGACTGAGTAGTAGCCGTTGATATCCATTGAGCTTTGANNCTTTGATTAACCCGGTAGCAGGGGCTGCTTGTGGCGCTTGAGTATCTTGAGGCGAGGGTTCCTGCGGTTTAGCCGAATTGTTTTCTTGTGGGGCTACAGTAGCGCCATCACTATTTTCTGTCGAGACTGAACCTGTAGCGTTTGATGCATCAGTCGCTACATCGGGAGTAACTGGCTTTTCAGAGTCCTTACCTGGCTCATCGGCAACCGCAGGAGCAACTTCTTCAGCCGGAACTGTCGGAGTTTCGGGCGAAGATTGAACAGGAGCCTCATTGACAGAGTTCTCTGCTGGTTTTTCAGGGATTGCATTGTCGGGAGCAGGCTCTTCTTCCACAGGTTTTTCTTGGGTAATAACGGGAGCTTGTGCAGCGGGTTCAACAGTGCTTTCAGAAGCAGGGCCTTCAGATCCTGTAGTATCGCTTGCTTGCTCGTTGTCGATCTCAACGCTTTGCGAAGAGACACTGGCTAAGGTGTTAAGGTCTGTCAACGTTAAGCGGCCGATGACCAATTTACCGTCTACAGCAGGGTGATCAAAGCCGGCCAAGTGACCTTGAAAACTCATCGGGGCATTGTTTAAACGACCGTAGAGCTCCAAGTCGGCTTGTTGTGCCGAGCGGTTGATTTTAACTTTCCCATTAACCGGAATTTGTTCTTGACTACCACTGGCTGCGACAAAGCCTTGGAGATGGTCCATCTGCCAAAGGTCAGTCGCTCGAGAAAGATTGANNAAAGATCAGTCGCTCGAGAAAGATTGACGGGTGAGCGTAAATCAACTTTCCAAGCGCCGTTATCGTGCGTTAGATGCAAATCCGGAGCTTTAAATTGGTCTGCCGTCAATTGTCCTTCTGCAAGAGAAATGTCAACAGTTCCTAAATTTTCAAAACCTTTTAACGACAATTGAGCGGTTTTGGCGTAAATTTCATCGGCGTTGAGGCGGATGAGGGGAGCTGAAACACGGACTTCTACCGGCAAAGCAGTCTGAGTTCCTTTCCCTTGAATTGAGAAGGACTCAAATGCGATTTGTCCCGTTGCTAAATTGAGATCCAAAGAAAATGCAGCTTCCGTTTCAAGCAATACATCTTCCGGAGTTACTCTTAATTGGCCGGCAAAGGCAACCGGCGCATGCATCTGAGGAGCGGGATTGGTGATTTGAGCTCGCAGATTAGAAAGTGTTATTTCACGATTGTTGTAACCGAGTCGAATTTCTGCGTTATTGAATTCCAGAGATTCAATGACAATTCCATCCAAAAAGGTGGTCTTGTCAGTACGATTTTCCTGCAACCAAGTTTTGATATCGCTTAATTCACGGTTTTCGTAAGAAAAACCGTCTACATCCAGTAAGTCCAAATGCACTCGACCAATTGGCAACCACCAAGGATTGATCGTGAAGTAAGCGGAGCGGTAGTATGCCACCAATTTATTTTGTTTATCAAAGATTTCGGCAGCCGGTAACGTAATCGCTAATTTCGGAAGAATACGTACCTCAGCCGGCTCATTCATGCGGATGGTATAACCGGCCTCAGATAGGGTTTGTTGCAGTTGCTTTTCAACGCGCTCCGGCGTGATCAATAGATAAAGCGAGAGCACCGCGGCTATAGCAATGAGTGCCAGGGCGCAGAAAATCCAGAGAATTAAACGCAACGTACGCATAATAGGGAGACCTAGAAAACTTGATGTAAGGGACGTCTCATCGCGTTAAAGTTAACACAAAAACCTGAAGGATGTTTCAGGTTTTTGTGTAGATATTTGCATAATTTACTTTTTGAGCTTATCTCTAATTGTTTGTCGAAGATTCGGAGCTAAGCGTTCCAGGGCGTCTAACGTCATAAAGACGGAGTTTCTGCCCCGATTGGAAAGTTCACGGAATCGTGCAAGCAATTCACTTTCTTGCTCAATGGGGTTGTGTCGCTCGCTGGTAATGATAAAAAGTATGTCAAAACCACAGTCGTTAAGACGCGGCATTCGGAAAATGCCGGGGTCTTCTTGTCCTTCTTCATATTTTTGGTACATCTCGAGCGGGACACCGAGTAACTGTGCGATTTGAAGCTCGGTGTAACCTAAACGTTCGCGTTCGGTACGCAGTCGTTCGCCAAATTCTCGGCGGCGTTTTGACAAAGCTGTTGCCATAGTTGACTCGTATCAAATATCGCCCACGAAGTCCGTCCAAGGGACGGACTGCGTAAGGATTAAACGTTAAAGAGGAAGTTCATGACGTCGCCGTCTTGAACCACATAGTCTTTACCTTCTGCGCGCATTTTGCCGGCCTCTTGAGCGCCTTTTTCACCGCCCAAGGTGACATAGTCGTCAAAGCCAATCGTTTGAGCGCGAATAAAACCGCGTTCAAAGTCGGTGTGAATAACACCAGCGGCTTGAGGAGCGGTATCTCCCTTGTGAATAGTCCAGGCACGCACTTCTTTGACGCCGGCTGTGAAGTAAGTNNGTTTGCAAGCCCAGCAAGTCGTAACCGGCACGAATCACTCGATCAAGTCCGGCTTCGTGCATCCCCATGTCTTCAAGGAACATTGCCTTATCTTCATCGTCAAGTTCGGCAATTTCAGCTTCAATTTTGGCGCAAAGTGCCACAACAGGGGCTTTTTCTTTTGAGGCAAATTCTTTGACGGCTTCAAGTAAGGGATTGTTTTCAAAGCCAGTGTCATCGACATTGGCCACATACATTGTGGGTTTGACCGTCAAGAGGCAAAGCGGTTTAATTAGCGCTTTTTCTTCCGTTGTGAGTTCGACTTGTCGAGCCGGTTTACCTTCGTTGAGTACGGGAAGCAACTTTTCAAGCACCATGACGAGCTTCAAGGCTTCCTTATCGCCGCCTTGTCGGGCTTGTTTGCTGTATTTGTTCAGCGTGCGCTCAACACTGGCGAGGTCCGCAAGAGCCAATTCCGTATTAATGACTTCAATATCTTCAATTGGATTGACGTGACCGGCAACGTGAACAATGTTGTTGTCGGTGAAGCAACGGACGATGTGGGCAATGGCGTCGCATTCACGAATGTTGGCCAAAAATTGATTGCCAAGGCCTTCGCCTTTACTGGCACCGGCTACAAGGCCAGCAATGTCAACGAACTCGACTACAGCCGGTACAACGCGAACCGGATGAACGATATCGGCAAGTTTTTGCAGGCGCGGATCTGGCACTTCCACCACACCGACGTTCGGTTCAATGGTACAGAAGGGATAGTTTTCCGCTGCAATCCCAGCCTTTGTTAACGCATTGAAAATAGTGGACTTACCGACATTAGGTAAGCCAACGATGCCGCATTTTAAACCCATGATTTATATCCATAAAAGAGAATTATTAATTTTAGCATTCAGAGCGTTGTAACTCTTCGTTTTGGCACAATCTGTGACAAAGGCTCCGAATTTAAGGTAACAATTGCAGACAAATGCTGTCAAGTTCTTGTTCATTGAATACCGTAATGCCGTTTTGGGTCAACAGTTCTGCTGTAACTCCTCGACCCTCAATGAGTTTACCTTCAAAACAACCGTTATAAACGAAGCGATTACCGCAGGATGGACTTTTGGCTTTCAAAATAGCGATTTTAATCTTGTGCTCTTTTGCCTTGTTCAGGGCAACATGAGCACCTTTAACATAGGCCTCGGTGCAATCGACTTCGTTTTGCGTGAGCACTTTCGCACAACCTGCCAATACTTCAGCCGCACTATGTCCATTTTGAATTTCGCAGGGCGATCTTGGAACGGGCAACCCGCCATCGCATTCCGGACAGACAGCGATAATGCGGCCGGCTTCTAAAAGCTGCTGCAATCGTGAGTCATCAATGCCTTGAGAGCGTCCATCATAGCGAACGCAATCTCCTAGCAAGCAGCGGCTAACGAGAATTTTCTCAGGCATTGTCCTTGTCACTGTCTTCAGTTTTAGGAGTGCGGGGACTGCTGAAAGGCGCGAGCGCACGCTTGACACGAGTCATGTCGCCTGTGGCAATGTCGGTAGCGCATTTCAGTGCAGCCGTGAGGCACTCCTGAATTTGTTCACGGTGCTCGGCACTGGGGCGATGGAGTACAAAATCGGCCACTTGTTGACTTAGCCCCAAACTTCTTGGATGACCGGTGCCGATGCGAAGACGCCAAAAGTCAGCCGTAGAGAGTTTTTCAGAGACATCTTTTAAACCGTTGTGACCGGCATTGCCGCCACCTTTTTTGATCTTCATACATCCAGGCATAAGATCGAGCTCATCGTGCACGACAAGAATTTCTTCGGGAAGAATTTTGTAGTAAAGGGCAATGGCTACTACGGCAGAACCCGAGCGGTTCATATAGGTTTGCGGTTTCGCAAGCCATACATCTTGACCGGCTAGACGAATACGGGCAACTTCAGCATTAAATTTCTTTTCTTCGCGAAAAAATGCTGATTCACGTCGAGCGAGTTCCTCAACGAACCAAAAACCGACGTTGTGTCGTGTACCTTCGTAGTCCGGCCCGGGATTGCCAAGACCAACAATTAAACGAATTGGCATAGTCATCTCTTAAAAAATATCCGCTCGGATTGTAACCTGTTTGCTAGAGCGTGACATAATGGGAAGATGTTGCCAATAAGAATTGATAGGTGCCCTATGTCTACATTTTTGTTGCCTTCCCCCATTTTCGGACCCGTTCACAGTCGCAGACTTGGAACGTCGTTAGGCGTGAACTTGTTGCCTGAGAGTGGGAAAGTCTGCACATTTGACTGTATTTATTGCGAATGCGGATTGAATAATCAAGTTAAGACCAACGATAAAATGCCAACCAGAGAGCTTGTTCGTGAAGAACTTGAGCGCACGTTGTCTGAGATGAAAAATCGGGGAGATCAGCTCGATATCATTACTTTTGCAGGCAATGGCGAGCCGACAGCGCATCCGAAATTTGCAGAGATTATTGATGATACGATTTCTCTTCGAGACCGCTACTATCCCAACACTAAAATCGGCGTACTGACCAATGGTACGCAAATTCATAAGCCCAAGGTTTTCGAAGCGCTAAAAAAGATTGAAGACAATATCCAAAAATTGGATACGGTTGACGAAGCCTATATTAATAGAATCGACCGACCGGTTTCTCACTATAGTCTGTCTGAACAAATTGAGCGACTCAAGGCTTTCGAGGGAAAACTAAAAATTCAAACGATGTTTATGGGCGGTAAAGACTCAGATGGTGTTGATGTTGATAACACGACAGAGGAGTTTGTCGGACCTTGGCTTGAGGTTGTCAAGGCACTGGCCCCTCAAGAAGTCATGATTTACACACTCGATAGAGACACCCCTCTTCATCAGTTAAAGAAGACTCCGCCTGAAGTGTTGGACGGTATCGCTGAGCGTCTAAGACAAGCTGGACTGAAGGTCGTTATTGGGTATTAATAAAAACAAAACGGAAGGCAAACACCTTCCGTTTTGCTTTGAAGCGCTCGAATCTCGAGCGCTTCGATATTTTCGTTTCCGAACTTTGCGGCTTAGGCAGCAGCGTCGGTAGCAGCGGCGTCAGCGCCAGCTTCTTCGGACGTTTCGTCAGCCACTTGAGCAACCACAGAGACGAGAACCGGGTTTTCGTCACCGTGCATAACAGCTTGTACGCCTTCAGGCAAAGCAATGTCAGTAACACGCAACGTGGTTTGAGCGGTGAGTTCAGACAAGTCCACAGATACGAATTCCGGCAAGTCTTTCGGCAAGCAGGACACTTCGATAGAGGTGCGAGCGTAGCTGACCATACCCTTGCTGATCTTGACAGCCGGGCTGTTTTCAGCGCCGTGGAAGTGCAACGGCACGCTCATCACAACGGGTTCATTAGCATTGATGCGTTGGAAATCGATGTGCAACACTTGGGGCTTGTAGGGGTGCATTTGGAAAGCACGCAAGACGACGAGTTCTTCCTTGCCGTCTAATTCCATCGTCAAAATCGAGGCGTGGAACTTTTCCTTACGCAATGCGTAGAAAATGGGATTGTGTTCGAGCTCGATCGGCGTGGCCGCAACGTTGCCGCCGTAAACAATACCGGGCAACTTGTCGGCGCGGCGCAGACGGCGGCTCNNACCCGTACCTTGCGCTTGACGCGTGGTGGCGATGATTTTCATGGGAATTTCTCCAAAATTAAAAAACTTTCCCGGGACGCGACCATCCACTAGGAAATGAATAAAATCGGTTCATATTGAACCGACGAGGAGGTTATTGTACTGATTTTGTACAAAAAACCAAATCATTGAGAGACAAAGAAAAAATATTGAGCCTCATCAATGTTACAGGCCTTACCTGAATCTCAAGCAAGGCCTGTTGAAAACTTGGCTCAAGCAATAAAGCCAAGTTATCTGTTTAGCAACCTTCGAACAAAGCGCTCACAGAATCTTCACGTGCAATGCGTGAAATCGTTTCACCAAAAATGCGAGCGGAAGATACTTGGACGATCTTGGAGCAGTTTTGAGCTTCTTCGCTCAAGGGGATCGTGTCAGTAACTACGAGTTCGTCAAGGTCAGAATTGGTAATACGCTCTACAGCCGGACCCGAGAGCACGGGGTGAGTGATGTAGGCACAAACCTTCACGGCTCCGCGTTCTTTCAAGGCCTTGGCAGCGTTACAAAGCGTACCGGCAGTATCAACAATGTCATCGGTAATGATGCAGGTGCGACCGGCCACTTCGCCGATCAAATTCATCACTTCAGCAACGTTCGGACGAGGACGGCGCTTGTCGATGATTACCATGTCGGTATTGAGCGACTTTGCCATAGCACGAGCGCGGACAACACCACCAACGTCAGGCGAGACTACAACAAGATTTTCGTAGTTGCGGCTTTGTAATTCGCGCAACAGAATCGGCGTAGCGTAAATATTATCCACGGGCACATCAAAGAAACCTTGGATTTGGTCGGCGTGCAAGTCCATCGTCAACACGCGATCAACCCCTACGGATTGAAGCATATTGGCAACAACCTTGGCGGAAATGGCCACACGGGCTGAGCGAGGGCGACGGTCTTGGCGGGCATAACCGTAATAGGGCATGACAGCCGTAATGCGACGAGCAGATGCACGGCGCAATGCGTCGACCATAATTGTCAATTCCATCAAATTGTCATTGGTGGGAGAGCACGTACTTTGAAGAATAAAGACATCGCGACCGCGGACTTTTTCATCAATTTCGACCATCACTTCGCCGTCAGAGAAATGACTGACGATAGCTTTGCCAAGGGGGATATTGAGGTGTTCAGCGACAGCTTGGGCAAGCTTGGGATTGGCATTGCCCGTAAAGACCATAAGATTGTCCGGAACCATAGGCACCATGATATGACTCACCGAAAGTTAAGAAGAGAGGACTCTTCGGTTGTTATTGAGCTTTATGCTCAGGATGCCGACATCCTATCACGAACAAGGCCGAAGTGAGCGGCGAGTTTGGAAAGGTTCCCATCGTATTGAGTAATTCTCCGTAATTGAACGGGCTTTGGACTCTTTTTTGATGGGCGATCTGCTTTTTTACGTGTGCAGGCGGGACTGTCGCTCCCTTCTTCATCACGTTCAAAGGGCTAAAACAACGTTTTTTGGCCACAAAAACAAACGGGAGCTAGCACAACAATGCTTGCTCCCGAAAGTTGGCAGGGGAGGAAGGATTCGAACCTTCGAATGCCGGAATCAAAATCCGGTGCCTTAGGCCAGCTTGGCGACTCCCCTACAAATTTTGGTTCAGCATGATAATGCTGACAATGTCGGGTGTATTTTAAGACTTTTTACTGAAAAATGTTGCCATTTTTCCGGAAGTTTGTCTGACACCCTGTCTGAGTCGGAATCGATGACTCTGAAAACCGCAGAGCCTGAACCGGTCAGACGATATTGAGGTCTTTGCCCCAAAAGCGAATTGACCTCTGGGCTTACTAAACGAACAACTGTTTCCAGGTCGTTGTGTCCCAATCTCATCCAGTCTTGCGCAGTGCGCTGACCGTTGAAGACCGACATTTTGACTGATTTTGTATCCCTTGTCAAGAGCGGATGAGAAAAAATTTCAACTGTAGCTTGAGAGACTCCCGGCCAAATGATGTCAAATTGCATTTCTGGGAGATCTAATGGGGTTAGTTTTTCGCCGATTCCTTCAACCCAAGCATTGGTGCCGAGCAAGAAAAAGGGGACATCGGCTCCGAGTTTGGCGCCTAACGCCATCAACTCTTCGCGTGACAGGCGAAGATCCCACAAGGCATTTAACCCCATGAGAGTTGTTGCGGCATCTGAAGATCCTCCGCCCATGCCTGCGCCAGCAGGAATGCGTTTAATAACGTCGATATCGGCTCCGAAGGAGCAGCCAGTATGAGATTTCAAAAGATTTGCAGCCTTGATGCACAGATCTTTTTCTGGGGCGCCGATAACATCTCCTGTGCGACGGATATCTCCATCAGGGCGTGCGGTGAGTTTAATCGTATCGCAAAGGTCAACCATCACAAAAACGGACTCAAGGAGGTGATATCCGTCAGCACGTCGCCCAACAACGTGTAAAAACAGATTGAGCTTTGCAGGAGCGGATAGCTCCAGTGATTTAATGCTCTGCATGGTGACGCTCCTGAATGAGCAAAGTCATAGAGAGAGCCGGCGTTGTTTCATCGGCTTCTCTGTTAATTCGAATGCGACGAGGAGCGCCCGCACTGTCTCTCGTTTCATAACGAATGTTCCAACCATCTTGAACAATCTGTGAAAAAGGAGGCGATGTAGGTTGGGTTTGTGCCGCGGATCCTGGCGCAGGTTCTCCTTCAATCCAATAGGGCAGTCCCGTAACCGGGACTGTAAAACCTAGGGTTTGACGCATCAGGGTATTTAGGTCGGTAGCAGTGACTTTGTCTTTGCCGAGTGCTTCTACGGAAGCGTAGGAATCTGTTTCTTCAATACGTGCAATGACATTACCCAAGGCGCTTTTTAAATCCAATACGGTTTGTGAGGTTGCGTTTGTGAGTTCAAAATGCCCTGATTGGTGTTCTTGTTGAGTAGCCGACTGAGCTGAAAGCGAGAAGCGACCGCTCCAGCTGTGTTCCAGTTTTGGCGTTGACAGACTGACACAGCCTGTTAGCGCCATGCAAATTGTGGCAACTATCGCAAAGCGTCGGAATGGCACAGTAGCCTCCAATCCTAAAATCGCATATTGAGTCGGTCCAGAAGAGAATTAACCTCTTCATCTCGGGGATCATTTTGTAAAAGAGCCCGAGCCAGAGATAACGCTTGAGGCGTCATGCCTTGGCACTGATAGACCTCAATTAAGTGCATTAAGATTTCTTTGTCTTTTAAAAGCTCGGCCGCTTTTTCCAAGTACACTCGGGCTTGTGTTAAATCGCCTGCTCGGAAGTAGTACCAGCCCATGGAGTCAAGGTAAGCCGCATTATCGGGTTTTGCCGCAAGAGCTTTTTCGATAAAGACTTTGGCTTGATCAAGGTTTCTGTTGTGATCAACCCAGAGATATCCTAATGTGTTGTAGAGATCAATCTCATCGGGGGCTAGCTCAATGGCTTTCAGCAGGTATTTTTCTGCATCATCAATGCGGTTGAGTTTTTCAGCAATGAGCGCAGTTTGGAAAAGTAAAGCAGTGTTGTCCTGATCAAGATCGAGAGCCTTGCGAATAGCTCGATACGCATCATTAAATCTGCCGGCATCAAAATAAATTTGAGCCTCTTTATGTTGAAAATCCAACTGCAAACGTTTATCTACTTTTGTGTTTCGTAGGACTTTGATCGCTTGATCGACTTTATTTTGCTCGGCTAATGTTTGAGCTAAGAAAAGTCGAGCTTGGGGATAAAATTCGCTGTCTTGCTCAACATTTTCAAACCACTCTTGCGCTGCAGCGTAGTGCTTGCGACGAGAGTCCAGCATGCCCAACGATAAATACACTTGAGGTAAACGGTCAAGCATGACGTTTTGTTCTTTAGCTAAACGCTCAAAAAGAAGCAGGTAGCGTTTTGTTTCTGTATCCAGCCCAACTGAGTCACTGACTGTTGCAAGCGTAAAAGCAAAAGATGGAATATTTTGAGCGTAACTGTCTAAAACCAAAATTTGTTTTTGAACGCCGGCCTTGTCACGATTGCGAGCATAGGCTTTAGCTAACCCTAAATGCACGTCAAAATTTTTAGGGTGACGTTTTACAAAAGCTTCTAACTTAGCAATGGCCTCTTTCGGATTACGATCAAAAACCGCATCGGCATATTCAAGCACTGCTGAGGAGTTATCCGGAA
>DCTK01000002.1 GCA_002329575.1 Sutterella sp. UBA1442 | reverse complement strand
GATTCATTACTTTTGAAGGCATTGACGGAGCAGGCAAAAGTACGCAAATCGATGTGATTGAGTCTGCTCTTAAAGCGCGCGGCATTGAAGTGGTTCGTACACGAGAGCCCGGGGGAACGCCACTGGGTGAAACGATTCGTGAAAAGCTTTTAACGGTCAAGATGGATCCCTCGACCGAAACGCTTCTATTCTTTGCCTCTCGAGCTGAACATATCGCTCAAGTCATTGAGCCGGCTCTCGCGCGTGGCGCATGGGTCTTATCGGATCGCTTCACGGACGCAACTTATGCCTATCAAGTTGGCGGTCGTGGCTTTAGTGCTCAAAAGGTGGAGGCACTTGAAGCTTGGACGCATGGCAATTTGCAACCTGATCGTACGGTGCTTTTTGATATTGATCCTGAAGAAGCTTCAAAACGCCTACAAGGAACAAGAACCTTGGATCGTTTTGAAAAAGAAAATATCGAATTTTTTAAACGCGTGCGTCAAGCTTATTTAGATCGTGCAGCACGCAATCCGTCACGCTTTTACATCGTTAACAGCATGCGTGATAAGGACGTGATTTCCGAAGAATTGCGCAAGGAGNNGAACGGTCTTTTGGTCTACGGTCCCAAAGGCATCGGCACGATTGACCTCGTCATTACGTTTGCACAAAGTCTTTTTTGTCAGCATCCGGCCAAGGACGGCACGCCCTGCGGGGAGTGTAAGGGATGCAAAATGGCTCAAGCGGGCACGCACCCGGACTTGCGCTATGTGATGAGTGAAGCAGAAGCCTTGCCCAGAGGCATTGCTTTTGAGCCTCCTGCGAATGCGTCCAAAGATCGAAAGATTTATCGCGAAATTTTGATTCATCAACCGCGAGCTCTAACCGAGTTTTTAAATTTGGCCTCGCACGTTGAAGGCGGGCGTCGCATTATCGTTGTCTATCCGGCCGATGCCATTCGAGCCGATGCGGCAGCAACCTTTTTAAAGAATTTAGAAGAGCCGCCCGAAAGAACAACATTTTTATTAGTAGCTGACGAACTTGATCGAGTGTTACCCACTATTCGTAGCCGCTGTCGGTTGCTTCGCGCTAAGGGGCCGACGCACGATGAGGCGCTTAGTTGGTTAACTCAACAAGGCGTCGATGATCCTGAAGAGGCCTTGGCTCGAGCAGCAGGCCGTCCGTGTTTAGTGACTGATCAAATCAAGATCGCTAACAACAATGAAATTGATGCCAAGACTCGTGATCAACTCCTAACGCTCACGAGCATGTCGGCTGAATCTCGTAAAGCCCTCTTGTCTGTTTTGTCTTTGGGCAGTCGCATGGGCTTAGATCAATTAAGTGTGAAAGAGAGCAATAAGGCGTTGCCAGTGTCAGCCGTCTTGCCGGTCTTGGAACGCTGGGCGTATGACTTATTGGCTGTCAAAGCAGGCCTTGCTCCGCATTACTTCCCGGTCTACGGCCCTCAAATGAAACGATTGGTGGAGAAAGTCCCCGAGTCGCTTCTATTTAAGTGGAGTGATTCGCTCAAAGACATGCGACGCGCAGTCACGCATCCTTTAAATGCGCAGATGGTGATTGAACAGTCGCTTCTTCGCTATCGAAAGACCATGTCAGGACAGTCTTTTGATTAAGAGCATTAAGCCTCGATTGAAAACAAGGGATAAAGAGTAGCCAAGTTTTAAGGGCTACTCTTTTTTCATGCGCCGCATGGCGCGGGCCACTTCGCTTTCTTCCGGAGTCAGATATCGGCTAGTCGTGCCGACAGAGGCGTGTCCCATAGCATTTTGAACGATGTTCACAGGCATTGACTTTAATGCTGATGTGGCAAAAGTGTGTCGCAACCAGTGAGTAGAACTAGAGCGAAACTTCTCAGCTTCTAGGGGTCGTGTCTCTTCAATGGCTTTGGCACATTTTTCAAAAAAGTCCGACAGCGTCCGATAGAGTCCCGAACGGGAAAGCGACGAGGCACGGGCTTTGCCCGGGGCTATTTGAGCTTTACGTCCTCGGCGCAGAGAAGACAAGATCGGTGTGGAAGAATCCGTAATGCCGACCGGGGCCAGATCTCGGAGTTTGAGGTAATGATTGATAAGGCCGAGTTCATCAGGTTGCAGAGGCAAGCGTCTGACTTTGTCGCCTTTCCCCAAAACTTCAATGACAGTGATGAGATCATTGTCAATGCGCTGCTCTGCAATCCATCCGGTTTGAGCCGCAAGCATTTCGCTTGCGCGAAGCCCAAGACCTTTACCCAACATTAAAATGACTGCGAGTCTTGCGTGAGCTTCATTATCTTCTTCGGCTTCAAAGCAATCCATGACATGCGCCCATTGCTCTTCCGTAAAAGAGCGGTCCGCAAACGCTTTAGGAGCGCCTTCGCCTTCCAGGTAGGGGACTTTTGAGGAAATTTGATCGAAGGGACTAAAGATGATGTAACCCGTCTTCTTTAAGAAGGTAAAAAGCTGACGGATGACGGTCATCGCAAGTTTGCGAGACGTGTGCGATAGCGCTTCATTAAAGGGGCGCCACTGAGGATCGTCTCGAGAGGTATTTTTTTTGCCGATCCAATCGTGTTGGGGACATTTCCAGCGTCTGGCCCATTGTTTCTCGTCAAAGCGGCCGAGCTGCTCAAGCCATCGCAAATACTCTGAGGCCTCAGCAGTTCCCACGCTACTCATAGCGATGTCTTTTTCTACTGTGCACCACAGCAAAAATCGTTCGGCTTCTTTACGGTAGGCGTTACGAGTGTTGGGATTTTCTGCTCGAGCTGAAAGCCACGCACGAATGGCCGATAAGTCATCATCGGCTTCCAAACTTCGATGCGTCGCATCGGCTCGATTGGTTCCCGTTCTGCCGTCAAGCCCAATACCTAAAGAGATTCGCTCAAGCGGCACGATCAAAGGATTGGGGGGTGGCAATGTATTTTTGCCGTCATCACTCTTTTTATGTCGGCCAGAGCGCCTCTCTTTTAGAAATTGAAGAGAAGTTAGGAACTGATCCAGCGCTTTTTGATTCTCAGCATCTAGCGTAAAGGGAAGTGTTTTATTCGCAGCGGCAGCCATTAATCCCTCTAGCGTGAGGATTCCAGCACGAAGCGCTGCCACGGTAAACTCCGGCGTTAAAACGTCTGCGAGTAACGTCTCAGGTGTAAGCGTTTTGGGCAGTTCTGTTAGAAAAAGCGCTGACATTGATTTAAATTCAGGGATTGAAGCGTTTAATTTTAACGCGAAGTTGATTAATATAAGAAGTTATCCGTCTGTTAACAGGCTTATCTCATGCGTCGCTTTTTTATTACCTGTATCACGATTCTGGTTTTGATCCTTTCAGCCCTCGGGGTTGAATCGTTGATTATGGGCAATCAAAATTCGATTTTGCGTCAAACACTCACAAGTCCCGTCAGAGAGTTTATCGAGTCGCCTTCTCAATTGAAAAACCAAGTGGTGGTGGCGGTGGATATGCAAATCGATCCGACGATGCAACATCTTTATTTAAAGCAGACGATTAATGCCATTGATAAAAGTGTGCAGGCTCGCGACAAATTCTTGGTGTTGAAATTTCATGAACGTCGCGACTTAGAAGAACTCATTTACGACAATAAGATTGACTTCATTATCAGCGATCCGGATTTTTTTGCGCAACTTGCGTTTGAAGAGCGTGCAAAAGCCATCGCCATGCTCTGGCACCCCCAAGCGAAGTCCGCCGGTTACTCGTCGGCTGCCACGATTGTGGTCAGTAGCAACAATGACAAAATCTATACGCTAAACGATCTTGCCCGCGGCTCTTATCGAGTTAAAGCTGTAGATTCGGATTCATTTAGCGGGTTTACATTGGCAAAAGAGCCTTTTGTAGAAATGAATCTGTCTTGGCAGACAGCTTTTAAAGACATTCGTTTTGCCGATGGAGAACCGCTTAACGTCTTAAATAGCGTTAAAAAAGGTGAAGTGGATGTGGGTATCGTGCCCGCGTGCTACATCGAATATGCCATGACGAGAAACTTGGTCCACTTGGCTGACTACCGTGTGATTAACCCTCAGTCGGTCAGTGACTTAGCCTGCCAACACTCAACGCACGAATACCCCGGGCTCATCGTCTCTTATCGCATGGGCATAGATTCAAACTACATCCTTGAGATGACGAATGCCCTCTTAGGCATGAAGTTACCGGCAGGGGCGACGTGGGCCATGCCCGAGAACTCTCTGGCGCTTTTTGACATGCTTCATCGTTTGCGTATGGGCCCCTATAACAACGTGGCGTATTCGGCCTTCTATCGGATGCTGAGCGAAAATCGCACGATTTTTATCACAGCCATTTTCTTAATCGTGGCGGGCTTTTTCTATAACCTCATTATTTCGGTTGAAGTGGCTTCTCGCACGAGAGCTTTAAAACGCGCTTTGGCAGAAAAAGAACGCATTGCTAAGCAACAAGAACAAACCAACGAATACATCTCTCGCCTCGAGCGAACGGGGATTGTGGGACAGATGTCAAGCATGATTGCGCATGAATTAAAGCAACCGCTTGCCACGGTCTCTAATTACACACGTGGTTTGTTGCGTCGTATTGAAAAGGGCAATGCGTCACCCGAGACCATCAAAACGATTCTGACAGAAATTGAGTATCACACCGATCGTGCCGTCGATATTGTTGATCACGTTCGCAGTTACGCTAAAGCGCATGATGTGAAGCGAGAAAAACATAATCTTCGTGACATTGTAGTCAATACAGTGGCGACATTCGAGAAGTCAGGTCGTACAACGGTTCCTGTCATCATTGAAGGGGAGCGTAACGCTCTTGTTGAGGCCGATGACTGGGAAATTGAATTAGCGTTACTCAACTTAATGAAGAATTCTGCTGATGCCTTCGCTGAAATTCATCCTGCGATGTTAGCTGACGGCTCGCCTCGCATCCGTATTCGCATTGAAGACCATGAGGACTGTTGGTGGATTCGTGTGATTGATAATGCAAAGCTCGTTAAACCCGAATTTACCGATCGATTCTTCCAAAAACTTGAAACCAGCAAAGCCCATGGTTTGGGATTAGGTTTGTCCATTGTGAGCTCATTGGCAGAACGCCATGCCGGTCGCGTGTGGGCTGAACCCAATCCAGGACGGGGCGTTATTGTTACGATTGAGCTTCCTAAGTATGCTGATTTGCCCGGTCGTACTGAAACGATAGCCACTAGTCCAACATCAGAAAATCCCAAAGAACACAACCGATTTAACTAAAGTGTTAATTTTGTTATATTGATCCAATTCTACCTCAGAGTAGAGCGAGCTTGCTATATTTCCGACAAATGTTGATATTTAGATTTGAATTGCCATAGATCAACACGTTGACGCACTAAATCGCGATAGTTACGAGCTTCTTTAGGGACGATGTCATAGGCCCGTAACTGGCCGATCCTAAGCTGATCAGCAAGGTATTCGGCATCAGTGACATCGTCACTGTTTTTGAGTGGAAACGCCGATCGGTGTGGAAATGACGGGCAAGTTCGACACGAAGGGCTGGAAGGTCAATCCGAAGTTGGATCTCACCGTTGTGCCGCAATTGGGTGACAAGCGTGCCGAGATGATCAACTCGGGTGCTAAGCTCAAGCAAGACGTGTTGAGCTCCGGTGTGTTCAATAGCACGCTCGGCGTTGAAGCTCAAAAGGGTAACTGGGCCGTTGGCGTGGATTACCGTTTGGGTCTCGGTGGCGAAGGTCGCGAAAACCACAGCTTTTTGGGTAACGTGCGCTACACGTTCTAAGAAGACACGGTCGGCTGACCGAAATCGGGGAGACACACTCTCCCCGAAGCCCAATAAAAACCTCAGAAAGTGTTTGACCACAATCTGAGGTTTTTGTTTGGCTTTAAAAGCTTATCAATTAGTTAAACGTAATATCGTACTGCTCAGGACCGTAGCAGTATTCAACCTGTAGACGCACAGGGCAGTGAATGAATTCTTGCAAAAGATCTAAGGCCTGAGCTTCATCTTCTAAGAAGAGGTCAATCACGGTTTGGCTTGCAATAATGCAAAACTCCATGATGTCAGGGTATTGACGCCATTCACGCAACACTTCTCGCAAAATCTGATAGCAGACTGTGCGAGCCGTTTTAATTTCGCCTCGACCACCGCACAAGGGACACGGTTCACAAAGAATGTGTCCGAGGGAGTCACGGGTTCTTTTGCGCGTCATTTCCACAAGACCAAGTTCAGTGAAGNNTCGTGGTGTGGACTCGGTCGCTTTGAACCGCTTTTTGAAGTTCGGCTAAAACGGCTTGGCGGTGAGCCTCTTTTTCCATATCGATAAAGTCGATGATGATAATGCCACCCAGATTGCGAAGCCTTAATTGACGAGCAATCACACGAGCCGCTTCCA
>DCTK01000060.1 GCA_002329575.1 Sutterella sp. UBA1442 | reverse complement strand
CTCTGGAGCCGGTGTCGGTGCTCATCGCATTGACTATGTCTTAGGTATCACGAAGGCCTACTGCACGCGTGTTGGTGAAGGTCCCTTCCCAACGGAGCTTCACGACGAAATCGGTCAACACTTACGTGATAAGGGTTATGAATACGGTGCCGTGACGGGCCGTCCGCGCCGTTGCGGTTGGTTTGACGGTGCTGCGATGCGTCGCGCGGTTCAAATCAACGGACTTCGCGGTTTGGCCGTCATGAAGCTTGACGTGTTAGATGGCCTTGATACGGTTCGTTTGGGCGTGGGCTACAAGTACGAAGGTCAATACGTTGACGTGATGCCTTATGGTGCTGAAGCTTGCGCGAAGTGCGAAGTCATTTATGAAGACTTCCCAGGCTGGAAGGAAAGCACTTATGGTGTGACGCGTTGGGATGATTTGCCTGAAACGGCTAAGCGTTATCTGCAACGCTTGTCTGAAGTAGCCGGTTGCCCGATTGCGGTCGTCTCCACCGGTCCTGATCGCTCGCAAACGATCATGCTCGACAATCCCTTTAACCGTTAATTAACCGATAGGTGATCTGGGGCGGCTTGCCCGCCCCTTGTAGTTGACTATGGCAGATCTTTTCGTAACCCAAGACGAGTATGACGATTTAATCGAGAAACTGATTCTCAAAGTGGCCGATGACGGCTACGAGTTTGATACGATTTTGTGTCTTGCTCGTGGTGGCATGCGTGTAGGCGATATTTTCTCTCGTGTGCATAACATGCCTTTGGCCGTGCTTGCCACAAGTTCATATCGGGAAGAGGCCGGCAAGGTGCAAGGCGATCTGGATATTGCTGGTTTCATTACGAAAACGGGCGGCGAGATCAAGGGTAAGCTCTTGTTGGTCGACGATATGGTCGATTCCGGTAAAACTATTGTGAAGGTTATCGAACACTTAAAACGGGCGTTTCCAGCGGTTACCGAAGTACGCGTAGCAGTGCTTTGGTGGAAGTCTCACTCGGTCTGTAAACCCGACTATTGGGTTGACTACCTGGAAGATAATCCTTGGATTCATCAACCGTTTGAGTACTACGACGATTTTGGTGTTGAGAGATTGCGAGAAAGGCAAGCCCAAAAGGTCCGTTAAGGTTAGTATACTCTTTTAAAGCGAACAGCCCGATTCATCGGGCTGTTCGCTTTAAAAGGACTAAAGAACAGCAGCAATGGATTGTGCAACGTAGGCTACGTTTTGATTGTTAAGACCACAGATGCAAATTCGTCCGTTTTTAACGGCATAGATAGCAAATTCTTTCTCAAGTCGTTCGATCTGATCCGGTGTTAAGCCTGTGAAGCTAAACATCCCTTTTTGACGAGTAACAAAAGAGAAATCGCGTTTAGCGTCGACGGTAGCCATTTCCCTGGCCAGTGCCTCGCGCATCTGGCGGATGCGAGTACGCATATTTGCTACTTCTTGGCACCAAGCGTTAAAACGGGTTTCGTTTGAGAGCGTATGAAATACGATTCTTGCGCCTTTCGATGGAGGGCTTGAGAAGTTTGCACGCATGACATAGTCAAGTTGCGAAGCTACTGTCTTAGCCTCAGTTTCGCTTGCTGTCACAACGGTTAATGCACCGATGCGCTCATTATAAAGGTTAAAGGACTTTGAGAAGCTCGAGGCAACCAAGAAACTCATGCCTGAAGCGGCAAACAAGCGAATGGCCAAGGCATCTTCTTGCAACCCTAATCCAAAGCCTTGGTAGGCGATATCGAGCAACGGAATTAAACCGCGGGATTGACACAGACTGATCACAGCTTTCCATTGTTCTTCAGTGAGGTCGTAGCCTGTCGGGTTGTGGCAGCAGGCGTGAAGAACTAAAACTGTGCCCGTTGGCATGTTACCCAGGTCGTACATCATTGCGTCAAAACCAAGAGCATCGTGGGTAGCATCGTAGTATCGATAGGAGTTGACCGTAAATCCGGCCATTTCCAATAGACATATGTGATTGCCCCATGTCGGGCGACTGACTGCCGCTTTATTTTTCCTGCAGATGTGATTTAAAAAGTCCATTCCGACCTTTAAAGCTCCCGTGCCGCCCAAACTTTGGACGGTGACGGCGCGGCGCGATTGAATCACTTCGCTATCGGCACCAAAGAGCAATCGTTGCACGCATTCAGACAATCCCGGCAGACCGCTGATGGGTAAATAGGGGTGAGGCAGGTGTTGAGCGGCAATGGCCTCTTCTGCTTCACGCACGACATTCAGTACCGGCACTCGGCCGTCATTGTCCAAGTAAATCCCCACGCCTAAGTTCACTTTATTGGGACGGGGATCGGCTTTAAACCGCGTTGTCACACCGAGGATGGCATCGGGCTCGGCAGATGTGACTCGGGAGAAAAGTGTATCGGTCATGATATTTCCTTTCTGGGACAATCAGTTAGCGACGATATCCTTTTGAGTGTAGGCGAATTTGTTAAGCCTAGAAAGAGCATTTTTAAGGATTTTCCCGTAGAGAGAGCCCAATGCGCCTAAAAAAAGTGCAAACGATATAAGCAATCGGAGGTAGTTCGAGTAATGGATCCGAAATTTGGGATTTTTTCGTTATATGTTACATGTCAACATTGGAATGTTTCTAAACAATTTCTTTATTGAAGTGATAACTCGTTGAGCGCTTTCATCTTTTTGTCACAATTTTCAAACTGGTGAAAAATAGGAGTGATTCTCTGTCACTTTTTCTTCACGAACTTATCCACAAAAACTGTGGATAAGTCAGAAAAATGTGTGTGACTTTTTTGGTTTATAACAGGGTGAAATTCCAGATGGATCGTGCATATCATCAGTGTTATAAATTGAGCAAACCCACTGAGTTTTAAGGGAAATTTCGGTTGACTATGGCAAGACAGAACATATACCATCAAAGTAGATGTTGAAAAATTCCTGAGTTTGCGATAGGGGAGTAAAAAATGAGAAAACGCACGAAACTCTCACAAGCGGTGGCATGCGCATTGATGATCGGTCTATCAACTTATGCCGGAGTTTTATCAGCAGCAAGCTCGGGTGGATCGATTATCGAATATGACTCTGAGATCTATTATGTTGGCGTATCAGAGCCTGACAATGGTGTTATTTCTGGTGGACGTATAACCGTTGACTCAGTAGAGTCTGAAAATTTATCAAACTACGTAGCTGGAGTAGCACTTGGAGATTCAAGTGGTGTTAAGTTGTCCAACAATCATACCTTACTAAAGAAATACAAGACTACTTCTGTAGATTCCTTTTACATATACATATACGGAGCTCACGCTTTAAATGTCGAGGGCACTGCTACTCTGTTAAATAATTCACAGATAAGTGAGCAGGAAGCCCGTCAATTTATT
>DCTK01000061.1 GCA_002329575.1 Sutterella sp. UBA1442 | reverse complement strand
AAAATTAAAAAAAAGACCGGGAACTCCCGAAGGAGACCCCGGCTCTCAAAGGATCAAGAAAGGAAACTAGGAGGAAAAATTAACCTAACAGCTTCATCACGGCTGCAACTTCAGCCTTCGTACCCACCGTCAAGCACTTTTCATCAAAATTGAATTGCGGATGGTGGTTCATGTACGGGAAGCCTTCTTCAGCGTTACCGCCGCCGATCGTGAAGTAGCAAGACGGCACCACTTTGGTGAATTCAGAGAAGTCTTCAGAAGCGGTCAAGCCCTTGCTCGTGGCAACATTGTCAGCACCGAACGTTTCGACCATGGCTTCCTTGACTTGCTTGACCAAGTCGAGATCTTGAGCAACGGCGCTGTAGCCGCGCATCCACTTCACTTCAACTTGAGCACCGTTGGCGGCAGCGATGTTTTGAGCGATCGTGTTGATGCGTTCGATCACATATTCGCGGTCTTTTTCGTTCTTCGTACGGCAGTTAACGTGGATTTCAGCCGTGTGAGGAATCACGTTGCAAACCGTACCGGACTTAAACACGGCGGGAGAAACCACTGCGAAGTTATCCGGGCAAATGTTGCGAGCCACGATCGTGTGCAAAGCCATTACGATTTCAGCGCCAACAACGATCGGGTCGATAGAGGCGTGCGGCATAGAACCGTGAGAACCACGACCGGTGATCGTGATAAAGCCAGCGTCGGTACTCGTCGTAGCGGCTTCGGATTCGATCATGCGAACCAAACCAGCCTTGTCGTTGACGATGTGCAAGCCCATGCAGTAATCAACGCCTTCCAAAACACCGGCCTTGATCATTTCAATGGCGCCTCCGGGAGGCATTTCTTCTGCAGGTTGGAACATCAACTTCACGGTACCGGCGAATTGATCTTTCATCGAGCCCAAGACCTTGGCAGTGCCCAGGAGCATGGCAGANNCACGGGAAGTGCGTCAATGTCAGCGCGAAGGGCAATGGTCTTGCCGGCGCCCTTGCCACCCTTGATGATGGCGACAACGCTCGTTTCGGTCGGGCGTTCGATGGCATCAATACCAGCCATCTTGCCCAATTCGTCAACGATGTATTGGCTCGTTGCGACTTCTTTGAAGCTTAATTCAGGATTTTCGTGGAAATGACGGCGCCAAGCGACAATCTCTTCGCTAGGAATCTCAAAATTTTGCATGGGATTTCTCCGATGTTTCTAAAAAAGGATTTTCCTTAAGATTCGATGTCCTGGAACTTCTCGGGCCGTTCACGAACTCAATCTTAACAGGCGATATATTACGACTGTCTTCTGATAAAATAAATCCAATCCTTTTTTAGGGTGATAACTTTTAGTTGCTCTTTCGCTATGACGATTCAACAACTTCTTGCATTAATCGCAGTGGCAGAGGCCGGTAGCATCCGTGCGGCCTCGGAAAGATTGTTTCAAACAACAGCCGCTGTCACTAAAACTATTAAAAATCTTGAAACTGAAATCGGCGTACCGCTCATTGAGCGTCTTCCTCGGGGTGTTCGTTTGACAGATGATGGTGAAATACTTTTAGTCCATGCCCGTCGCGCGCTTCGAGAAATTGATGCAGCAGAGGCAAAAATTCGCCGTCGTTTGGGCGATTCGCCGAGCAGACTNNACCCCTGTTGTGATGATGCACTCTATTGGCCAAACTCTTGACTGGTTTAGCACGCGTTATCCCAATGTGAGTCTGACTATCCGAGACGGTACACTTAGCCACGCATTACCTTTTTTGCGTAATAACATTGTCGATTTTGCCGTTGTTGTCAGCTTACCCAAACACCATTCGGTCACCGACTTATCTATTGAAAAAATTGGGGACGTTGAGATTTGCTTTGCNNCATCCATTACTCAACGACTATCAAAAAGCCTCCGATGAAGAATATCTCCGTGAATGCTCTTGGGTCATTACTGCTGACAATCTACATAGTGCAACAAAACGTTTTGAACTACTGTTGCGCTTCCAAGTGCCCAAATACATCACGCTTTGTACCCCACAAACGGCCACTGCTATTGTCGAACGAAGTAACGCCATTACTGTATTACCCAAGGCCCTTCTACAAGCACCTAGTTGCGCCAATTTAACTCAACTGCCAAGTGCCATTGTGGTTGGTCATCAACCTCTTGAAATGATTACCTTGGCAGGACGTCCTCGGACTCCTGCGCTTGAATACTTAATGTATTGCATGCGAAGACACTGCTTGCAGTTGTGTGATCCTTCCGTCTGAAACCCTATTTGGACCATCAAAAAAAGGCCGAAGTAAACGCTTCGGCCCTAGAAGATTTTTGGAAGGAAACTTTCGTTATTTATTGATTAAGAAATTTCAACGCAGTGGCCACTTGCATGCGAGTGCCCGCAGGCAGTGTTTTCTCTTCATCGAAATTAAATTCGGGGTGGTGATTCTGATAGGGATAGCCCTCTTCAGCATTGCCGCCACCAACACCGATAAAGCAACCGGGAACNNCCCCACAAACTCTTTATCGAACGTCTCTAACGCAACTTCTTTGGCAAATTTCACCATATCCATGTTTTGAATGGCGGCACCGTAGCCTCGAAGCCATTTCACTTCAACAGTTGCACCATTAGCCTTAGCAATGTTTTCGGCAATTTGGGTAATGCGTTCGATAACGTATTCACGGTTTTTATCATTTTTTGTGCGGCAATTAACGTGAATTTCTGCTGTGTGCGGAATGACGTTACAAACCGTACCGGATTGGAAAACGGCCGGAGAAACCACAGCAAAATCGTCAGGACAAATGTTTCGAGAGACGATGGTATGAATAGCCATCACAATCTCTGAACCCACTACGATAGGATCGATAGATGCGTGCGGCATAGACCCGTGAGAACCACGCCCTGTAATCGTGATAAAACCGGCGTCACAGGCTGCAGTGACCGCTTCATCTTCAAAAATTCGAATCAAACCCGCTTTATCATTGAAAACGTGCCAAGCAAAACACGCATCAACATCATCAAAAACACCTGCTTTGACCAACTCAATAGCGCCTCCCGGCGGCATTTCTTCTGCCGGTTGGAAGATCAGCTTTAACGTGCCAGCGAACTGATCTTTCATTTCGCTTAACACTTTAGCAGTCCCAAGCNNATGAGACAGACCTTCGACCTTGGACTTGTAGCACACGTTATTGCCTTCAGCTACTGGAAGTGCATCGATATCGGCTCGCAATGCGAGAGTCTTACCGGCTCCTTTACCGCCTTTAATAATGGCAACCACCCCTGTCTCTGTAGGACGTTCTACAGCATCAATGCCGGGCATCTTGTTTAACTCGTCAACAATGAACTGACTTGTTTTANNATTCTTTAAAGCTCAGCTCGGGATTTTCATGGAAATGGTGACGCCAAGCGATAATTTGCTCGGTAGGGACTTCAAAATGTTGCATGGGAATGCTCTCCTAACGTATTGATTTAACCTCTGCAAGCTCCGGACAACTTCTCGGGCAGTTACCGACTGGTCCTTGCGACTAAAAATCGTACGCTGGCCCTGTGATAAAATAAATTCAATTATTTTCACGTTTGACAACTCAAAGTTATCACCCAACTTCTTACTATGACACTACAACAACTGATTGCATTACTGGCTGTACACGAATCCGGCAGCATTCGAGCCGCCGCTGCCCGTCTCTTTCAAACACAAGCCGCCGTG
>DCTK01000012.1 GCA_002329575.1 Sutterella sp. UBA1442 | reverse complement strand
GTCATCGTGCGCGTTGAAATTAACGTTGCATCGATTGTTCGTTGCTTAGTTTTTCTGGCTTGGTTAATAGTGGCAGCATGGCCGTCTTAAGACGATAGAAGCGGGGCTTCGGCCCCGTGCCATGTGAGAGATTTCCTCTCTTCTCCTCCTATAACCTTTCTCAAAAAGTACTCAAACGTTTTCAGAGATTTACGCGGACCGTAATTAATGTTTGAGCGAAAAAATCGGGCGGTCGCAATCGCGCCGCCCGTTAGCGTTCAGTTCTATTGAAAGAAGTCGCTTTATTCTTCCACTTCAGTGCTCATGGCCACGCAGTGGAAACCAGCGTCAGCGTGAATCACTTCACCAGTAATGGCCGTGGAGAGGTCAGAGAGAAGGAAGGCACCTAAGTTGCCCACTTCGTCAATCGTCACCGTGCGGCGCATCGGCGTATTGGCTTCCATGTAGCGAAGCATCTTGGAGAAGCCTTGAATGCCGGCGGCGGCCAACGTCTTGATGGGGCCGGCGGAAATGGCGTTACAACGCATACCTTTGGGACCGATGCTTGCGGCAATGTAGCGCGTAGAGGCTTCAAGAGCGGCTTTACAGAGACCCATCGTGTTGTAGTTGGGCACCACACGTTCGCCGCCCAAGTAGGTGAGCGTGACAAAGGAACCGTTACGGCCTTCCATCAAAGGCATAGCAGCGCGTGCAACGGCCGGGAAGGAGTAAGCGGAAATGTCCATTGCCGTGTGGAATGCATCACGGGTGCAACCTTCAAGGAAGTCGCCGGCAATGGCTTCACGCGGAGCAAAGCCGATCGAGTGCACGACACCGTCAAGACAACCCCAACGTTCTTTGATTTGAGCGAAGGTGTTTTCGATTTGCTCGTCTTTGCTCACGTCCATTTGGCAAACGAAGTCAGAACCGAACTCCGCGGCAAAGCCTTTGATGCGATCGGCAAAGCGGTCGTTGGCGTAAGAGAAAGCCAATTCAGCGCCTTCACGATGGCAGGCCTTAGCAATACCATAAGCGATGGAGCGGTTCGAGACGATACCGGTGATCAGAATTTTTTTACCTTGAAGGAAACCCATAAGAGCCTCATGCTTAAGAAATTGATTATTAATCTAGGGATTGTATCGGATTTGTCGGTGAGCCACCAAGCCTAGAGTCCCGTAAAAAAGTTAATGCGGAATGACAAGTCGTTGTCCTTGGCGAAGGGTTTGCGAGGTCAATTCATTTTCATCAATGATGGCACTGACTTTTGTTTTGTAACGGTTGGCGATCGTGTAGAGCGTATCGCCGGGTTTGACTCGGTAGACCGTTTTAATAATGCGCGTGCGTTCGACTTCGTGAATCGTTAACCGAAGTCGTTGGCCGATTTTCAGTCGATCACTCTTTAGACGATTGTCACGTCGGATGGCAGAAGCCTTAACGCCAAATCGTTTGGCAATGCCCGAAATCGTATCGCCTGAGCGAACTCGATACGTGATGCGACGCGTGGTGGGCAGGGGTGTCAATCGCATCGAAGAGTCTTTTTCCGAAATGGCGATGTCACCGCTGTCGGGATTTTTCACCAAAAGGGTACTGCCAACGATGACGGAACGCTTGGGCGGAATTTTATTGGCGGCACGCAACTCGTCTTCGGTCATGTTAAAGTGTTTAGCCACTTTAGCGAGCGTATCGCCTTTTTTAACCTTATAAGTATCCCAGTTGGAAAGCGGTTTACCCGTAGCTTGCCAATTAATGAGGTTGGAGACAAAAGCATCGGCTTTGTCGGCCGGAATTAAAATGGAGCCTTCGTGTGCCGCGACAATGACGGGACGGCTATAGCTCGGATTTAAGAGTCTGAGCTCGGTAATGTCTGTTTCAGCCAATTGTGCAGCCGTTTCCAAGTCCAAGTCACGGTGTTTGTTGACTTTAACAAAATAGGGTTCGTTCGCAATCTCAGGCAACTTTAACCCATAGTCTTCGGGCTTATCGATAAGTTTTTTGATTGCCAAGAGTTTGGGCACATAGCGGCGAGTCTCTTGGGGCAAATTAAGACTTAAGTAATCGGTGGGCAGTCCTTTTTTCTCGTTGGCGGCGATGGCGCGCCGGATGCTGCCTTGACCGAGATTGTAGGCAGCAAGTGCCAAATGCCAGTCGCCAAACTGTGCATAAAGCGACTGCAGGTAATTTAACGCTGCACGGGTACTTTCTACAATGTCGAGTCGATCATCGCGCCAACTCGATTGTCTGAGATCGAAAATGTCACCCGTGGAAGGCAAAAATTGCCACAGGCCTGCGGCTTGAGAGCGAGAGGCGGCTTGCGGTTTAAAGGCACTTTCAACAAAGGGTAAAAGTGCAATTTCGGTGGGCATGTCGCGCTTTTCGGTCTCCGAGACAATGAAGTAGAGATACATCCGAGCGCGAAGCGCCATGGCTTCGGTGTAGGGCAGTGCCTGTGTATAACGTTTAAGTTCTGCATCTACAACGGCTTGAGGCAAATCGGGCACGCCCCAACCCTCACGGATACACTGCCAGATACTGTCAGCCGGACTAATACGAACGCGTCTAGCCTCACGAACTTCGACGGCTTTAACAAACTCGTCTTCGATCGTGATTTCACCCAACAGGTCTACGTAATTGGACGCGGACACAGTTGTTGTGACGCAAGCGGCAGCAAGCGCAATAAGTCGCTTGAAGTTCAAGGATGATTCCTCTCTCAAATACTTTCGGTCACGGTCGATTGGCCCGAGACGATGGCACGCAGCCCCTCGGTGTCAATGATTTGCACGTGTTTTTGGTTCACGGCAATCAATTGATCGTGCGAAAAACGTGACAATACACGGCTCACGGTCTCTAATTTCAGTCCTAAATAAGAACCGATTTCGGCTCGCGTCATACGCAAGACGAATTCCGAGCGTGAGTAGCCGCGCGATTCAAAACGTTGAGAGAGATTTAAAAGGAAAGCTGCCAAGCGCTCTTCGGCATGCATGGAGCCTAAAAGCAACATCAAACCGTGTTGACGCACGATTTCACGCGACAGCAGCTTTTGGAAATGTAAGTTGTAGTCTTCGACTTCGGAGCAGGCGGCCAAAATGCGTTCGTAGGGAATGACACAGACTTCGGTGTCTTCCAAGGCAATCACGTCGCACGAATGCACTTCGTTGGCAATGCCGTCCATGCCGATCATTTCGCCGGACATGTGAAAGTTTGTCACCTGTTCTCGTCCGTCACTGCTCATCACGGAGCTCTTTAAAAAGCCGAGGCGAATGGCGTAAATCGCTTCGAATCGGTCACCGGCTCTGAAAAGTGGCTCACCGCGACGGATGCGTCGACGTGCCGAGATCAACTCTTCGAGTCGATCGATATCACGTAAGGATAAACCGAGAGGCACGCAATGCTCGCGCAAATTGCAATGAGAACAGCTCACTCGCAACGAGTTAACGGCAGTAATGGATGGTGACAAGCTGGACATTGTATGTTGATCTTTAAACCGTCAAATGCCAAACCAAAGACACATTCAGCTTCGGGTAATAATTACCGTGCACAATGTCAGCCGTATCGTTGCCTCTGTCAGCTTTTGACTTTAGTCAAAAAATTGTTGGTGGAATGATAACAGAACTTTGAGCTAAAACAAATGTGAAAATAGGTGATTTTATGGTGATCGATCCGAATACGACCGGTGTGCAATTGCCCTCGATCGAGTTGTTGCAAAAGTTTGATGTGCCAGCCCCGCGCTACACGTCTTACCCGACTGCTGATCGCTTCAATAGTGCCTTTAC
>DCTK01000096.1 GCA_002329575.1 Sutterella sp. UBA1442 | reverse complement strand
GGCTTCTATTCGTGGTTGAAATCGTCAACATCAACCGATTCCGGACTGAAAAAGATTTTGTTTCGTATTGTCGGTTATCACCTGCTGTACGCTTGTCTAATGAGAAAAAGAAAGGCGATGGAAATCGTAAAAACGGCAACGCTTACTTGAGTTGGGCGATGACTGAGTTGGCCAACCTGATGGTTTTTCATAATCCGGTGATCAAGAAGAAGTATGACCGCAAAATCAAGAAAAGCCATTTACGGGCTAAGGCCATTCGATCGATTGCGGCTAAGTTAGCACGCTGTATCTGGCACATGTTGAAAAAAGACAAGGATTTCCAGATCGATCTGGCCTTTAAATAACCTCTTTGATCAAGGACTGTGAGCCTGAGATGGGGGGATGGGTCCACGAGCCCTTACAAACCCGAGTAGGCCACAGTCACTTGATCCCCTAGCGAAAGATTTAGTCAATAAGACGAGACGTGTTATGATGTGCTTCGGCCGATTCCTGAGCCTTCGACAGGGTGGGAGCCGACGTTAGTCGGAGAGCCCGAGATGCCTGATCAAAAACTTTAGGCCAGGAATCGGACCAGATCAAAGTGAGTGGCTGACCTTGCAGAGCAATGTGTCGGTGGGGCTGATACAGTGGGACTGCCCTTGAGGTGGTGTGATCAAGCCTAGATCCAGATGTGCGCCTGTCCGAGCATGTTTCAGGACGCTAACGTGCACTTGTCGATCGAAGTCAATAATCGTCCGCTTATAAGAAAATCGTTTGTTGAGATTCGACTGAATGGCTGCCGAGAACCGGTGCCAGGGATTTTATTGGTTACGCATTTATCACTTGACAGATGGGGCTATATGTGCCCCCCTTAATATCTGTTAACCCCTCTTTTAACGATAGGGAAGATACTTACTTACCGGGTTGAGGCCAGGAATGTTACTGACATTGATTACAGTCAAGGTATTTTCTTTGGGGGGGGATAATTAGCGTAGCATGACAACACGCGTCACGAATGGACTTGTTGTCTGCGGGACCTACTAATTAACACAACCTACAGTGAGTGATTTATGGCTAACTCTCTTTTTCATGTCTCATGCCTGACAGTGGCTGTGATGGCATGTTTTTCGACAAATGTTGTGGCTTATAATCCCGACTTCACCGAGGATACAACACACGCTGAAACCGAAATTGACTGGAATGACAACTTCCGTATTCAAGATGGGGTGATCGTCAACGCGGAGAATTCTTCAATTACTGTTAAAAATGACACAGAGACAACTTCTAAAATTCAAGGCAGTTTAACTGCCAAAAATTTAACAACGACGGGCGATCTTGAAACTTGGTCGACAGGTACTCTTACGGTTCGCGGCACACTAGATACGGCTAAGCTAACAAATGCGGGAAAAGCGACCATTGGTCAATTAAAAGCAAGTAGTGTGTCTAACAACAGCGGCGGCAAAATCACAGTCGATCAATTGGAAGCAGAAAGTGTTTCTACCGAGGCCGACTCTGTTTTAACCGTCAATAGTGGTGTGATCAAAGGCAAATTGAAAAACTCTGGCGCTGTGTATTTAACTTCAGATAATGCAAGAATTGAAGGTACATTATGGTTAGCTGCAGACTCAGTGCTAAAGAAAAATGAAGGTTCAAATTTGACGAATCTAGAAGTGACAGAAGGGAAGGTGAGCATTGCCAATGATCTCAGAGTTGAAAACGATTTAACACTCAGTAGCGCCAACGTAACTGGTGACTTAACCGTAGGCGGAACATTCAATCAAACTCATACGACAACAGAGGACTATACGATTTTCCGAGAAGGATCCACTTCAGAGATTGGTAGCTTCGTATCGGGTACAACGCGATACGGATTCAAAGTAGTGAGCGGCGCGAAGTTAACCGTTAATACGATGAACATGTCGGGAGCCGTCGATGTTGATGGTGGAGACTTGACAATTAAACAAAGTGCCTCCGTGGGAGCCTTGCACAATGCCGGATCAATTGACGCATCCAATGCCGAAATCATCGTAACAGCCGAGCAAACACTGACGGATCAATACGCCTTCACGAATGGTCTGCATATCGGTTCAGATGGCATTTTTGATGATTCTGATAAGGCAAAATCATCCTTTGTCGCAAAAAGTCTGACTGTAGAAGGCAACGCCCTCAATGAGAGCACAGACGAGGGAACCTCACAATTAAAAGTCAATCAAATTACGGTGACAGGGGACTACACCAATAAAGGCTTAACAAGCATTAGCCGTGGCGATGGCTCTTTTAACAAAATTGTTGGAACAGAAGGTTCCTTTGCGCTTGAAGATGCCGTCTTATCTGTTACAAGTTCGTCTGCTTTAGGCGATATTCAAACCGTGGGGACTTCAGTAAGCACGGTTAATCTGGGGGCCGGTGACTATGTTATTGGCGCCTTTAGCGGCGACAACAAAGTTTTGCGGCTCAATGATATTAAGAATACAACGGTCAACATTGATTCAAAAGACGGGAGCATGACACTTTCAGCTACCGGCGCAGCCAATGACCAGTACAGCAATGTCTCCGAAGCAGTTAAGGCTATCCAATCCAATGTAACGGTGAACAGTGCCAATCCCAATGACAAGGATCAATTGGAAATCGCTGAAGGTACTATCAACAACGGGTATAAAAACGGTCAAGAAATTAAGAACTCGAAACTTGATGCGTTTTCGTCCATCAATGTCCTTGCCGCGATGACACTTCGCCATGAGATGAATAGTCTCAGCAAGCGCATGGGAGAACTCCGCGACTCTCCCTCCGGCGTCGGCGCGTGGATTCGCGCTTACGGCTCCGAGATGGAATATGGTGATCAAAACGTCACGGCAAAGAACAACTCCATCCAAGTTGGCTCGGACTATTCGCTGGGAGACTGGAAGGTCGGTGTAGCCTTTAGTTATACGGATGGCGATAGCTCTTATGACTCCGGCTCTTCTGACAATAAGGGATACGGTTTGGCCGTATACGGTACGTGGTTAATTCCGTGTGGCGCCTACATTGACTTGATCGCCAAGTACAACCGATTGGATACCGATTTTTCGCTTAGTGGTATGAATGGCTCGTACGAAAACAATGCTTTCACCGTAAGCACAGAAACCGGTTATCGATTCAATTTTATGGACGGCGGATTTTATGTTGAGCCGCAAGTCGGTTTAAGTTATGGCCGGATAATGGGAGATACGTTAACGACCTCTAACAATGTCAAGCTTGAACAAGATGACTACGATAGCTTCCTCGGTCGCGTTGGGGTGCGCACCGGCTTTAAGTTCCCGGAAAACAAAGGCACCGTCTATGCACGGGTCTCAGGTGTCTACGATTTTGACGGTGAAATGAATGGAAAGGCCAGTGTGGGCAATTCCAAAAATAGTTTTGAAGCCGATTTAGGAGGCGCCTGGTTGGAAATGGGCGTTGGCGCCAATTTCAATTGGACAAAGAGCACCTACTCCTATCTTGACTTCGAACGTACAAACGGAGGCGATGTCAAGGAAAACTGGCGCTGGAATGTTGGCATTCGTCATGTCTTTTAATTGAGCGCTCACTTTAGCTGGGGCTTTTAGGCTTCCTAGCTATCTCACAAGAGATATAAAAAACACGAGGGTTAAGTTCATTTAGGACTTGCCCTCGTAAGTTTTTAATTGGAAAAAAGCACGAACTTGTTGCTTTTTGATGGCAAATGTTTAAAAAGTGTTGACAACTGGGGAGGGGGGCAACGAGCGATACTAACGGCGAAATTTCCTTATTTGGAGATAATAATGCTTAAATATCGCACGATTTTTGTTCAAACTTTAGCCGCATTTGCGACGGCTTCGGTGATGTCATGCAGTTTTGCTGCTAATCCATTTCCCTCAGAAAACATCTCTGTTAGCAACGGTAGCCAGTCGTATGAAGGAGATGAAAATACTGACGCAATCATAAATGTTAGAACCGAAGTGGCAAACGATGTGCCTCAAGATGGTTCTGGGGCGCCGGCTTGGGATGTAACTAATGTTGTTGGCTCCCTATCTGTAACTGGGTACAGGGATTTTCGAATTGAGAAACCTACCAATGATGGTTCTTGGCAATATGGTTTGTATAGCCCGAATTCAGGAACAATCAATGTTGATGTCACTCGTGATATTCAAGTTACGACAAACAATGTCGCAGTGCATGCAATGGGCACGGGTGGGGACATCACTTTAAAAGCAGGTCGAGATGTTGTTCTTGCCTCAGAAACTCAAGCGGTTTATGCTCAACAACAACGTCAAATTTCTATTGAAGCCGGCAATAACATTGTTTTGTCTGGATCAAGCAATGTCGTTGGTTTCTTAGGCGCGGATTCAACAACACCAGCCTCCATTGAGCTAAAAGCTGGCAATATCATTACCATCACTGCGGCGGATGGACGCAACGCTATCGGTACCGGTACATGGGGTGGAAATCCTGCACAGTCCGGAGTTCTGACAATGGACGCTCCCGGCGGCATTGATATCACCGGTAATATCGCTTTGAATGATGAAGCCGGCAAGGGGCAACTCAATCTCGGCGAAAATACCAGCGATATCCGCATTCACGGCAATTCCACGACGGCTATTAAAGAATTGTCCGCTAATAAAGATGTAACGTTCCATTACGATCACATTGCCGACATCGGCAAGACTCAAACGATTGGTAAAATCAACGGCAATGTTTCTGTTTCAGTCGGTCACGAAGACTTGGATACCATGTCTACCCAAGAAGCCACTCTAAGGCGCTGCATTGAGCGTGCAGAGATNNTGGCTTCTATTCGTGGTTGAAATCAGATCAACAACACCGTCATGGTGTGGTTCACACCGATGAGTTCATCCTGACTGCTGTTAAAGGTTTTATCTAGCAATCACGAGGCTATACACCGGGATTGATGAGTTGTTATCGTCATTTCAGAAAACAAAGCCTGAGCATTGATTACAAACGGTTAAGACGCAGTATGCGAGACAATGGTTTGTATCATCGCTACCATCGTAAATATGTCAAAACGACTGACAGTGAACATCAATTGAGCTGTGCGAGCAACCTGCTTGATCGTCGCTTCGATGACTTTGGCATCAATGAAGCCTGGTGCGGTGACATCACCTACATTCCGACCAAGGAAGGGGGGCTTTATCTAGCCAGCGTCATTGATTTAGGTACACGGCGTTAAGTGGGTTACAGCTTTGGCAGTCGAATGACTCAGTCTCTGGTTGTTGAGGCCTTGCAGAAGGCTTATGACAACGAGCTGCCTGAGCAAGGTTGTCTTTTCCATAGCGACAGAGGCTTGCAATATTGCAGTCAAACGTTTCAAGCGATGCTTCAAGAATACGGCTTTTGTTGTTCAATGAGTCGACGAGCGCAGTGTTGGGATAACGCCGCGGCCGAATCGTTTTGGGCAACTCTGAAGCGGGAAACGTTGCCGGTAACGCAGTGCTTTAATTTTAGGGCTGAGGCTCAAGCTCAGATACAACAATGGATTTTCTATTACAATGGCAAACGTCCGCACTCAAAGTTAGGGATGATGTCCCCTAATGAGTATTTTGTCAGCCTTCCCCGAGTTTGACAGTTTCAGAGCCTTCTATATAGCCCAATCGCCCGATTAGCAGGGCTAGTCGAGCGANNTTTAATCAGATCAAATATTCCGAAAATTCAACCCTCTTCCGCAGTGTTTACAGTTGTGGAAGCGATCGGCGCGGCTTGGATCTTCTCAACGGTATTTGTTTTGGCTAGATCGAAATAACTGAAAATTAATCAATAAAATTAGAAGCCACACCAACTCTACCGAAAGAATGCTCTTTCAGTATCAGGTAGGGGAGGCGTGGTTTTGTTTTCAGTTGAAAGTGTACACTATCAAATTTTAAAAAGCAAGAAAAATT
>DCTK01000091.1 GCA_002329575.1 Sutterella sp. UBA1442 | reverse complement strand
GGGCAGTGCCCGATTGATTCAAGCAGTATTGCAAAACGCAACAGTGCCTGTGATTGAAACGGGGGCTGGTGTGTGTCACACATTTGTGGATGCAACCGCAGATTGTGACAAGGCAAGAAAAATTGCGATTAACGCTAAAGTACAGCGCCCGTCGGTCTGTAACGCCATGGAAACGCTTCTTGTGCATAAAGACATTGCTGAGCGATTTATGCCTGCGATGTTGGAAGATTTCTTTAAGGAAGGCGTGACCATTTTTGGGTGTGAAAAAACGCAACGGTTTGACAATCGCGTACAGGCCGCTAGCGAAGAAGATTGGGCCACTGAGTATGGTGACTTGCGCTTGTCGGTCAAAATTGTTGAGGGGCTGGACGAAGCGTTAGCACACATCGCTCAATATGGGACGAAACACTCTGAATGTATTGTCACAGAGAATCCAGAAAATGCTCAGCGCTTCCAAGCGATGGTTGACGCGGCTGCAGTTTACGTGAACGCATCGACTCGTTTTACCGATGGTTTTGAGTTCGGTTTTGGTGCGGAAATTGGCATCAGCACGCAAAAGTTGCATGCTAGAGGTCCAATGGCTCTGCCGGAATTGACCTCTTACAAGTACCTCATTACCGGTCAAGGCCAGATTAGAGGCTAAACCCATATGCTTCAGACGCAAAAAACGGGCAAACGCCCGTTTTTTGTGCATAGAAGTTAAAGAATTTAAGCTTCGTCAATGTCAACCAGCGTGTAATTGGCTTTGCCCATGCCGTAGTTGCGCATGGCGGTCAGTTGGTGCAAACCGTGACGAGTTTCGATACGTTCAACCAAGTCGTGGTTGAACTTGTCGCCTAACGCATACACTAAGTCAACGCTTGCTTGATCAATGGCCAGAATGTCGGTCGAAGCAAGGATGCCGATATCAGGAATTGTTGGTTCTGCGGCTGTTACGCCTGCACAGTCACAGTCCACCGACATGCGACGAAGCACATTAATAAAGACAATTTTTTCACCGAAGTGATCACAAACAGCTTTGGCTGATTCGGCCATTGTTTCCATCAGTTGTTCTTTGGCAGGCCATTGGTCCCACGGAGCGTTAACATCTTTGACTCCATGCACCTGTGCTTTACCGATGCGGCCGTCGGCGCACCCGATCGCAATATTTTTCATCGAGCCGCCGAATCCACCCATGGCGTGGCCCTTAAAGTGTGTGAGCACCAACATCGAGTCGTAGTTCACGATATTTTTGCCCATGGATACTTCCTTAAAGTGTTTACCGCCCTTAACGGGCAACATCACAGTCCCTTCAGCATCCATGATGTCTACCGGACAGAAGGTCCAACCGTTAACTTTAAGGGTTTCAAGATGGCTTTCTTTCGTGTAGCGGTCTCCCGTATAAAGCGTATTGGTTTCAACAATCGTGCTATTGGGAATTGTTGCTTGCAACGCTTGAACCATACCGCGAGGCAAAATATTCGGTCCATTCTTTTCACCGGTGTGCAACTTAATGGCGACCTTGCCATCAATCTTGCCGTTAATCAGCGAGTAGAGCTTTTTTAAATGCTCGGCATCAATTTTGCGTGTAAAGAAGACTTTGGCTTTTTCTCCAGCCGTCTCGGCGCTTACTCGTTTGCAACCGACAACAGGAGCTTGTTCTGCGGCGGCAAGTTCCTGAGATGTTAAGCCCAAGGCTGCACCGGCCATCACGGAACTCATGGCGCGCAGAAAGCCTTTTCGAGAGCATTGATAGTCGTTCATGTTCGTTTCCCTTAAGAATTAATCAAGGAGTTCCTATTCGTAAGCTTAGAACGAATAAAAAAATAGTGTTTGCCTAAAAATGCCGAATGTTTTTCTGTTTAAGAAAAAATGGCCACAAAATCCATCAGACGGTAGTCCATGTAAAAATCAGATTGAAATGCGAAAGATTTAACAACGGGATGATGGGCAAACGGCTTTTTTCGATAGCCTAACTCGGTTTGCCCATCATAAAAACCAAGACTAGGGGCTTTTGGGAACGTATGAAAAATAAGGCCTTTTTAATAAGCTATTGATTTTCAATAGATTTGAAAAATGATTGGGACGCTATGGGACTGTGTGGGACGGTATTGTGGTGGAGACGGCGGGAATTGAACCCGCGTCCAGAAGACGTCCGGTGCCGGATCTACATGCTTAGTTTGAACATTTGAAAAATCTCATCTTGCTTTGCGCCCTCAAACCGGCTCTGACAAGACCAGACGCTTTAAATCTCGATGACTGTGCAGTGTCCTCACAGCCCTCCAGCCTGTATTAGTATGAAGTCACTGTCGGCAAGCCGACCCGGCCTAGAGGCAAACCGGTGTGACCCCCGCTATTAAGCAGCGAGAGCGTNNTTTATTTAGTTTCCAGCGGATTTACAAGGTGACTGGACCTTGGCATGCACCAAACCCCTTCGTGCCCCCTGTCGAAACCAGGTCGTCCCCACGAGAAAGTTTGTTTGGAGGACTAATTATGAACTAAATCACAAGAAAATGGGACTTCGACCCATATTTTTCTGTTTTCATCTGTGTCAACCTACTTTTGTCATTGTTTTTGCAGTAAAATTCGACCCGCTTGCTGTAAATCGCAAGTCGTACGGTTGACCCAAAGGGTCGACCACAATTTTAATTTTTTGAAGTGGAGCCTTGCTTTTGGCGCCACGAGGAATTATGGCTAAAGAAGATCTGATTGAAATGAGCGGCGTGGTGCTTGAAGTGTTGCCTGACGCCCGCTATCGCGTAAAACTGGATAATGGTCACGAGTTGGTGGCCTACACGAACGGCAAGATGCGTAAGCACCATATTCGCATTTTGGCCGGTGACAAAGTCTCCCTTGAATTGTCTCCCTATGATTTGACGAAGGGTCGCATCACGTTCCGTCACATTGAAGGACGTCCTGCGGCTGCCGCTCCTGCCGGCAATTCCCGTCGCCGTTAATTCTTTTTCTGATGCACTAAGAGATTGCCCCTTATGGAATTCGAGCTCTGGTACCTGATTGTTGTTCCGCTGTTATTTGCTGCCGGTTGGTGGTGTCGTGGTTTGGATCAACGTCAGCGAGAAAATGAACAGAAGCCCGGTACTTACTACAGGGGCATCAATTTGCTCTTAAATGATCAACCCGATAAAGCGATCGACGCTTTTATCGAAGTGGTAAAGCTTGATCCGGAAACGATTGAACTGCACCACGCGTTGGGCAATCTTTTTAGCCGTCGCGGTGAATTTGATCGCGCCGTGCGCATTCACAATCACTTGCTGAATCGAGAAGATTTGCCGCAAGAAGAGCGTTCACTTGCGCTTTTTGAATTGGGCAATGACTACTTGAAGGCTGGCATTTACGATCGCGCCGAAGAAAGCTTTAAACGCCTTCTCAAAGAGCCGAAATATCGTCTCGAAACCATGCGTGCATTGTTAAAAATCTACTGCACGGAAAAAGAATGGGAAAGCGCGATCTCGATGGCCAATGACCTTGAGAAGCAAGCAGGGGAAAACCATCAAGCCGAAATCGGTCACTTTTATTGCGAGTTGGCTTCGTTGGCAATTCGTCGCAAAGATTTTGATAAGGCAGTTGACTTGCTCAACCAAGCCCGTCAGGTTGATCGTCGCAGCGTGCGTGCATTGATCATGTTAGGCGAAATCGCTATGAAAGCAGGCAACCCCGAAAATGCTTTGCGTTACTGGAACAAAGTTGAAAGTGTCAACGCCGAGTTCTTGCCCTTAATCATGACGCAAATGGCTCAGGCCTATGAGCAACTCGGTCAACATGATCAGGCGATGAATTTGATTCAACGCGCATTAGATGATCAGCCTAGCGCCGAAACGGTTTCGATTGCTCTGTCTTTAATTGAGAAGACTGAAGGGGTCGATAGCGCTCGCGCCATGCTTCGCGAAGAACTCAAACGTAGACCGACTCTTTGGACATACGAAAAGCTTGCTCAAATGCGTTTGAGTGCCAATCCTCAAGACGAGGAATTAAAGCTTTTGACGTCTCTTTTGAAACCCTACGTGAATAACCCCGGGCGTTATCGTTGCGCACACTGCGGCTTCCAAGCCAAGGGCTTTCAATGGTTGTGCCCCGGTTGCTCAAGTTGGGGAAGCTATTCTCCGAAGCGCCAAGCCGAATAGGTCGCATTGCTCATTTACAATGCAAAATCCTACATTTGTGCTGACATAGCGCAGAACGTTTGAATTTTCTTACATCTTTGACGTTTTCCTTTATTCCTATTTGTGCAACATTGCGTACACTTTCCTTTCGTGTTAATTGCGTTTTTTTAGGAAGATAGATGCTTAAACGAATCGGTTTGTTTATCTTGACCAACCTTGCCATTTTGGTGATGTTGTCGATCGTTTTGAATGTCGTAGGTTGGCTTTTCGGGGTTAACTTTTCTCAAGTAGCCGGCGCTGGTCAAGATTACACAACGCTATTGATCTTTGCCGCGGTCATCGGCTTCTCGGGCTCCTTGATGAGCCTTTTCATGAGTAAGGGAATGGCCAAGCGCTCCATGGGAGTGCAAATCATCGATATTGATAATCCCCGCAACGGAGTTGAGCGCTGGTTGGTGGAAACGGTGGCCGAACTCGCCAAGATTAAGGGCGTGGGAATGCCTGAAGTGGGTATCTACCACGGTGATCCGAATGCTTTTGCAACGGGCGCCTCTAAGAACAGTTCCTTGGTCGCCGTCTCTGACGGGCTTTTGGCCAGTATGAACAAAGAAGAAGTGCGTGCCGTGTTGGCCCATGAAATGAGTCATGTCGCCAATGGCGATATGGTCACGATGACGTTGATGCAAGGCGTGATCAACACGTTCGTGATTTTCCTTTCTCGCATTATCGGCAATATTGTTGACCGCGGTATTTTGCGCAATGAAAGTGATGCTCCGGGTGCCGGTTACTACATGACGAGCTTGGTGCTTGATATGGTGTTGGGTTTGTTGGGTTCTATGTTGGTTGCTGCGTTCTCTCGCTATCGTGAGTATCGTGCAGATGCTGGAGCAGCTGAAGCACTGGGTTCGCCCGCTCCAATGATTAACGCACTAGCTCGCTTGGGCGGCTTACACTCCGAAGAGTTGCCAGGTGCTGTAAAGGGCTTTGGGATTAACGGTGGAATCGGTTCGTTGTTTGCTACGCACCCGTCCATTGAGGCTCGTATCAAGGCATTGCGTGAGCACAAACAATAATTTTTCATACAACAGAAACCAAGGAACGGCTTCAGCGATGAAGCCGTTTTTTGCATTCAACCTGACTTCCCGTTTCGCTAGTTCCATGAGGGTTTGATGTAGGTCAAACCCTCTCTTAATTCTCAAAATAATCCTTTTATTTTCAATCTCATATCTACTCATTGACGTTTTGTTTTGCTATAATAGCTCCATACTTTATAAAAGAGAGCTATCATGCAAAACCCCATCGATCCACAAGGCCGTAAATGGTCTCTCATCAAGATCACTGATAAGGTCGGACGTCAAACTATTCAGGCCTATCGCAACAAATGGATTCCCGGCAAAGGCTCTCGTGTGGCTCAGCGCATCTCTGTCGGGCGTTTGAATGATGACGGCTCCATCAAGGTGGTCGGCGGCTTCTTAGCTCACTTCCCCGATTTTGAAGGCATCGATCTCTACTGGGGATGCAACGAATTGTTGACTCAACAAGAATTTCAAGAGCGATGCGGACAACGCGAGCAAACACCCGATATCTCTTGGAGTGAGCCCGTTATCCACTACGGTTTAACCTGGTCCGGTACTCAGATCGCCGAACAGCTCGGCATCCTCGAAGACCTGCAAACTGTTTACGGAAAAAAGGGTGCGAGGGATTTACTTAGTTTGGCTATTTACAAGCTCGATCAGGCGGGTTCAACTTCTTTGTATGAGGACTGGTTGAGCTACAACTGGTTACCCGAATCTGGGCCAATTGACTCCAGGCGCATTTCCGAGCTCTTGGCTGAAATTACTGATGATAATATGGGGCAATACTTTGCTCTTCGCCATCAAAGAGCAATGAAACAAGCCAAAGAAAATCGGTTGGGGATGACTCTGTCTTTCGACTCCACGAGCATCAGCACGTACTCTGAAACAATTCAAGAAGCCGCCTTCGGTAAAGCCAAACAAGATCCAGAACTCAAACAAATCAATCTCAATTTATTGTGTGATCACGCTACCGGCGATGTGTTGTTTGCTAGCACTGATGAAGGTTCGGTTAACGATAAAGCCGCACTACCTTTTGCTTTGTCACGTATGCAGGCCTGCGGATATGATCTCAACGAAACGATCCTCGTGACTGACCGTGGCTATCAAAGCATTTACAACACGGCGCTGCAGTTAAAACTCGAACTGAAATTTATTCAAGGTATCACCACTGTTGAAGATTGCGTTAAATTGGCTTTTAAACGCAGAAGCCGTCAACTCAATGACCTGATCGCGTTCAGTGATCCGGACATGGAGATGAATGCGTTTACGGAAAAAGAGACTTGGTCCAATGACACGCCTGCGGGACGACTGACAGAGAAAATCGATTTGCATTTGTATCGCAACATGGAGCGTGCTGTACAAGAAGCACGCAGAATGAAGAAAAATGCGATGCAACTCGTTGAGATGCTCAACCAAGGTAAAACGGTTAACCCTGACTTCTTCAAAGCCAACAAGAGGTTTGTACTTAAGCATCGGGATCAATACGCATTAAACATCAATGCCTTGTCGGAAGCTGTTGAGTTATCGGGCTGTTTTGCCATACGGAGCAACTGTGGATTGGATGCCTTTGAGGTGCTGAGAATCTATCGGGAACGCAACATCATTGAACAGAATTTCAATCAACTCAAAAACTGGGTGGATGGGGATCGATTGTATGCTACGCAAAGTACATACAAAGGCAAGATCCTTGTATTTATCATCGCAGAAAGCCTGCGAATGGTAATGCTCAATCGCATACAGAAGACTGTCAAAAGCAAAGCGCCGAAACAAAAAAAGGACCTGAAAGAACTGAAAGACACTCAATTAGCCGATTTCATGAAGTTACCGTATGAGTCTTTGCCGAAGTTATTGGCGGGATTGAAAGGTCTGGTTGCATTGAAGCATTGTTCAACGAACGCCTTTACTATCAAGACGATGTCAAAAAAGAAGCGCGATACGCTCGCGCTTCTTGGGGTTCCTCTACCTCCCAAAGTGCTTTACCGTTTTAGGAGCTAGGCACTTCGGGAAGTCAGGTTCGTGAGACGGTTTAACGTTGCGGACCATCGTTACCAAAGACCGATCGCCAAAGCTTTTTCACCGTATCAATATCACCATTTAATGCAGCAGGATCCACCCGAACGCCACCTTGCACACCCTGCAGACGTTGCGTGCGTTGAATGTAGCGGTAATTGCGATAGATTCTTACGCACTCGGTTGCAAGCGTCGAGTCAATTAACCCGTCACGCGCGGCCATCTCTAGCAGCAAAATATTGCCAAAGTTGTTGACCAAATCCGGATAGTCGTGCGAGTAACTTAACACTAAAGCCTGAACGGCAAACTCCACGTCGACCATTCCGCCCCGATCGTGTTTCACATCAAATAAGGTCGTGCGGTTGGGATGGCCCTCAAGCATCTTAGCCCGCATGAGGCTTACCTCTTCTAAAACCTTATTTTTGTCTCGAGGCAACATTAAAATCGCCGCCCGCTCGGCTTCAAAAGCGGCTCCGATTGCCCTGTCACCGGCACAAAACCGAGCCCGCGTTAGCGCCTGATGCTCCCAGGGCCAAGCACCGGTGCCGTCTTCATTTCGCTGATAGCGCTTAAACATCTCAAAGGAAGAAACGACAAGACCATTTTCGCCATTGGGTCTAAGGCGCAAATCCACATCAAACAAAATCCCTGAAGAGGTTTGCACCGTGAGCCAACTCATCATGCGCCGCACCAGTCGCGTGTAATTTTTCGCAGCATCGGGATGGTCATCATCGTAGAGATAGATCAGGTCAAGGTCAGACGCGTAGCTCAGTTCCTTGCCGCCCAATTTGCCATAGGCAACCACTGCAAAGCGCGGAATATCCGTGTGACGGGAGGCAATGGTCTGCCAAGCCAACGTAATCACCATTTCAATGACAGCATCGGCCAGTGCGGAGAGTTGATCAGCCAAACGCTCCACGGTAAAGCACCCGTCAATGTCTGCTAAAAGCAGTTTAAAGACCGCACCGTGATGGGCATCACGCAACACGTTCATCTGCGTTTCTTGGTCGCCTTCGGCTTCGCGTAACTTTGCCCACAAATCGTCTTGCCACCCGCTCCAATCGACCGGAGAGAAGTTGTCCAATGTCTCCAATCGCTCATCGACCAATTCATCGAGCACAATCGGGTGTGCGGTGAGATACTGTGCCGCCCATGCACTTGACATCAAAACCTGCGCAACCTTTTCGCACACTCTGGGGTATTGCAGCAAAAGTGAAACATAGGTGCTTCGGCCTGCCACCACTTCCAAAAGCTCAACATAGCGTAAAAACACTTCATCGGCCGAGACATTAGCTTGCGAGCGTGTCAATTCAGGGCACAGTGCAGCAATACGTTTAATCAGTTGCGCCATATTGGCTCTTGCCGATTCGTTCAATGCAGACAAAAACCTTGAGCGCATTGTTTCCAACACGCGCTCTGCACAGTGCATTGACTGCGAGTAGCCCATGGAAGCTAAAATTTCCGCCAAGGCAGCTGCCGCTTGCTCAAAGCCCAACGTCCAACCCTCGGGCCAGTCATCTTTTTCCTCAGCAGCCGCGTCAGTGCCGACTTGGAAAATTCCTTCAAAGACGCGGGCAACGTAATCTCGAATCTGCAAAAGCTCTTCGGTTAACGCTTCGCGCGTTAAACCTAGCATCGCTGCGATACGTGTTTGTTCGGCTTCATCATTGGGATAGCGATGCGTTTGCTGATCATCCACATACTGAATGGCATGCTCAAGATTTCTCAAAAAAACATAACTTTCGGTTAATTTTTGAGCTTGATCCGCACTGATGGCACCGTTTTCAGACAACGCCCGAAGCATCGCAATGGTGGATTTACCGCGCAACTGAGGATTTCTGCCGCCACGGATGATTTGAAACGTTTGAGTTATGAATTCGATTTCACGAATGCCGCCTCGGCCCAATTTCACATCAATGCCGAGATTTTTGCCCGATTCCCGTCTCACGGTCTCGGCACGAATCAATCGGTGAAGATTGGACAATGCACTGATTGCATTAAAGTCTACGTACTTACGATAGACAAAAGGTCTGATGACGGATCTGACGTTATTGCACTGGGTCTCAAAAGTTTGAGAATCTGTAAATACCGCCTCATTGACAATTCTGGCCTTTAACCAAGCAAACCGTTCCCACTCTCGTCCTTGTACGTACAAGTACTCTTCCAACATCTCAGAGCTAATGCAGATGGGGCCTGAGTCACCATTGGGCCGCAGTCTCATATCAACACGAAACACAAACCCGGCTCCCGAAATGTCGGATAACGATGCAATGACTTTTTTCGATAATCGCTCGAAGAACTCGGCATTTGTCAGTTCTCGCCTTGGATTGGGGCACTGAGCATTCGGTTGACACTTACCTTGCTCGTCATAGACAAAAACAAGATCGATGTCACTGCTGACATTTAATTCCCGACCACCCAATTTCCCCATGCCGAATACTAAAAAGTCTTGCGCAACTCCCTCGTAGGAGCACGGCGTTCCGAAACGCTTCGATAAGGCAAGAGCATGCTCGCGTACGACTCGAGAAACAGCAATCTCAGCCAAGTCACTCATCGTACTGACAACTTCGTTATAGTCCGCCAACTCCATCACGTCACGGGCAACGATACTGAGCATCACATCGCGACGCAGTTTTCGCAGTTTGTCATCAAGCGCCTCAAGTGTTAAATCGCCTGCCAAATACGCCAACATCTTTTCTCGCGTAAAGGGCTCAGCAGCCAGCGCCTGAAGATAATTCAGCCGCTCGGCTTCGTCGGCCATCGGCAACGCCCCCATGAGCGCACGTTTGACGAAAAAGGATAGCTCCAGGACATTTTGCAGTGTTGCGGACATCGTATTTGTGATTCTTTAAAAGCAATACTTTGTAGTTTAGCGGATGGGAACTGTTTCCAAAATTTTTCTGCTGAAAAAAGCCGTTAACAAAAGTGAGTCAAAACCGCGAAAATGCTATGAAGTCGCTACAATCAAGCGTAGTAGACATTTTGACGGCAAAATACGCCTTCAAGGGCCGTTTGTTGTCCAATATCACGACACTTAAAGTTGAATTTATCCGACTCTGCGAAAACTGACGAATTTTCTCGGGCGAACGTTTATCCTCGTAAACGGCGCGCCCGGGCTTTGTTGCGCCTGCTCGGTTGGACGGCTCTTGCCGGCTATCTCTTTTTCTGTGCCG
>DCTK01000042.1 GCA_002329575.1 Sutterella sp. UBA1442 | reverse complement strand
CTCTCAATCCAACCATCAAAATGACCGAGGTTAAAGATAATTATTTATTTTTTCGATAATTCCCTATTCTCTTTGAGGCGCAAAGTGAGCGAATCCAGTAGCTCAATGTTTGCGTACCTCGCCTTCAATGTATTCAAGATTCCACATTTTTAATTTGGACAGCAATGAAAAAAAATCTTTTGTCGCCTGGCAGAAAAAGCGTTATTTTAGCGGTTGGTTTTTTCGAAAACGATCTTGAAGTTTTTCTCTCAGAGGAAAGATGCTGTTGCAACTTTGCTAAGAATCGATCCAAATTGACTCTTCTGGGTCCTGCTTTCACCGTTAAAATGAACGTTATGGTCTAAGCAATATATTTCGAGGGAAAGAATCGTGCGCGCTACTACAATTAAACAAATTTGTTTCATGATGACTGCGGCCGCTTTGTTGAGCGGTTGTCATGAGGATGTGGGTGACGTTTCGCTCGGTATTTTTACGTTCCAAGATATCAAAATCAATCGATTTGAAGATCCGATCGTCACGGGTGTGACCTGTCACGTCTCAAGTATCGAAGATAATTTGTCATTGAGCGATCCCTCAAATAACTCGGTGCAATGCCATCAAACGGGGCCGATCACCCGAGCCATGATCGACATGATCAAGAAGGATAAGTCCGGTGAAGTGGTGTTTCATCGATCCAAGAGCGTACTACTCAAGAATATGAAGATTCGTCGGATTTACGATGAAGACGCTCAAACACTCATCTATGTAGCCTATTCCACAAAAGAAACCTCGGGGAGCTTTCATCACTCCATCTCCACCATTCCGCTTTATGGAACCGAGGCTTACGTGAGACCTTTGCCAAAAGTGGGTGAATAATTCCACTTTTAAGCAACTTTTATCCATTTTGAGTGGGAAAAGACTATTTAAAAGTGACATTTCAATAAGGGTTTTCCCACTTTTTGCCAAAAATGAACACACAGAGTTATCCACAATAATTGTGAATAACTCTGTCACTCTTTAAAGAAACTCTAAGTGGAACAGAGAGTTAACTTGCTGCTCAAAAATGGGGCAGAAGTGGAACTTTTCTAATCGCCCAATTTTGATCATCGACTGACGCGTCCTTGGTAACGTCCCGATTGATCATAAAAACGCCCATTGTCATCTTCGCGACCGAGATAGCGACCAGAGCTGTCGTAATGACGACCATTAGCATCCACTCTGCCTTGGTAGCGGCCCGAACTATCGTAGATACGACCGTGGTCATCGATGCGTCCTTGGTAGCGTCCTGACTGATCGTAGTGTCTGCCATTACTGTCTACGCGGCCCTGATAGCGGCCGGAATTATCGTAAATGCGCCCGTCATCGATTCTGCCTTGGTAGCGACCGCTATTGTCGTAGTAGCGACCGTCATCGTGATGGCGCAAAACATCGTGTGCGGTAGCAGGAAAACAGATAAGGCTTAGGAGAGCGGCAATGGTCCAAAAAAGCTGTCTCATAGTCAATCCCAGCAATATGAAACATGTTCTTGTTTCAGTATACGCTTGAGGTACTTCAGAAAATGCAAAAAGAAAATCAAGGTAGTAACTAACCGCAAGCGATTGCTTTGACAAATACCGAGACCAGTCATCGGTCAGAGCGAAAGAAAAGATCCGTTATTTCAACATGTTGAGAATGTTTTGAGTATTTGTTCGAAAAGTCGACAAAATGTGCGAAAAAGTTTTCAATTTTCGAGCTAAGCAAAACTCATTAACTTTTTGATCCGTTAGAGGAAAAAGTGTTTGTCTCAAATTGTTGAAGAGAGAATAATTAGCAGAAAGTCACTCGGATAAGGTAGACCGAGAAGAAAAATTTCGATACTCAAGGAGACCCATTATGAATTTCAAAGTACTCTTGACAGCCGCTGCAATGAGTGCCGCTTTAGTTGCCGGCTCTGCTCCTGCCGTAGCCGCCACACAGGCACAAGCTCAGACCTATACGGTGGGCACGGGTGCCACTTATCGTCCGTTTGAGTTCCAAACGCCCAATAAGGAAATCGTCGGTTTTGATATCGACTTGATGAAGGCCATTGCTAAGGCCGAAGGTTTCCAAGTGGAATTTATTAACACGCTTTGGGGCGTTATTTTTGAATCTGTGAAAAACGGTGATCGTGACATGATTATGTCCGGCATCACGATTACGCCGCAACGCCAAGAATCTGTGGACTTCTCGTTGCCGTATTTTGCTGCCTATCAATTGATTCTTACGCAAAAAGACTTGCAAGTGAAAGGCATTGAGGACTTAAAAGGTAAAAACGTTGCTGTAGTGGCCAATTCTGCCGGTGACATCATTGCCTCGAAGACTTTCGGTAAGACCAGTAGCAACATCAAGCGTTTTGACAACACGCCCCTTGTGCTCGAAGAACTCTCTGCGGGCGGTGTAGACGCTGCCATCGGTGACGTCGGTGTGTTCGCTTACTACGTGCAACAAAATCCGGATAAACAATTTAACATGGTTCGTGACGAAGACTTCGAAGACCAATATTTCGGCATTGCTGTCCGTAAGGGCAATAAAGCGATGCTCGATAAGGTCAACTCCGGTTTGAAGAAAGTTGTCGCATCGGGTGAATACGACAAGATTTACAAGAAGTGGTTCGGTGAAAAGGCTCAAGTGCCGACGTTGCCGCTTAAATAATCACACAACGTAATGCGACCATACTCCCGGAGGCCAGACGGTCGTCCGGGAGTTTGCGAATGTAAGAACCATAAAAACATGGGGATAGAGGATGTTGGGCTTACGATTAGATGTGCTCGTTGAGTACTGGCCGCTCTTTGTCGAGGGGATGCAAATCACGTTGATTCTGACCGTGGGATGCGTTTTTTTCGGCGTCATCTGGGGGATGATTTTGGGGATGGCCCGTATGGCCAGTGCCAAGCACGAGCCATGGAAATCTATTTTGTATTACGGCGTTCGTTGGCCAGTGACGATTTGGGTGAGTTTTTTCCGTGGCACGCCGCTTTTCGTGCAAATTTTCCTGATGTATTTTGCAGTCTTGCCGGTGTTTATTCACCCCGTTGACGGCTTGATCATTGACGGCACTTTAGCTCGAGAGCTAAGAAGTAACTATGGGGCTTTTATTGCAGGCTTTTTAGCCATTACGCTCAATGCCGGTGCTTATATGAGTGAAGTGTTTCGTGCCGGCATTCAGTCTCTCGATAAAGGGCAAAGCGAGGCCGCTCGTTCCATCGGGATGACTTATTGGCAGTGCATGCGACACATCATCATGCCGCAGGCTTTTCGTCGCATGTTGCCCGCGTTGGGCAACAACGCCATTGCCATTCTGAAGGACTCTTCACTGGTTTCTGCCATCGGTTTGACTGAGTTGGCTTATGCAGCACGCACCGTCGCCGGTGCCTCTGCTCGCTATTGGGAGCCGTATCTGACGATTTCCCTGATGTATTGGGTGGCAACGTTGGCTTTGGCCTACGGCATCAGTCGTCTTGAAAAGCACTTGGGTAAGGGAGACGATCAATGAGTGAAGTCATTGTTGAAATCAAAGGCTTGAAAAAGCACTATGACGATCTTGAAGTGCTCAAGGGCATCGATTTAGTCGTTCACAAGGGTGAAAAAGTTGTGGTTTTAGGACCTTCAGGTTCGGGTAAATCCACGATGTTGCGTTGCATCAATGCATTGGAAGATGCCGATGGTGGAACGATTAAAGTCAGGGGGCAAGAAATCACTGACCATAAAACCAACATCAATAAGGTGCGCGAGCACCTGGGGATGGTTTTCCAACGTTTTAATCTCTGGCCTCATAAAAGCGTGCTGGAAAATGTCATGTTGGGTCAAATCGTGGTGAGCGGCAAGTCCGAAGAGGAAGCCAAAAAGCGAGCGATGGAAACGCTCACCCGAGTGGGTCTTGCTGATAAAGCAGATCAGTATCCCGTGCGTCTTTCGGGCGGTCAACAACAACGT
>DCTK01000026.1 GCA_002329575.1 Sutterella sp. UBA1442 | reverse complement strand
GTGGCAATGCCATATATTCTCGATTTAATGACTCTCAGATCAATATTGGAAATCCGGATTCATTTACAAAACTTTGGGTTATCAGTTCTCAACCTGATGTTATCTCCGCAAAAGATGGTGGTAGCGTAACGATTTACTCCACACGCAATCAGTTAGTTGGTTCAATTGATTTTCTTGGGAAACAATCTTCTAGTAATAATGCATCAACCGTCACGATCACGTTCAGTGGTAATGATTCTTACTGGTTTGGTGATGAGCAGTCTTGGCAAAATGCCGATATCATCAAAGACAGAAATACCGTTGCTTATGAAGACCTACCGCAAAACGAAGATCAACTAAACCTAACTTTTGAAAACGGGGCACAATGGGTCTATTTTGGCTTCGATGCAGATCGTGACGCTGATGGATATTTAGCCAACACAATTGTTAAACGCATCTCGGCAATTACACTGCAAAACGGTGGAATCATTAACCTTTATGACGCTCACGTTGACTGGCTTCTTGATCAAACCGGTCTAACAGACCTAATCAGCGGACAAAATGAGCACTACGATGTAAAGCATAATTATGTTCGTATCGGCGACCTCAAGGGATCAGGCGGTATTTTCCGTCTCGACCTAGACGCACAAGATATCTCCAATAGCGACATGATTTTCATCGAAGGGTCTTCTAACCCGGGAATGCATTACATTGAGCCCTATAACTTAGAAAAACTCACAAACATTACTCCTGATAACACGTTGCGTTTTGCTACCGTTAAAACAGACTCCGGCGTAACTTTCGCGGATAAACAAAACTTTTATGGTGAGTCGCTTTACGATTATGAACTTGAGATTGCCTCAGAAACTTATGATCCTGCCGATCCAAATAATGCTCAATATGAAGAACGTGTGGTTGAAGATGGTGAAAACGCCCTTGTATTTGATGAGAATTACATCAACTGGATTATCACCCGAGTGATTCGCTCCTCTTCAGCGGCAAGCCTTGCAATGACCGGAATTGGTTATGCTGCCTATGACACTATCACACAAATGGATAGCTACCATGATCGTGTTGATGGACAAAGCCGTGCTGATAACGGGCTTTGGGTGCGTTACCGCTACGGTCACGGCGGTATCGACAATCAGTACCNNGTCGAGACTATGACACACTAACCGTGGGAGCACAATTGCTTCACAATGAGAATCAGTCCGCCGGTATCGCAGTCTCTTTTAATAACTCTGATGTCGACTTAGTGGATGTAGAAGGAACCGGTGAGTCTGACGGCTACGAAGTGATATTGTACAACACTTGGTTACTCGGCTCTCACTACATTGACCTTGTCGGACGTATCGGACAATTGGATACGGAATTTAATGCCGTTAATCAAATCGGTACATTATCGACAAGCGGCGACTTTGAGCAAAACTATTTTGCCCTTTCCGGTGAGTATGGCTACCGCTATACCGATGAACATAACGTTTTCTTGGAGCCACAATTACAGCTTCAATATACGCACATCAAGTCTGAAAGCTACAAAACCAACCGAGACCTATGGGCAGACATCGATTCTGCCAACGTACTGACGGCTCGCGCCCNNGGTGTTCGAGCCGGCAAAGAATGGAGTACCGCTAAGACTGCCGGTGAGGTATATCTAGCGTCAAACGTTTTCTATCAATTCACTGACGGCCAAGACGCCAGCTACACCGATGGCACTAACACAACTGAAGTTACTTGGGGAAATCGTCACGCTTGGTTAAATGTCGGCTTAACTGCTAATATGCAAATCCAAGATCGAGTTAATTTACAAGTGCAAGTCTCTAAAGACTTCGCGGGCGACGTGAAAAATACTTGGTACGCTCAAGCTCGCTTAGGTTATCTGTTCTAAACTTCAAAATTACTCGGGCAAGTCAACAGACCTGCCCGAGTCAAGAAACTAAAATTTTTCTATCAATCCTGAGAGACCACTACCTCAAGTAGCCGCCACACTGACTTCATGACGCTTGTCATGTGTTCCTTGATCGCTTCAAAGTCAAGAGCTTCATCAGCTAAACCCGCCGCCCAATTCACACTAGCGCAAATCATGGCATAACGAATTCCCAACTCACGCGCCAATGCCGCCTCTGGCATTGCAGTCATCCCAACGACCTCACAGCCGTCCATGACCATGCGGCGAACTTCAGCAGCGGTCTCCAATCGTGGCCCTTGCGTACAGGCATACACTGCGCGATCACGAACATAAATCTTCGCGCTGTGCGAAGCATTCAATAATGCTTCTCGCAAATCTTGATCAAAGGGGCAAGTAAAGTCGATATGAGTATTGGCAAGAACGCCGTCTCCCCAAAAAGACGAGTCTCGACCGGTTGTATAGTCCACAATCTGGTCCGGAATGGATAAGTGACCCGGTGCATTTTCAGCCGACATGGCCCCGACCGTTCCGGTGGCAATGACTCGGTCTACACCGAGCGCTTTAAAGGCCATAAGTTGTGCTTTTGAAGGAACTTGATGCGGGGCAAAACGATGATCTTTTCCATGGCGAAAAATCACTGCTACATCTTGCCCTTGAAGGCGTCCAAGCAGAACCTCTTGCTCACCATAAGGGGTCTTAACAATCTTCTCTTCACCCGCCTCAAGCGTTAAGTGTTCTAAACCACTTCCCAGTAACAAACCAAACATGATTATTGTCCTTTGTTAAGTAACGCGAGCATTTGGGCTTCATCGATCACGGTCACGCCTAACGCTTGCGCCTTTTCCAATTTGCTGCCGGCCTCAGAGCCGGCTACCACGTAGTCCGTTTTTTTACTCACGCTTGAAGCCACTTTTGCGCCCTGAGCTAACAAAAGCGCTTTGGCTTCTTCGCGCCCCATGGAAGGTAACGTCCCCGTCAACACAAAAGTCTTACCTGTAACGGCTTCGTTTTGTGCCCGCAGTTGAGGAGCCTCCCAAACAACACCGGCCGCTCGAAGCGAAGCAATGACGTCACGATTATGAGGTTCCGCGAAAAAGTGTTTGACGGAATCCGCAATCACTTCACCCACGTCATTGACCTTTAAAAGTTCATCGGTATCCGCTGCCATCAAGCGATCAAGATCTCCAAAAAAAAGTGCCAAGTCCCGCGCAGTGCTCTCGCCCACGTGACGGATCCCTAGCGCGTAAATGAATCGAGCCATCGTGGTCTTTTTGCTCGTTTCAATGGCGGCCAATAGGTTCGTGGCACTTTTTTCTCCAAAACGATCAAGTTGCAAAAGTGCCTCTTTATCCAAACGGTAGAGATCGGCAGGGGTTTCAATGAGATGCGCTTCAAGCAGTTGATCAATTAACTTATCCCCCAACCCGTCAATATTCATTGCCAGACGCGAGGCAAAGTGCACCAAGGCTTGCTTACGTTGAGCCGGACAAAAGAGTCCACCGGT
>DCTK01000020.1 GCA_002329575.1 Sutterella sp. UBA1442 | reverse complement strand
CCTCGGGCTTTGTCAACGATCTGAAGCGACCCGAAGGTCGCTGTCATACGGGCGAGGTGTTACCGCCCCGCCCGTTCCAAGTAGTATGCCGTTATTTAATCTTGTAGACTACTTGCGCCGGCACGCCACCCGTCAAATCGCCAGGCTTGGCATTGCGGAACGCATTTTCGGCATCAACACCTTTTTTCACGGCCGCTTCAACCTTTTGCTTGAGATCGGCCATTTCCTTGTCATCTTTGGCACGCAAAGAGACTCTAAAGTGCCCGTCCGCAGCGATGGAATTCACAGAGTTTCCACCGTTGAAATTCGCGACCACGCACTGCTTTTGCGACGGAATCGCCTTTTCAATTTCTAAAATGGCTCGTGCCGCAGCATGCACGGCATTCGTATTGCCGTAGGCGCCGTTACTGTGACCGCCTGGACCTTGAATCGATACGTTTAACACCGAAGAGACATCGGCCATGGCCACAGAGGCGGCAAAAGAACCAACCAAAGCAAACAATAATTTAACTTTCATCATTCTCTCCAATGTCTTAGTACATTTCCTCGGTCGTGCGGGCGCCGATCAGGCCGGCAGCAGGCGCAACGACTTCACCCGTGCTCGTGTGATAACCAGCAGCGGTCAAGCCCATTAACACCATGCGGAAAATACGCTTGCCTGCGTCTTGAGCATTACCCGGAATGCCCCATTCATAGTACGCGTGACCACCGCCGCTCGCCGCAGGCGTATGAACATTAAAGTTCACTGTCGGCACACCAACCGCAGCCGGCACATTGTCATTTAAGCTCGAAGAGTTCGTTCTCGGTTCCTTGACTTGGTCAATACCGACAGTTTGAGCCGTTTGCCACCAAATTTGCGTCGCAATATCGTTCAAATTGGCACGTTGGTGAGCCGGACGGTCACCGAACCAAACCAATTCCATTGTCAACGCATTCTTATCACCGGTCTTCAAGCCGTACTTAGCATTTTCTTCATCCAATGCGGCTTTAAACGTCGGTTCAATTTGGGCGCGAATTGCACTTAACGGCGGTTGCGTGGGCGAACGCATATCAACCATCAACGTGCAAGAACGGGAGCGACCGTCAGCCGTTGCAGCATCTTCACAATCGGCCACACCAACCGTATAAGTTGTTCGTTCGGCCTTCTTGTCAAGATCCCATGGCGAACGAATGTCTGCAATCTTGCCGATCGAGCGTGTCATCGCCATCAATGCGCTCGGAGCTTCAGCCCCTCCTTGCTTGTAGCCAGCCGGTTCCGTGTACTTAATTTCGAAACGGTAGCTACCTAGATAGTTCAGAGTACCAGAGCCCGGACGTGTGGAGTCAGCAGCAAAGTTTGCAACGAAATTCAATGCATTATTGCCCTTACCGGTGTCTTGGTTATAGCCATAGAGTTGCTTCATGCCACAAAGGTTGCCTTTACCTTCTTCACCTGCTGTGCCGCAAACCCAAATGTCATACACGGGCTTAATGTTGTACTTCTTGAGCATAATGGCCGCAGTCATCACGCCGGTCGTATTGCCCATAGCATCGGCAAAGCCCGGCAAATAGATGCGATAACCGCCCTTCTTTTGGGCATCCTCAAGATTGGCGTAACGCACATAAGCTTTCTTATAGTTTTCGTCTTGAATAATGCGACCGTTTTTATCGAAGTGAAGCTCGTCTTTGATAGCTGCAAGCTCTTGCGGACTCTTCACAATGGGTTCAGAAGCCTTTTGAAGCTTCGCCGGCATATAGGGCGACTCTTTAGGCGGCAACTCTGCCGGATTCACCGTGTCAATGTGACCTTCTAACAGCACCTTCGGGAATTGGCCCTTGTAGCTTTGAGCTCCCTTTTGTTGAGAATACGTACCGGGAATTCTCACGCAAACGTTGTAGACAGGCTTACCGTCAACCAATTGAATACCGGCACCTTTGATCACCCCTTCAGGGGTCGTCATAATATCTTTCTTGTCAAAGCCCCACTCTTCAACCAAGCGGCGAGTCAGCTCTTCGGCTCGACGCATTTCAAAGCGAGACGGCGAGGCGATACGAGCAACTTCCATATGCGTGTTGAAACGGAACTGAGCATTTTCTTCGCTCATTAATTCGGTGAGCATTTTTTGCATCACCGGATCCTTATAAATCGTTTCTGTAGCTTTTTTGACATCAGGTGTGACCTGAGGAATAGCCGCATAAGCTACCCCGGCCATCAAGGCAACGCCGACGGCCAGTGCACAACGGGTCTTTTTCATAAAACCTCCTAGGATTTCATAGACGGGTTTCGGTGGATTCCTTTACTATTTTCGACCCGTCTTAAGTAATTGAACATACGTATTACTACGAAGTCAGTCAACTAAATATTGAGCGCAGTTATTACAAAAATCCATATGTCGCGATATTGCTACTGCTTTAAAGTCTTCCGACAAAAATCACTCTTACATCAATTTTTCAGTCCGATACGGTATTGACTGTATTTTGTCGTGTTTGGCATTGGACGAATGTCTCCAACGGTGACACAATTGAAAACCCTTTATCCTCTAAAACGCATATGCTGACTTCTATCGCCTTATTTTTGGCACTTCAGCTGATCGGTGAAGCAATTTCATTCGGCTTGGGGATTCCGATCCCCGGTCCCGTGTTAGGAATGATCTTTTTGCTGATCGGCTTTATCGTAAAAGATGACTTGATTGAGCGAGTCCGTATGACTGCATCGGTGCTACTGGCCCATTTGGCACTGCTGTTTGTGCCCGCAGGCGTAGGAATCGTTCAACACTGGGATCGTATCTGTCAGGAATGGCTCGCTATTGCCATGATCTTGATCCTGGGAACCGCAATTACCATGATCGTCACCGCTCTGACAATCCAATACTGTGCTAAATGGATGGGAGTCGATGATGACGATTAAACTGCTTTGGGATCATTTGGCACAAAATCCGGTTTTATGGCTCTGCTTAACGTTACTGGCCTATCAAGCCGGCATCTGGGTCTACAAAAAAAGCGGATACCTAACAATCCTGTCACCGTTTGTGATTGCCGTGACAGTGTTGTTACTAATCCTTTTTGCTACCGGCACTACTTATGAAACATTTTTTACCGGAGCGCAATTCGTCCACTTCTTGTTAGGCCCTGCAACCGTTGCATTGGCAGTGCCCTTATTTGATCAACGGCGGCGCCTGGCAAAGTTATGGGCTCCACTTTTAATCGGCGTGACTGTCGGTTGCATCGTTGGCGTCTCCAGTACCGTCCTATTAGGGATTGTTTTTGATGCGTCGGTTGAGAGCATCGTCTCAATGGCGCCCAAGAGTGTCACAACACCTATTGCGATGGGCGTATCAGAAAAAATGGGCGGCATCCCGGCTTTTACCGCCGGCATCGTTGTTTTAACCGGTATCACAGGCGCTTTGATTGCAACGGCCGTCTTTAAAATCTGTCGAGTCAAAAAAGACTACATCCGCGGTTTTTCCTTAGGTGTGGCCGCGCACGGAATGGGAACTTCGCGCGCCTTTCAAATCAGTGAGAAAGCCGGTGCATTTTCCGGTCTAGCTATGGGACTCGCAGGCATCATCACGGCTTTCATTGCCCCGTTGATTGCCCCTCCGCTACTTGCACTGTTTCAGTAACAAAAAGGCCGTCGCCCGAATGTCTCAGTGCGACGGCTTTTTCTCTCTGAGCGCTTAAAGCGTATCGGCAATTTTTTGCGCCAGGNNTTATCATCGGCTTCAACCATCACACGCAACAAGGGCTCGGTGCCTGAAGGACGAATTAAGACGCGGCCACGACCTGCTAAAACGTCGTTAGCCTCCTTCAAAGCCACTTGCATCGGTTCATGCGCCTGCCAATCAAATCCCTTCTCAATGCGTTTGTTGATCAACACTTGAGGCAACAGTTTGAGATCTTGGGTTAACTCACGCAAAGACTTGTTTTGACGCCGCATGGCCGCCAAGACTTGAAGGCTACTGACGATCCCATCGCCGGTCGTTTGGCAATCAAGAACCAATAAGTGACCGGACGTTTCGCCTCCGAATATCCATCCATCGCGGGCTTTAAGTTGCTCGAGCACATAACGGTCGCCGACCTTAGCTCGAACAAAATCCACCCCCAATTCTGCGAAACGTTTCTCTAGGGCGTAGTTCGTCATTAGAGTGCCCACAGCCCCTTGTACCTTTTCACGCAACATGCGATCTCGCACCATCACATAGAGCAACTCATCGCCGTTATAGACGTGTCCGTTGCCATCGGCCATAATCAAACGGTCAGCATCACCGTCCAGAGCGATTCCCACGTCACAGCCGTGTTCAAACACTCTTCTGGAGAGATTTTCCGTGTGGGTAGCGCCAACTCCATCATTAATATTGAAGCCGTCGGGCTGATCGCCAACAGTGAAAACGTCAGCGCCCAACTCGTGATAAACCGCTGGTGCAACGTGATAAGCAGCCCCGTTTGCACAGTCCACCAAGATCCGTAAGCCTTTGAGATTGACCGAGCTGTCAATCGTCGACTTACAAAATTCGATATAACGACCGGCTGCATCCTCAAGGCGCCAAGCTTTACCCAATTCTTGGCTTTCCACGCACGAGAAGCCTTTGTCGAGTTCTGCTTCGATTTCTAGTTCGACTTCGTCGGGCAACTTTCTTCCCGAGTCAGAGAAAAACTTAATGCCATTGTCGTGATAGGGGTTGTGGCTTGCGCTGATGACAACACCCGCATCTGCGCGCTGAGCACGCGTCAAATAAGCAATGGCCGGCGTCGGGATCGGGCCGCAAAGCACGACATCAACGCCAGAGCTGGAAAAACCCGCTTGAAGTGCTGCCTCAAGCATATAGCCCGAGACGCGAGTATCTTTACCGATCACAACCCGCACGTGACGACGGCTTTGAACACGTTTGCGCAAAACGCGACCGGCGGCTTGGCCGAGCTTCATAACAAAATCCGGAGTAATGGGCGTTTCACCCACACGCCCCCGAACACCATCGGTACCGAAATATTTACGAGACATCCGTTAACCCTTATTGAAAATTAATTGCTTGACATTTCGTCGCTAACCAAATTGTAACCGCATCGCGCGTAGCCGCCACATCATGAACACGAAGAATGTGAGCGCCTTCCTGCACCGCGTAAAGTGCGGCCGCAACGGAGGCAACCATCCGTTCATTAACTCCTCTTCCTGTTACAGCACCCAAACTCGACTTTCTAGACACTCCCACTAAAACCGGATATGGAAGTCGGCAAAAATAGCCAGTATTGGCCAATAGTGAAAAATTTTGCTCAACCGTTTTACCGAAACCGAATCCATAATCTAAACAAAGACGGTCTCGAGCAATACCGGCAGCCTCACACGCTTGGGCCCTTTCCAATAAAAATGCTTCAACTTCTGAGAGCAAATTTTCATAATGCGGAGCCTGTTGCATCGTACGAGGAGCTCCTTGCATATGCATGAGGCAAATCCCTGCATTGGTCGAGGCCGCCGCCTCGAGAGCACCCGGCAGCTGCAAAGCACGAATGTCATTGATAATGTGAGCGCCAGCTGCCATTGCCTGCAACATTACTTCCGGTTTACTCGTGTCAACAGAAATAATCGCGCCCGTTTGTGCAAGTTTTTCAACCACAGGAATGACACGATTAAGTTCTTCATCCACACTGACGTCTTGAGCTCCAGGTCGTGTGGATTCACCTCCAATATCCAAGATATCAGCACCCTCTGCGATCAACTTCATGGCGTGCCCAATCGCCGACGCAGTACTATTGTGTTGACCGCCGTCAGAAAACGAATCCGGTGTCACATTAACAATGCCCATGATCAAAGGCTTCGATAAATCCAACACACGGTTGCCGCAAACCCACTGCATTGCAAACTCCTCAAAACAAAATACGATGATTCTAGCAATCGGCCGAAGAGATTTTGAGAAATTCTCTCCAAACTATTGCGTTTCCTCTTTTTTTTATGCATAATGCTGTTTCGCACTTGAGGCGGGGTGTAGCGCAGTCCGGTAGCGCGCCTGCTTTGGGAGCA
>DCTK01000064.1:243-14450 GCA_002329575.1 Sutterella sp. UBA1442 | reverse complement strand
TGACATCGCTCGTTGGGGCGGTTCCTTGGGTCCGTGGTTCTTGGGTACGTTGACCGGTTCCGGTGACGCTGCTACGTTTGCCTTTAACGAAGCTGTGACCCCGCACGCTGCTGACTTCGGCATGGACATCCCGCACTTGGGGGCCTTGGCCTTCTTGTCCGGCGCTTTAGGTCGTACGTCTTCTCCGATCGCCGGTGCTATGGTGGTCGTGTCCGGTATTGCTATGGCTAACCCGGTTGAAGTCGCTAAGCGTACGTTGCCCGTGTGCTTGATTAGCACGATCGTGTTGGCATTGACGATCCTCTAATCGTTTACTGCAACACCCATAATTAAAACGGCAGCTTCGGCTGCCGTTTTGCTTTGCATTAATTGTCAACCATGCATTCGAAAACTTAAAAGAAACTATACAACCCCATCACCACCGCAATAGCCGCAATCACGCACACGATAATCGGCAAACGCCACCAAGCCAAAAGAGCTGCCACCGCTCCACCGATCACCCCGATATCCCAACGAGAAGGGTCTGCCATAAAAACACCCGGGAAGATCAATGCGCTCATTGCGGTGTACGGAATTAAACGCAAAAACTTTTGTGTCTTGCCACCAATTTTTAAGTGTTCAATCACCGCCGCCGGCAATGAACGAGAGATATAGGTAGCCGCTGTCATGCCAAGAATCAAAACCATCGTTTGAGTATCCATACTGAGCTCCCTTTAACCAATATCTTCATCACGAACAAAGAACACGCCGATAGCAGCCGCTAAAAGCATTGAAACGACTAAGGCCCAACTCGACGGCATCAAAAGATAAAAAAGACTATTGAGTAATGCTGTCAAGATAACCAACGCGATAAGACGCCATCTGTGTTTAATACTGGGCAACAACAAGGCTAAAAAGGCCGCATAAAACGCAATACAAAAGCTTTGAATCACCAATGGCGGCAAAAATTCCGTTAATAAACAACCGACAATTGTCGCTAAGAGAAAGCCGACCCAAAGGATAAAATTCGCCCCGAAGAGAAAATGCAAACTCCCTTTCCCTGACAGCGAGAAAACAGCAAAAGACTCGTCACAAAAAGCTAACGAGCCTAAAAGCCGCTGTCCAACCGTAGTCTTATCTTTGAGTGCTTGCATTGTAGAGCTACTCATCACAATCAATCTAAAGTTGATAAAGAACGTGGCTAAAACGATTGCCCATGCCCCTGCTCCATCAGCAATCATGCCAATGGCCATCAACTGAGCGGCACCGGCCATGACCGTTGCCGACATAAAAATTGTTTCCCATGCACTCAAGTGAGCTTGTTGCATCCCCAGTAACCCAATGGAGACAGCAATGGGAATAACCCCCAAGCAAGGCGGAATAGCCGCCTTAATACCCCGAAAAAAATCTTGACTCATCGCTTTTTGCCTTTTGATTTAAAGACGGCATGACCGAAGTCATGCCGTCCGTACGTTTATAGAAGACTTGGGGCTTCGTTAGATCAAAAACTGACCGCGATAATGCATCCATTTGTCTTCAATTCGTTGCCCCATGCGACGCATAACGCTTTCAACCAAGCCCATCCCAGCGGCGTACATCATTTCACCACCTAAAGCGAGATTTAAAACTTTGTCGGGAGTGAAAGTTGCAAACTCCATGACTTGACCGTCACGATTGGCGGGTTTTGCAGATTCACTTAACTTTGCGTCGTAGTGATAGACGATCTCACGCACCATCCCTTCGGGAACAACAAGCTGTTGCACGAAACGACCGCCTTCGGTCAGCGTCACTTCATTGCTCGTTAATCCAGCTTCTTCAAAAAGCTCGCGATAGATGGCTTGTTCGGTCGTTTCACTAGCCTTTACGAGCCCAGCGGCAAGACTATCCCAAAGGCCGCCGCCAATGGACTTAGTTGCCAAACGTTTGGCACACATCACCGTGCCGTCGGGCAAGTAACCGGTCATACGCACCGAAGTGGTCAGCAAACCGAACGCGCGAGCCAGATTGCGAGGAGCCTGGCAATAAACCGGGTCCAACACAGAAGCTCGAACATCCACAAGCTCAGTATGTTGCGGATTTTGGAGCAAACCAAGCATGTCGAGGATTTCTGCAGCGTGAATCATTGCGGCAGCGCGCTTTGTCGGCGTCACCTCCGCTTCTTCACTCAAGCTCATGTGCTCGGTCAATCGCCAGTCACTTGTGCGAGAGGCAACGGCCATAGCCCAGTCTTTCTTCACGTAGCCCAAAATTTCCTTGCCGCCTCGTACTTGTACGAAACCGGCAGGCACCTCTTCATTGAGGTGCGCCTTGAGCTCGTCGTAGACGGTCATCGTAAAGGTACTAGAGAACATCGAGAGTCTCCTATTTTTATGTGTTTTATTAGGCTTCAGGACGCATGTGCGGGAAGAGAAGCACATCGCGGATGCTCGCAGCGTCCGTGAGCAACATCACAAAGCGGTCGACACCGATACCGCAGCCACCGGTGGGCGGAAGACCGAATTCCAACGCACGGATGTAATCGGCATCGTAGTACATGGCTTCATCGTCGCCATGAGCCTTAGCATCGACCTGAGCACGGAAACGTGCGGCTTGATCTTCAGGGTCGTTCAACTCAGAGAAGCCGTTAGCGGTTTCGCGGCCGGCAATAAAGAGTTCGAAACGTTCCGTGATTTCCGGGTTGGTATCCGAGGCGCGAGCCAAGGGCGAAATTTCAACCGGATAGTCAATAATGAAGGTCGGCGTGATGAGCTTACTTTCAGCCACTTCTTCAAAAAGAGCCATTTCAAGAGCACCACGGCCCACGTAATCCGGTTGCGGTTCTCCCAAACGCTTCAATTCATTACGAAGGAAAGCATCATCATCTAATTGTTCAACCGTGTATTGCGGCGCATACTTCAAAATAGCTTCACGCGGCGTTAAGCGATCGAAGGGTTTGCCCAAGTCGATATCATGGCCTTGGTAGTGCACAACGCTCGTACCGTTAACCTTGACCGTGACATCACGCAAAAGTGCTTCAGTGAAGTCCATTTGATCTTTGTACGTCCAGTACGTCGCATAGAATTCCATCATGGTGAATTCCGGATTGTGACGAACCGAGAGACCTTCGTTGCGGAAATTACGGTTAATTTCAAAGACGCGTTCGAAACCGCCTACCACCAAGCGCTTGAGATAAAGCTCCGGAGCAATACGCAAGAACATATCCATATCGAGCGCATTGTGGTGCGTAATAAAGGGCTTAGCGTTAGCGCCACCCGGAATCGGGTGCAACATCGGCGTTTCCACTTCCATAAAGCGGTTATCCAGCATGTAGTTGCGGATTGCAGAGATGATTTGAGAGCGCTTGACGAAACGGGCGCGGCTATCTTCATTCATGATGAGATCAAGATAGCGTTGGCGGTAGCAAATTTCTTGGTCAGCCAAACCCTTGAACTTTTCAGCCAAGGGACGAATTGCCTTACTCAACAGGCGAAGCTTTTGCACACGGATGGACAACTCACCACGCTTGGTGCGGAATACAACACCTTCGGCTGCGACAATATCACCAATATCCAAGCCCTTGAACATTTCGTAGGCTTCCTCGCCCATTTCAGAAGGCGACAAGAAATATTGCATCGTGCCCGAACCATCACGCACGGTAGCAAAAGAGGCCTTACCCATGACACGCTTGAGCATCATGCGACCGGAAACGGCTACATGGTGGGGATTAGCTTCCAATTCTTCGGTCGTGGTTTCTGCAAAACGTTCACGAATGTCACCAAAGAAATCTTTACGCACGAAGTCATTGGGATAAGCATGACCGGTTTCACGCCACTTAGCTAACTTTGCACGGCGTTCGGCAATGATGTGGTTTTCGTCTTCTGCCGTCATCACGGCTTCTTGAACAGAGTTTTCTGCCATTTTATTTGTCCTTAGAAAGTGTTGCGCCTTAGACGCCTTGCTTGAGGCTAGCCTCAATAAATTGATCAAGATCACCGTCTAACACAGCTTGTGTGTTACCGGTTTCAACATTTGTACGCAAGTCCTTCACGCGCGATTGATCGAGCACGTAGGAACGAATTTGATGCCCCCAAGCAATATCCGTCTTCGCGTCTTCTGCTTGTTGGGCCTCTTCGCGACGCTTGCGCATTTCCAATTCGTAGAGTTTCGCCTTGAGTTGATTCATGGCTTGCTCTTTGTTGCGGTGCTGACTACGGTCATTTTGACAAACCGTCACAACACCGGTGGGGATGTGCGTAATACGCACGGCCGATTCAGTCTTTTGAATGTGTTGACCACCGGCACCCGATGCACGGAACACGTCAATTCGAAGATCTGCAGGGTTGATTTCTACTTCAAACGAATCATCGTTTTCCGGGTAAACATACACGCTTGCAAAAGAGGTATGTCGGCGGGCGTTGGCATCAAACGGACTTTTTCTCACCAAACGGTGTACACCTGTTTCGGTGCGAAGCGTACCGTATGCATAGTCGCCTTGCAGGTAAATCGTACAACCTTTAATACCGGCAACGTCCCCTTCGGTCTCTTCTTGTAATTCCACCGTAAAACCACAGCGTTCGCCATAGCGCAAATACATGCGTTCGAGCATACTGGCCCAGTCTTGGGCTTCGGTGCCACCGGCACCGGCTTGAATTTCCAGATAGCAGTTGGCCGCGTCAAGCGGTTGATTGAACATGCGTTTGAATTCGAGCGCTTCGACGGACTTTTCAAGTTCAAAGACTTCTTCGCCGAGCACTTCTACGCTCGGATAGTCTTCTTCGGCCATCGAGAGTTCAAAAAGTTCGCCGGCATCGGCAACTGCGTTCGTTAACTTTTTAAACACCCCGACCGTATCGTCAAGTCGTTTCTTTTCTTTACTGATTTTTTGTGCGTTGTCAGGATTGTCCCACAAGGCGGGATTTTCCATTTCGCGATTGACTTCTTCTAACCGGCGTTCTTGTCGGTCGATGTCAAAGATACCCCCTCAGCTCGATCAAACGAGCTGTGAGGTCCGAGATTTTGGCCTCAATTTGGTTTATGCGCTCAGCATCCATAGTCGTGAATTTATATCCATTACGCCATCGACAATCGATTGCGTTCAATTAAAAAAACATCCCACCGATTCGGTAAGACACAAAGCTTTTGATTATAAAGCATTTAGCGTCTCATATGAGGTGGAGCGGATGGCCTTGGCCCATCTCCTACAAGGTAATTTCCAAGCCGCTTCAAGTTGTTGAGCTCGATCAAAAAGCGTTTCGGAATCTAGGTTAAGTTTTGAGCCTGCAAAGGCCAATACTATGCGATTACCTTCATCAATTTCGGGCATCACCAACACTCGTTTCTCAAACGCTTCTTCAATCGCAGAAAAACTTTTCTCAAAACTGCTACCAAAGAGGTTAAAACTGACCACACTACCCGCTTTATTCATTGCGCGGCGACACATCTTATAAAACGGCACATCGTCGTAAACAGGTCCCTCAGCTTGAGCGTCATAAAGATCCACTTGCAACCAATCGGGAGCAACATACCTGGATCGATCACCAATAAACGCTTTAGCATCTTCTAGATGAATACGTAGCCGCTCATCGGGCATTGGACATTTAAACCACTGGTGAGCAGCATTGATGACATTTTGGGACACTTCCACGACATCAATTTCAGCGTCAGTGTTTTTCCAACAGAATTTGGTCAGCGAGGCAGCTCCCAGGCCTAATTGCAAGATATGTTCCGGTTGTGGATAAAACAGGGCACAAGCCATCATTTGCCTCGGGTACTCCAGCACCAACTCAAACGGCCGGCGCACTTTCATAGCACCTTGAATCCAAGGGGAGCCAAAGTGCAAATAACGAAACCCGTCACTTTCGGAGAAAAAGAGGTCGCTTGCAGGATCTTTTTTATACTTGGCGTAACTCATTGGAAAAACTCATTCTTCTCTTAATGTCCCTATTTTAGCCATAATCGGCCTTTCGTTCGATTGACATATATCAGACAGTGTGTAGCCGATTTTGCTTAGAATTGGCAACTCTTTATAACGACTCCCTAAAAATTTGAAAGGACCAAAAGTGGCTTCCAAAAACCACCTTCTAGCCCTTAGCACGCTATTGCTTTTAAATTCTGTAGCAGTTGCCTCTTCTTCCCATCAAATTACCTTTGCCGAACAACACGATGAAACGATCAACGGATTTGAAGAAGACGTTATATTGAATGAAGTTTCAGACCAAGATCTCATCCTTCGTACGGCCGCCCCAACAACGGTAAAAGTCCACGGCCCCAGTCAAACCGACACTTTCACCAACGTTCGCTTCAATAAAACCACTTCGCTAGAAAATTACAGTTCATTTTCACTCATTGAACTCACTAACGATTCTGAGAAAAAACGGTTCGATTTTGACGGGAATGTCTCGATTAATACTCATACCGACAACATTAATCTCGTTTCGATATTTTCATTGACAAACATCGCTAATCTCGGTTCAAAAAATGAATCCCTCGTCATTGACATTTCCAGCCGTTATTTCTCGCACCCCAATTCCGCAGAAGTCTATGGTCTGCAAATCACCGACAGTACTCTGAACGATGAAACGTTGCCCAACCTTATTTCGATTACTGCGTACTTAGATACAGACATCGACGAGGGGCAAGTGCAAGCGATGTCTTTGTTCGGTTCTCACGTTCAATACAACGGTCGTTTGCAATTAGTCGCCAGTCAAAATATTCCTCAACGACCTGAAAATGTAGGGGAAATGGACCAAACGCTTGCACTAATGTTGGAAGACTCTAACTTCCAGTACCACAGTGCAGGACAAACGCTCATTGTCGGTGACATTGCAATTTTTGGAGAATCTGAGCTTTGTTTGACATTAAATGATGACCAAGACATGTTTGTCGGCCGAATTTATGACAATGATGCTGAAAAAATCTCCGCCTCCACTCTTGAACTGCGCAATGGCGCTCAATGGCAAACACGGGGTAAACAACAACTCGGACAATTGATCTGGGGCAAAGGCGGAATTGTGGAAGTCTCTGCAGAAAGCCCCGTCTCTTTAAACAGCGAAAATCGTGGCAATTCCGTTGAAATCGAGCACGGTGCCATCTTGCGAGTTTCTTTAACTGACGATGACATCAATACCCCTAAGGCCGATCAATTTAAATTAAAGGTTGGCGATGCTTCAGCCAAAGGCGATGACAATGTTCAAATCAACGTACAGATTACCGATTTACGAACTGAGAAGAGAGACGTTGAGGGCATTGCAGTCGGCCTCATCGGCACCGATGAAGGAACCTTTGCAGGCATTCATGCACTTGCTGAACCTCACCGCTATGAAAATGCATTAGGCGAATTCGAAACAACGGCACAAATCGGTTTGGGAGACGCTGACGTAACCGGTATCCAAGGTCTTTACATTACGGCCATTGAAACCACGCGATTGGGGCCATCAACGCTTGTCAAAAACATGCTCGACTATGCCTCCTTTGAGCAAATTCGTCATGAACAAGTCGGTTTTAATAACTTCTCGATACTGACCGACAGAATTGTCAATGAGCCCGAACGGGGCCTTTGGGTTGATGTCTCTCATCGCGAAACGCAACTCAGTCTCTCTCACCGCTCCCGAGAAAGCGAATTTAATACACAAGCACTCACGATCGGCTACGACCGCAACTTTGAAACAAAGTGGCTCAATGAGGCTTTTTACGGCGGTTGGGTGTCAGTAGCGAAAAACGATTTTCAAGAAACACAAGCTTCAGCGGATGCCGAAAGTGTCTCTGCGGCGCTTTACGCAGGCGGCATCACTGAAGACGGCTACCGCACTATTATGCAAGCGCATTACACATTCGGCTCCTCAAGTTTTGAAACACCTGCCATGCTCAATGGTTTGACAGCCAATCTCGACTACGATGTTGATACCAGTAGCTACGGCCTAGGACTTTATGTCGGCTTAGGACAAAAAACTTGGGGCAATTTTTCCGTTGAGCCCTATGTGGCGGGCTACACCTATTGGTTAGATAGCTACGACACCAATAATGAATCGGGCATTGCTTTTGAAGCTGAAAAAATTCATCAATCACTTGCAGCCCTTGGGGTTCATACAAGCTGGAGCTCTCAGACTTTAACGCTTGCCGCTAATGCTAGTTGGATTCACCGATTTGGTAAATCCGCTCAGTTCAGAGGCTTTGATCATGGCCAAGCAGAGAACTTTGAAACCGAAGACTTGCAGGAATCGTGGGGCTTAATTGGAGCACAAGCCGACTGGCGCTACAGTACGAATTTTCATCTGAAACTTCGTGGCTCTGTGGGTATTTCCGAAGTCGTGAAGCCTCAGTATGAAATTGGCGCTCAAGCGCAATACTTCTTCTAACTCTTGAGCTATCTAACACAAAGGGCGCTTTTTCAGGCGCCCTTTGTATCTTTAGTCAGAAGCAGATTCTAAAGCAGCGATAACGTATCGCCGGGTTCGGCGTCGTCAGGAGCCGAGCCTTCTGCATCGTCCGCTTGATCGTCTTCTTTCGGTTGCAAGGGTTGCAACGACAAGGCTTTCCAGCGGATATCAAGCTGCTTACCTTTGCGAGCACGGTGACCCGTGTGGTATTCAAGCAAAGCTTTTTTCACGACCTGCTCGCGCTCTTTAGCGCCACGACCGATACCTTGCACAAGCACACCGGTTGCATCAATCGGCTTAGCCACTAAGAGTGCTTCACCCAAGTTCAAGTCCATCAGGCACACACCCTTACCGCCACCAGGCAATGTGCGAACTTCATCTAGACCGTAAATCAACAGTCGTCCCTGTTCAGACAAGCAGGCAAGCATCGTTTGATTGTCTTCGACCACCTCGGGCACAAGCACCTTGGCCGTATCGCTCGATAAGCGCAAGAAGTTCTTACCGGCACGAACTCGAGCCAACAGATCCTTAAAGTGACAGACAAAGCCCATACCGTCGCTAGTGGCCATCACAATCTTCGCTTCGGGTTTGGCAACGCAATAACCGATTAAATGCGTGCCCTTTTCCAAATCGATGAAGCTATTGATCGGTAAACCATCGCCTCGGGCGCTGGGCAAGTCGGCCACATCAATCGTATAGACTCGGCCTGTGTTGCTCACAGCAACCATTTGATCCGTTGTGCGGCATTCAAAAGCTTGGAAGAGTGCATCGCCCATCTTATAGTTCATGATCGTGGCGTCATGACCGTGACCGGTTCTCGAACGAACAAAGCCCTTTTGGCTGATCACAACCGTAACCGGTTCGTCAAGCACGGTAGCCGTCATTTCAGCTCGGTTGGCTTCTTCAATCAACGTGCGTCGATCGTCACCAAACTCTGCAACATCGGCAGCAATTTCTTTCGCAATTAAGTTGCTTAAGAGCTTGTCGGAATTCAGCAAACGTTCAAGCGAATTCTTCGTCTTATTAAGCTCAGCCAACTCCGCTTCAATCTTGATACCAACCATACGGGCCAATTGACGCAAGCGGATTTCCAAGATGTCTTCAACTTGCACTTCTGAGAGCGGGAAGCGTGCCAAGAGAGCTTCTTTCGGATCATTCGCATCACGGATAATCGCAATCACTTCATCTAAGTTCAAGTAAACAAGATGACGGCCTTCAAGAATATGAATGCGCTCGTTGGTCTTTTGCAATCTAAATTGCGTACGACGGCGCACCGTGATCATTCGGAAAGCAACCCATTCGCGAAGAATCTCCGGCAAAGACTTTTGTCGAGGTTTACCGTCAGAGCCCACCATCACGAGGTTAATCGAGACATTTCCTTCCAAGCTCGTTTGGGCAAGCAATGCATTGACAAACTCATTGCGATCAACGTTTTTCGTCTTGGGTTCAAAAACAAGACGCGTGGGTGTTTCCTTGTCACTTTCGTCTCGAACCGTATCCAAAAGGGCCAACATGGCAGCCTTGGCTTGTTGTTGCTCAGCTGTCAAGGCCTTTTTACCCGGTCGAACCTTTGGATTGGTAATCTCTCCGACTTCGTTTAAGACGCGCTGCGCTGAGGCATTTGGCGGCAACTCCGTCACAATCAAACGCCAGTGCCCACGTTGCATTTCTTCAAACGTGTAGCGAGCACGCACCTTAATCGAGCCACGGCCACTCGTATAAGCGTCGCGAATATCGGAAGCCTTACTGATAATTTGACCACCCATGGGGAAGTCCGGCGCAGGCAACGCAGTCAAGATCTCTTCATCGGTGACTTGCGGATTGTCCAAAATCATCAAGCAAGCTGCAACCACTTCTCGGATGTTGTGAGGCGGAATCTCAGTTGCCATCCCCACGGCAATACCACTAGAGCCGTTTAGTAAAACGAACGGCAATCGCGCAGGCAACATTTGCGGCTCTTCAAAAGCACCATCGTAATTGGGCATGAAGTCCACCGTGCCCTCATCGATTTCTTCAAGCAACAAGCGAGAAATCTTTGTCAGTCGAGCTTCGGTGTAACGCATAGCCGCCGCCCCGTCACCGTCTCGGCTACCGAAGTTGCCTTGACCGTGAATGAGCGGATAGCGCATATTGAAGTCTTGAGCCATACGAACCATGGCATCGTAGGCAGCCGTATCGCCGTGCGGATGGAATTTACCGAGCACATCCCCGACCACACGAGCGCTTTTAACCGTCTTGGCCTCTTGGCGATCAAGCCCCATTTGGTGCATTGCATAAAGAATACGGCGTTGCACGGGCTTTTGACCGTCTCCGATAGCGGGCAATGCACGACCTTTAACCACCGACATGGCGTATTCAAGGTACGCGTGGCTTGCAAAATGGGCAAGCGTCAATTGATCACCGTCGTCGCCGGAGAGCACCGGACGAGCGTGCAGAGGGATAGCAGGCTCTTCTTCAGAAGCCTCGTCGGCCTCTTGACTCTTGTCAGCATCGTCAGCAGTCTTGCTCTCAACCGGTGTTTCTGCCTCAAAATCCAAAGGAGCCGTCTCGTTTTCTTTAGCTGTCGGCTCGGCCGGCTTTACCTCTTTGGGCTTTACTTCAATCTCAATCTCGTCATCCATCCCGAAGAGATCTTCGGAGAACAACTCATCATCTCGTTTATTGGTCATCGCGAATTCCCTTCTTAGATATCAACTTCAACCTGATCGCCGTTATTTTCCATCCACATACGGCGAGTGGCTGCCTCGGAGCGCCCCATCAACATATCAAACATGGCGCTACTTTCCTGAAGCGTTAAATCACCGAATGTGACCGGCATTAAACGACGGGTTTCCGGATTTAAAGTCGTATCCCACAATTGCACGTCACTCATCTCGCCCAAACCTTTAAAGCGAGAGATTTTGACCTTTTCCATATTAACTTTGTCTTTTTCAAGCTTTTTGCGCTCCACGGCCAACTCTCTGTCATCTAAGCAGTAGACCGTGCGAGCCGGTTTGCGTCCGGTCTTAGGCACATCAACTCTAAAGAGCGGAGGACGGGCCACAAACACGTGCCCCTTGCGAATAAGCGCCGGGAAGTGTCTGAAAAATAGTGTCAATAAGAGTACTTGAATGTGTGAGCCGTCCACGTCAGCATCGGCCATGATGCAAATCTTGCCGTAGCGCAATTCAGACAAATCCGGCTCATCGTTGGGACCGTGAGGATCCACGCCGATGGCCACTGAAATATCGTGAATTTCGTTGTTCGCAAAAATACGATCTCGATCGACTTCCCATGTATTGAGCACCTTGCCTCTCAAAGGCAAAATGGCTTGGAAGTCTTTATTGCGACCCTTTTTCGCGGAACCGCCTGCCGAGTCCCCTTCCACGAGAAATAGTTCATTTTGCGAAATATCTTCACTTTCACAATCGGTTAACTTGCCAGGCAACACGGCAACGCTAGAACCTTTGCGCTTAGTTACTTTCTTAGCCGAATTCTGTCTAGCTTGAGCTTGTTTGATCACAAGCTCGGCCAACTTTTTGCCTTCTTCGACATGGCTGTTTAACCAGAACTCAAACTCGGTGCGAACAAAATTGCTGACTAAGCGCAACGCATCACGGTTATTTAAACGCTCTTTCGTTTGACCTTGGAATTGCGGATCGAGTACTTTGGCGTTCAAAATCGCGCTGGCACGTGCAAACACGTCTTCGGTTAAAAGCTTCACGTTCTTTTGCATCAGGCCATGGGCTTCAATAAAAGCTTTCATGGCCAAATACAGACCTTCACGAAGGCCGGACTCGTGCGTACCGCCAGCCGGAGTCGGAATTAAATTAACGTAACTTTCGCGTACCGTACTGCCCTCTTCCTGCCAAACCACAACCCAAGAGGCACCTTCGCCAACGGCAAAGCCCATCGACTCATCGCGGGCAAAGCCCTCGCCTTCAAAAGGCGTAATTAAAGGCTCGGCGTTGAGCTCGGAGAGTAAATACTCACGAAGACCGCCTTCAAACTTCCAAGTTTGCGTTGTTTGATTCTTTTCATTGTTAAAGACAACTTCGCACCCAGGCATTAAAACGGCCTTGGAACGAAGCAAGCGAGATAGTTGCTCGGCCGGCACACTGGGGCTGTCAAAATATTTGGGATCCGGCCACACCCGAACACAGGTTCCCGTCGCAGACTTCGGCTTGGGACTTTTTTGGCTCGTCAACGGTTCGACCACGTCCCCGTCAGCAAAGGCGATACGATGTTCTTTTCCTTCACGCCAAACGGTAACTTCCACACGGGTTGACAGTGCATTGGTAACTGAAACGCCCACGCCGTGCAGACCGCCCGCGAATGAATAGGCGCCGCCTGAATCTTTTTCAAATTTGCCGCCCGCATGCAATTGCGTAAACACCAATTGCACTGCCGGTACCCCCTCTTCCTTGTGAATGCCCACGGGAATCCCACGACCGTCGTCAATCACGGTCACAGACCCATCAGTGTGCAAAGTCACATCAATACGAGAGGCTTGTCCCGCAAGCACTTCGTCGCTTGAGTTATCAATCACCTCTTGAATGATATGAAGGGGATTATCGGTAAGGGTATACATGCCCGGTCGTTGTTTGACGGGCTCAAGTCCTTTGAGGACTTTAATACTGCTCTCAGCGTATTCAGAGCGTTTGGTCGTAGCCATTGATTTAAAACCCATTTATGACGTTTTCTACTCAAAAAATACGAATCGTACTGTCTGAACGAGCAAAACAAACTCGGGCTTTACCACCCGGGGCAAAGTCCGTGGATTTTTGCACAGGTCAACACAAAATTGACATCAAGCACGTTCGCTTAGATGCAGGATATTAGCACGAAAAACTGCCGATTCTGCCATTGATAACCAAACTGCACTTCGTACTGTCTGGCAAAACACTATAGTTTCAACAATATTAGACAGTTAGCCTCTTGAGTATCGTCAAAAGAGCTCCTACAATGAGCGCTCCTACTCAATTTTTTGCCTGGTGCAACATGTTTTCGAAAACCTTTAAAGGGATCACTCTTGCGTTAATCGCCGGTATTTGTTGGGGCTCCATGGGGGTAGCAGCGCAATACCTGATGGCGCATTGCCAATTTACGGTTTTCGACCTGACCTCTATCCGACTTTTTGGCGCAGGGGCGCTTTTAGTGGCCATTGACTTTGCGGTCCACGGCAAAAAACACGCTCGCCAAGTTTTAGATAGCGTAAACCTTCGGTCCATCATTATCTATGGTCTGATTTTGGTGTGCTCACAGTCGACCTTTTTTCTCTCAATTTCAAATTCCAATGCAGCAACAGCAACAATTTTGGTACTGACCTCCCCGCTTTTTGTCATTGCCTATATGGCCATACGCCACCATCGACGCATCAAGCCGTTAGAGCTGGCAGCTTTGGTTTTTGCCATGATTGGCGTTCTCTTGATTGTCACAAAGGGACATTTTGACAGCGTAGACTTTTCGATTGCCGGCGTTGGATTCGGACTTTTGTCGGCCATGTTCGGTGCCATGGGAACTATCCAACCGGCCAACGTCGTACGCCGATTGACCGTTATTCCAGTTATCGGTTGGGCCATGTTAATCGTGGGATTTGTAGCTTGCTTATTTAATAATCCTTTCACAACCGATGCCATTTGGAGGACGAGGGCTGTTCTTTCCTACTCGCACGTGGTCATTTTCGGGACCATTACCGCCTTTTGCTGTTACTTAAAGAGTATGGAATTCATTGCTCCTTCAACAGCGTCCATGCTGACCTGCTCGGAACCTCTTTCGGCCGTCATTTTGTCCGTTCTCTTACTTGGAACAACCTTCGGGATCGTGGAAGGCATCGGCGCATTGTGTATTGTGATGACCGTGTTACTGTTAGCTAAATCAAAAGCTTAAACCAGA
>DCTK01000064.1:0-176 GCA_002329575.1 Sutterella sp. UBA1442 | reverse complement strand
CGATGGAGACGCAAATCAAATTTTTCTTGGTGGAGGTAAGCGGATTCGAACCGCTGACCCCTTGCATGCCATGCAAGTGCTCTACCAACTGAGCTATACCCCCGAAAGAGAGAACGCATTGTATCTGAAAAAAATCACTAATGCAAATTTTTCTTTTCACAGATAAGCGAGCAGGA
>DCTK01000035.1 GCA_002329575.1 Sutterella sp. UBA1442 | reverse complement strand
GTGCTTCAACTTCGGCCACTTCAAAAGTGCGGCCACCAGGATGCTTAGGCAAACTGAAGTCACAAGACGTGCAAGCGAATCGGCGATAGTTTTCAACAATTTCACCGCCACACTTAGGACAAGGACTCTTTAGATGTGCCGGGTTTTCAATCGGCACCGTATCCCCCTCATAGCGTTTGGCCTGCTCAACAATGGTTTCGGTCATCGAACGGATTTCCTTCATGAAAACATCGCGCGATAACGTTCCTTTTTCGATTTGAGCGAGCTTGTATTCCCACTCACCAGTCAACTCAGGTTCAGATAACTCAGAAATTCCTAAGCCTTTCAAAAGAGCAAAGAGTTGACGAGCTTTGTACGTCGGGCAAAGGTCGCGTCCGTCTCGACGTAAATATTTTTGAAGCAAAAGCCCTTCAATGATTGCCGCCCGCGTTGCAGGAGTGCCTAGGCCCTTCCCGGCCATAGCCTCTCTCAACTCTCCTTCTTCGACCAATTTACCGGCACCTTCCATGGCAGACAAAAGAGTCGCTTCTGTGTAACGAACTGGAGGTTTAGTGGCTTTTTCCTCGACAAGAGATTCTTTCACCGTGACCTTTTCATTGTCCTTCACTGGTACAAGAGTTTCTGCCTCTTCAGTTCCTCGGCCGTAAACCTCCAACCAGCCGGCTTTTACAAGTACCTTGCCTTCGGTCTTCAAATTTTGACCTGCAACCGTTGAAATGCGCGTTGTCACATCATATTCAGCGGCAGGGAAAAATACTGCCAAGAAGCGCTTAACCACCAAGTCGTAAATCTTCTCTTCGGCTTCTGTGAGTTTTTTCGGAGCCTGAAGTGTCGGGATAATGGCAAAGTGATCGGAAATCTTCGAATTATCAAAGATGCGCTTACTGGGCTTAACCCATTTGTGCTTTTGGATTTCACCAACGCTCTTCATGTATCTCGAGCTTTCTTTCAACATATCGAGCGTATTATTAACCGTCCCAAGATAGTCTTCCGGTAAAGCACGCGCATCTGTTCTTGGGTAAGTCAATGCTTTATGTTTTTCGTAAAGTGCTTGAGCCAAAGCTAATGTCGTCTTAGCAGAAAAACCAAAACGATTATTAGCTTCACGTTGCAGACTCGTCAGGTCAAAAAGCAGTGGAGAAAGTTGTGTTGTTCGCTTGGCTGATTGTTTAACAGAGGCCGTCTGTCCCTCAATGAGTTTGCAAATGCGTTGAGCGTCCTCTTTTGACCAAATACGCTCAGCTTTTTGATGCGGATCTTCCTCATTTTTCTTAAACACAGGATCAAACCACACGGCGTCATACTGACCAGCTTCACACTGTACCTTTGCGTGCACTTCCCAATACGGACGGCTGACAAAAGCATTAATCTTTTCCTCGCGCTCCATCACGATAGCCAAGGTCGGTGTCTGCACGCGACCGACTGTCGTTAAGAAAAAGCCTCCGTCTTTGCTATTAAAGGCGGTCATGGCGCGAGTTCCGTTGATTCCCACAAGCCAGTCTGCTTCAGAACGAGAGCGAGCAGCATCGGCCAAATTTTGCATTTCCGCATCGCTACGCAAGTGTGCAAAGGCGTCTCGGATTGCCGACGGAGTCATGGATTGCAACCACAGACGCTCAATCGGCTTTTTACACTTTGAGGCTTGAATGATGTAGCGGAAAATCAGTTCCCCTTCACGTCCGGCATCGCAAGCATTAATCACTCCGGTAATATCCGAGCGTTTTAAAAGACGCTTGAGCGTCTTCAGTCTGTCTTCGGTTTTCTTGATAGGTTTTAAATCGAAGGACGGCGGCAACATTGGTAAATGGGTAAAGGTCCACTTGCCACGTTTGACGTCATATTTTTCAGGTACAGCAAGCTCCAGAAGGTGACCGACTGCAGAGCTCACAACGTAGTGCTCGCCTTCGTAGTAGTCCTTTTCACGTGTCATGCCACCCAAGGCTTTTGCAATGTCATTTGCCACTGACGGCTTTTCTGCAATTACTAATATTTTTTCACTCATTTTTTGTCCAAAATTGAGAATCTCTCAAAAAATGCTTTTTTAGAGTAGCAACTTTATGAGGGTTATTTGCAAATTTTCAATGAACATTTTTAAATATTGTTCAAATTTATTTCAAATAAGATATCATCAACAGACTCAACTAGTCGAGCTCCCTGCTTAATTAACTGATGACACCCCTTGCTCAGAGGGGAATGAATGGATCCGGGAACTGCCATTACCGTCCTATTCATATCTGCAATCTCTCGCATTAAGCGCAAACTTTTCGCCCGTGGTGATGCTTGAATTAACACGAAGTTTTCGCAACAAGCCGCCAACAACCGATGCCTAGCTTGCCACAATTCTTCTTCGGCACGGGCAAAACAGACAAAACTCAACGCCAATCCGTTATTCGCAACAAATGTCGACTGTTGAGCTATTTTAGGATCCGTTAAAGGGATTTTCGAGATATAAATCAAATGATCCGGACGGGTTTTTAACGCAGAAACAAGCGCATGCCGCTCTATGCCATCTGCGTCTCCTTGTACGAGACTAAGCGGCTTACTTGCCAAGACTTGGGCCCACGATTCGGCGATTTGAATACCTTCTTGATTAGGATTTTCCGATCCCGTAAGCGAGAGAGTGGGGTTGACTAGTAAATCTGTATTGCCCAAAGCCAACACTGCTAAAGGAGGCTCTACAACTGTCAAAAACTGAGACGGGTAGTCAGAATCTGCCAATGTGATTAGCCGAGCTCCCGGTACGCTTACAAGCCATTCGAGGGTTTGCTCAATCTGTAGTCTTGTTTGATCATCGGGATGCTTTAATCGACAGGCAAGAGACTCAGATATAAACGCTCCTAGCTTGGTCGTTTTCATCGACAAAATGTCCTGAGGCTCGCCAAACTCAGACAAAAGAGCGTGCGCACTTTGTATATCCATTCCCGGCGTTAACGCCAGGCGTAGCCAACCTTCGGCAATCGTCTCGGTATACATGCTCTTCCCCATAACGTCGTTTGCGCTAAAATCACGCAGTTATTTACTTTTTTGAAATTCCTATCTTGGAGGAATCCGTGGCTATTTTACCGATTGTGCAATTTCCCAATCCGATCTTAGAAAAACCGTGCGCCGACGTTACTGAAATTACGACCGATATCCGTCAATTAGCTGCCGATATGGCCGAAACAATGTACAAGGCTCCCGGTGTCGGTTTAGCTGCACCTCAAGTTGGCCGAAGCTTACGGATGATCGTCATGGACGTCAGTGAGGACAAAAATAATCTCATGACGCTCATCAACCCTGAAATTATTGAAGTTAGCGAAGAAGTTTGCACTGGTGAGGAAGGTTGCTTGTCTCTGCCCGGCATCTGGGAAAAAGTCGAACGTCACACTGCTGTAACCGTGCGTTTCATGAACTTGGAAGGCGAAGAGATAACCATGCCCGCTGAAGGCCTGTTGGCCATTTGCATTCAGCACGAACTCGATCATCTGAAAGGCACAGTTTTTATCGATCACTTAAGTCGCCTGAAGTATGACCGAGCCTGCGCCAAACTTAAAAAACGCCGAGCTCAGGCTGCTAAATCCGCCTAATTCATCATTCCTTATAACGGTGACAATGCTTTGCCACCTCTTTGACAATGATCTCTGTGACACGATCGGGAAGATCGTGTCCCATGCCATCGATGCCCAACATGCGAGAATTTGGAATATTTCCAGCGACCTCTTCGCCGGCTTTAAACGGCAACAATGGATCTTTTCGACCGTGAATCACCAAAGTAGGGGCAATGATGCGACATAGTGTTTTGGATCGATCCCCAGAGGCCAAAATCGCCAACAGTTGACGAGAAGCCGCAGAAAACTGGTACCCACTTTCAACAACCGACGTGGCGACACGTCGAATCAGCTCTTCGTCATAAGAGCCTTGGGGCGAACCAATCGCTTTAAACATTGCCTTAAAGTACCGAACCACACAATCGACATCATCTTCACGGGATGGTTTTTTCAAAAGAGCTCTGATAGCCCCAAAACTTCCTAACCCAGTCGATGGATTTCCTGAAGCACTCATCACTGAAATCAAAGAGGCTACGCGTTGCGGGTAGTTAAGCGCCATCACTTGGGCAATCATTCCGCCCATAGATACACCCAACACATGGGCTCGTTTAATTTCTAAGGTATCCAACACCGCTTCGGCATCAGCGGCCATATCCTCTAATGAATAAGGCGCGGAAACGTGTTTTCTTCTTAAAGTCCTGAAAATTGCTCTTAAAATTCTAAATTTGCCGACATTTTCATTGATCTTCGTTGAATATCCGCTATCTCTATTATCAAAAACAATGACTCTCAAACCTTGACGAACCAACCCTTCAATGAAAGACTGAGGCCAAGCTGCCGAAGGCATGCCCAGTCCCATCACCAATAAAATCGGGGGAGCTGACTCATCACCGTGAACTTCGTAGGCAATACGGATATTGTCTTTAGTGGTTAAAAACTGCTGCATAGATTCCTCTGCTTTCTTTGAGAGTAGTGTATCGCTTAACCAACATTTTTTAGTAGTTTGAACGAAAAATTCTTCGTAAAAAAGCTTGATTCGCCTCAAAACACTAAAATAGAGGGATGAAAATTATATTTGCTGGAACCCCCCCTTTTGCTGCTCAAGCGCTCGAAGCTCTGATTGAAGCAGGTCACGATGTTTGTTTGGTTCTCTCGCAACCCGACAGACCGAGCGGTCGCGGCATGAAATTATCCCCCTCGGCAGTAAAGTCTGTGGCTCTTTCCCACGGCATACCCGTGGCAACCCCTTTAACACTGTCGCTTCGCAAAGCGCCTGAAGAGGCCGCTGCGATGCATGACTTGTTGCGTGCGCAAGAGGCTGACGTAATGGTAGTGGCCGCCTACGGCATGATTTTGCCGCAGGTCGTACTTGATATTCCTAAAGGCATCGGCCCTGATGCAAGTGTTAAATGCATCAATATCCACGCTAGCCTGCTTCCCCGATGGCGTGGAGCGGCGCCAATTACCCGAGCCATTGAAGCCGGGGATGCAGACTTCGGTGTCACACTCATGAAAATGGATGCAGGGCTCGACACCGGTCCTATGCTTGCCAAGGAAAGCATCCCTATTGCAGAGACTGAGACGACACAGACACTCACCGAAAAAGTCAGTGCCTTGGGAGCCAGCATGCTTGTAAAGTTATTGCAAAATCCCGATACAATCACTGTCACAGAACAACCTGAGGCTGGCGTCACTTACGCTCATAAAGTTACCAAAGAAGAAGGTCACATCGATTTCACGCAATCGGCCGCGATTGTTGAACGAAAGATTAGAGCTTTTACGCCGTTCCCTTCTTCTTACGCTGAGCATAACGGCACTACCATTAAAATCTGGCAAGCCCACATTGTTGAAATACAAGGTCAGCCAGGCGAGGTCATTCGCGCCGATAAAAACGGTGTTGTCATTGCCTGCGAAAAAAATGCTATTTGTGCAACGATACTGCAAAGACCAGGCAAACCGAAAATGCCTGTGGAACACTTCTTACAAGGCTATGCAATAACAAAAGGAGATATTTTTCAATGAGCGCCAATCTAGCTGAGGCCATTCGTTTAAGTGCGTTAAGTCTGCAAAAGGTCGTCAAGCAATCGATTCCGCTTGAACGGGCAATGCCGTCCGAAATCACTGATTCTGAAATGCGAGCTGCCGTTCAGAGTATTCTTTACACGTCGCTTCGTCAACGTGTCAAGACAGAAATTATCATTGAAAAACTCGCTTCACACTCTCCAACGTCTGCTGTTGAAGGCATTCTTTCGGTGGCTCTAGCTTTACTTCTGAGCAATGAAGACCCTCATACGGTTGTCAATGAAGCCGTTAAGGCTGCCAAGGCATCTCCTGAAACCGCTCGTGCTGCAGGCTTTGTCAATGCACTGTTGCGTAACTATATGCGCAACAGGGGCCACATCACCAAAAGCTACTCTGCCATTTTGAGCGTGCGCTACGGAGTTCCGGGCTGGTGGCTTGCTAGAGTACGCAAAGCCTATCCCGATCAATGGCGAGAAATCTTAACTGTACAAAATACGCATGCCCCGTTAACCCTGCGAGTAAATCAAGCCAAAATTTCTGTTGAGAATTATCTCGAGATGGCCCGTAAAGAAGGTTTTGACGCTCGGCAGGTCGGACCGTGGGCCGTTGTTCTTGAGCCGGCGTGCCCCGTAAACAAAATTCCGGGATTTGATCAAGGATTGTGTTCCGTTCAAGACGCTGGTTGTCAGCTGGTGTCACAATTTTTGGGCTTAAAAGGAGGCGAACGCGTTCTTGATGCTTGTGCAGCACCGGGCGGTAAAAGCGCTCAAATGCTGGAATCTGCAGACATTGATCTGACCGCTATGGAAATTGATCCCAAGCGTGCGACTCGCATCACTGAAACGCTCGATCGCTTGGGCCTGAAGGCTAAAGTTGTTCAAGGTGATGCCACAGACTTTCTCTTGGTGAGGCAACAGGGCCCCTTTGACGCCATTGTGCTCGATGCTCCGTGTACTGCTTCGGGTATCGTGCGACGTCATCCCGATATCGTTTGGTTACGTCGCCCTGCGGATATTGAAAAACTGGCGCAACAACAAGCCAAATTACTGGACTCCATTTGGTGGGTATTGCCAGAAGGAAAATCTTTGCTCTACATTGTCTGCTCCATTTTCCCCGAAGAAGGGCCTGAGCAAATCAAAAATTTCCTTGCTCGAACCCCCAACGCGAAGCTTAAAACTTTGCCTGGTTTAGACTCCGGTATGCTGAGATTGTTGCCCACAGAAAAAAGCGAGTATGACGGCGGTATCATACCTAGCGTGCATGACGGTTTTTTCTACGCCTTGCTGACTAAAGAGGCTGCGTAAATGAAAGTTTGGTCCTCTCAGCCCATTCGACAATGCCTTGCCCTGATCACGGGCATGGGCATGGCGCTGGCTGCCTGGGCCAATGACATTTCCATCATGAGCTGTCACCTATCCGCTCGTGGAGGAGACAGACCTGGGCTCTATCTCAACCTGAACGTCGAATTTGACCTACCCAGATCCGTTCAAGATGCTCTGCATCGCGGTATTCCGCTTTACTTCATCACAGAATTCTCACTGGAACAAAAGCGCTGGTATTGGGCAGATAAAGACTTTGCCCACGCATCACTAACCAGTCGCTTGTCTTACAGCCCTCTCACACGCCAATATCGCTTGTCTCGCGGAGGGTTGTCACAATCCTTTGATTCGGCCACAGACGCCCTTCTGATTCTTAAATCGCTTCACGACTGGCGCGTGGCTACGGAGCCAGGCCTTGAAAACCCGGAAGACTTCGTTGCAGAAGTCCGTGTCAGATTGGATACCGAGCAATTGCCACTTCCGATGCAGGTCACCATTGGCGATAACGACTGGGATCTGTCCTCTGACTGGCAGCCTGTTGATTTGCAAAATGTGACCGTGAAAAACACGGCTGCTACTACGCCATGAAATACCGAGTTCGCTACACAGCTTGCATCGGCTTGGCGACCATCGTTGTATTGTTGTTCTTGCTGACTTCTGCGGGTAGCACTTCCAGTACTCTTGAGCCTTATTTCCCATTACTGCTTGGCATCAATGCTCTTGTCGTTCTTGGACTTCTCATCACCGTTATTTCACTTTTTGCCAAACTGTTTAAACGTTACAGACAAAAGCAATTTGGCTCACGAATGCTACTTTCGATGGTTTCGGTGATCACTATTGTGACGCTGTTACCGATATTACTCGTTTACATCATTTCCACGCACCTAATCAGCCAAGCTTTTGACAGCGGCGTGGACTCTCGCGTTGAACAAGCTTTGGATAGTGGCGTGACTCTGGCACAAAGGTCTCTTTCGAGACTTCAAAGTGATCAGTTAGTGACTACTCGTGCCATTGCCGATCGTTTGGCTAATGCATCCTTAGCCGAAATGAGTGCCGAACTTCATCGCATGAGTGACATCACCAATCAAGCAACGTTAACCATTTTCGATAAAAATGGTCAAATCATCGCTCAGAGTTCCAGCGATGCCTCTGGAGTTGACTTAAACATTGCCACAACGGATATTCTCACCGTTCGTCAACAAGGCTTTTTGATGACATTAGACGGAGATCCTCTGGACAATGAGGCTGCAAATACTCAACTTATCACTCGCACAATCGTACCCATTACCAATCGTACGAGTGCCAATGAATATTTCCTACAATTACGGCAAATTATTCCGGCAGATGTAGCCCATAGTATCAGTGCCGTGACAATGGGTCTTCGAGACTACCAACGCATTATCGTTACCAGAGGTGGCCTACACACAATCTACAACTGGTCACTCGTGTTAAGTGTTATTTTGGCCATTTTGTGTGCCGTATTGGCTGCCTTTTCATTTGCCAACCGCATCACCGCCCCCATTCGACAACTGGCCGAAGGTACGCGTCAAGTGACTGGCGGCCACTATGAGCCGATTAAAGAATTTTCTGGCGCTGACGAAACCAATGAACTGACGCGTGCATTCAATGTCATGGTTAGACGTGTCAACGATGCCATGGAAAAACTTGAAAGCCGCCACCAAAGACTTGAACAATCCAATATTTTCCGTGAACGCATTCTGGAGAATCTCTCCACCGGTATTATCGTGCTCGATAACATGCGCCGCATCCGTTCAGCGAATATGGGGGCAGTGAAAATTCTCGGCAATCACGTGCTTCAAGTCGGGGTTGTTCTTCACGAAGCCATGCCTGAACTTGCAGAAATCATCTACCCGATGCTCAAAGTAAGTTCTCGAACAGTCAAGCAAGAAGGAGCTTCGCTTGCCCTTAAAGAACACGAAGACCCGTTAACTCTCTTAGTCCGGTGCTCTTCCGTGCCGCTTAATGACGGACCAGGTTATCTTGTCGTCATTGACGATATGTCGCAAGCAGTTGCTGCTCAACGCGTTATTGCTTGGGGTGAAGTCGCTCGACGTATGGCCCATGAAATTAAAAATCCTCTTACCCCGATTCAGCTAGCCGCCGAGCGAATGCAATATAAGTTGGAGAAACATTTGCCAGCCGAAGATGTCGAGCTATTGAATCGCTACACCAAAACAATCGTGGAGCAGGTCTCGAGCATTAAACAAATGGTCAATGATTTCAGAGATTACGCCAAACTTCCAAAGCCCACATTGGCTCCTTTGGACATTAACGCACTGCTCGATGACGTGGCTCTGCTTTATCGCCAGGCAGGTGGGCATATTGAACTAAATTTGCAGGAACACTTGCCTCTTTTGTCTGCAGACCGTGCACAACTGCTACAAGTTCTTCACAACATTCTGTCAAACGCCAAAGAAGCTGCGCATAACTCTGACAATTGTCGAATTACCATCCGCAGCCACCTAGAACGTGACAATAATGAAAAAACCGTTGTCGTTACAATCTCCGATAACGGCCCTGGGTTCACGCCGACAATCCTTGCTCATGCTTTTGAGCCTTACATTACAACGAAGGAAACCGGTACTGGTTTAGGCCTACCAATGGTTAAGAAAATCATTGAAGAGCACGGCGGCTGGGTAAAAATTGCCAACATTGACAATGGAGTCAATCAGCAAGAGACAGGAGCAGTTATTACGATAGGCTTTGTCAATTTGGCTTGATATCTATATAGTTCAATCATCTCGGTTTTTTATAAGCTTATGGCAAACATTCTTGTTGTTGACGATGAAGTCGGTATTCGCGAGTTATTCAGCGAAATTCTTTCCGACGAAGGATATACGGTCACTTGCGCTGCAAATAGCGCAGAGGCGCGTGTTGCCATTGCAAGATGCGAGCCCGATGTCGTGTTGCTCGACATTTGGATGCCTGATACGGACGGCATGAGCCTTCTTAAAGAATGGGCTTCCCAAGGACCTTTGCCGTGTCCCGTCATTATGATGAGCGGACACGCAAACATTGACATGGCCGTTGAGGCCACGAAGTTTGGCGCATACAGCTTTCTTGAAAAACCGACCTCAATGAAAGCTCTCACAGAGGCTTTACGTTCTGCCATCCATGCAAAACAGACAGCCCCTCAACCTGCGCCAGCGCCCAAAGTCGAACAAGAAAAAAAAGAATCCTCTAGTGGACTTGATTCGATCAAAAATCTTGTCGACTTCTCTCTACCGCTTCGGGAAGCTCGCGATCAATTTGAACGCCTCTATTTCACACATCTTTTGGAACAAGAGCGCTACAGCATGACACGGGTTGCCGCCAAGGCACAACTTGAGCGCACCCATTTGTACAGGAAATTGCGCCAACTCGGCATAGAATGGTCTAAAGACGAACCCTAAAACCGAGTTCGGGCCTTAAAGCCTATGAAAATATTAATTCTTGGAGCCGGTCGTGTCGGCCGCTCCGTCGCAGAAAGCCTGGTCGGCAACGACAACG
>DCTK01000052.1 GCA_002329575.1 Sutterella sp. UBA1442 | reverse complement strand
ACAGGAGTGCCGAGAATCGTTTTACCCGGTTGAAGTTTCGTGTAGTCAAGCGTAGCCTTAACCGCAGCACGAGCGCCTTCATCGGCGGTTGGGTCCGGATTCGGCACCGTCTGATCGATGCGAATCCCCTGCCCCGGGTTCGTTCCCCAGGTAACCACCGGCACGAGGTGAGCCGAGTCAATGACAACTTCTTTGTCAAAGACTGCGTCTTCATCCGTATAAAGAGTCTTCCAGTACTCAACGGCCTTGTCCCAGTCTTCGCCTTTTGGCGCAAGAGGCGTGTCTTTTAAGAATTCAAACGTTTTTTCATCGGGCGCAATCATGCCCACTTTGGCCCCGATTTCAATAGCCATGTTCGATAGCGTCATGCGAGCCTGCATCGAAAGCGCTTTAACGCCAGAGCCGGCAAACTCAATGGCATAACCCGTTGCACCAGCCGTGGTCAACACACGTGCAATTTCCAAAATCAAATCCTTGGCAAACACCCCTTTGGGCAATTCACCTTCACAGGTAATGCGCATTGTCTTTAAACGCGCTTGACCCAGGGTTTGCGTTGCCATGACGTGTTCGACTTCACTCGTGCCGATCCCGAAGGCCAAAGCGCCGAACGCACCGTGCGTGGCCGTATGACTGTCGCCGCACACAAGCGTAGTACCGGGCAAAGTAAAGCCACTTTCCGGACCGATAATATGCACGATCCCTTGATTGGCATCGCCCAAACCATAGAAACGAATGCCAAACGTTTTGACGTTATTCATCAACGTCGTCACTTGTTTTTTAGCGATATCCGAGCACGCATCTAGCGATGCCTTTTGGGTGCTGATGTCGTGATCGACCGTGGAGAGAATGAGCTCGGGACGGCGTAAGGGACGATTGGCTTCACGCAACCCTTCAAAGGCTTGAGGACTCGTTACTTCATGCACCAAGTGACGGTCAATGTAAATGAGGGGTTGTTCGCCTTCGACTTCACGCACAACGTGCGCATCGAAAACTTTTTCGTACAGTGTTTTTCCCATGACTACTACTCTCCCAAACGCTCAATAATGGCTTGTCCCATCTCAACCGTNNAACCGTAGTTGCTCCAAGCGCTCGAGCAATATCAGCTGTGGCAATTTTGTCGTTTAACGTCTTTTGCACGGCCCGTTCAATCATCTGAGCGGCCTTTTCTTCACCAAACGAATAGCGCAACATGAGTGCTGCCGAGACAATCTGCGCAATGGGGTTGGCAATGCCTTTACCGGCGATATCCGGCGCAGAGCCTCCAGCGGGTTCGTACAAACCGAAGGAACCGTCAGCCAGTGAGGCAGAAGAAAGCAGCCCCATGGAACCGGTAATCATTGCGCACTCATCAGAGAGAATGTCGCCAAACATGTTCGAGCACAAAATCACGTCAAATTGCGATGGATTTTTGATCAATTGCATCGTGGCATTATCGATATACATGTGCTCAAGCGTCACTTCGGGGTATTTCTTGGCAACTTCTTCCACAACTTCACGCCACAAAACGGACGATGCGAGCACATTGGCTTTATCAACAGAAGTGACTTTCTTGCGACGCCCCATAGCGCTCTTAAAAGCGACTTCTGCAATGCGACGCACTTCGGCTCGTGAGTAGACTTCCGTGTCATAAGCACGTTCTTCATCCCCTGTTCCTTCACGTCCTCTGGGTGTGCCGAAATAAATACCGCCCGTTAATTCACGCATGACCAAAGCGTCAAAACCGCCGGCAGCAATATCGGGGCGCAATGGACTCAATGTTTCCAAACCCGGGTAGATACGAGCCGGTCGCATGTTGCAGAACAATCCGTAGCGTTTGCGAAGCGGCAATAATGCACCGGCTTCGGGTCTTTGGCTGTGCGGCAGATGATCCCACTTGGGGCCGCCGACGCTACCGAATAAAATCGCTTGTGCATTGTCACAAGCCTCAACCGTTGCTTGAGGCAATGGCTCTCCACAAGCATCAATCGCGGCTCCGCCTACCAGACAATGCGTCATCTCGAACGCAAAACCACAGCGCTTGCCAACTGTCTCCAAGACCTTGCAAGCGACATCCATCACTTCCGGTCCAATACCGTCTCCAGGCAATACCGCAATGCGGTACATTTTCTCAGTCATTCCCAATTCTCCTTGATGACAACGTCTTAGTGATGACGTTTGCGTTCTTCGTTAATCTTTTGAGCTCGTGCAATGATGTTGTAGGCATTCAAAAGTGCCAACGCACCGGCCTCGATAATGTCGGTCGACATACCCATGCCGTGGAAGATACGATTTTCATATTTCACCGTCACGTCCACACGACCGAGCGCGTCCATCCCGGCGCCATTGGCATTAATGGCAAAACTCGTCAAAGTCGCCTTAATGCCCGTTAAGCGAGAGATACAGTTGTAGACTGCATCAATGGGGCCGTTACCGATGCCGGTTCCGGTGCGAGTGCGATTACCCGCACGAAGTCTCACGGCGGCTGTCGGAATAGCACCCTTTTCACCACCGGTCATGACATTTAGCACTTCAAGCTTGAAGTAGTTTTCACTGGCGCTATCTTGGCGTTGAGTAAATAAGAGCGCTTCCAAGTCATAGTCATAGACTTGACCCTTACGGTCGGCAAGCTTTAAGAAGCGATCGTAGATTTCATTTAAGTCGTAGCTACCGTCTTCATAGCCCAAATTCTTCAAGCACTCACGGATCATGTGGCGGCCAGAGCGGGCCGTCATGTGCATGGTATTGCCCGTAAAGCCCACACTTTCCGGCGTCAAAATTTCATAAGTACTGCGGTTTTTAAGCACACCGTCTTGATGGATCCCTGAGCTATGAGCAAAGGCATTGGCGCCCACAATGGCTTTGTGCGAAGGCACGGGTTCATTGCAGATCTTTGCCACCAAACTGGACGTTCTGGCGATATTCTGATGCACGATACCGGTATAGAGTCCACCTAACTTGTCCTTGCGAAGCTTAATGGCCATGGCCACTTCTTCCAACGAGCAGTTACCGGCGCGCTCTCCCAAACCGTTCACACAACACTCGATCTGCCGAGCTCCATGAGCAAGCGCCGTCATGGAGTTACCAGTGGCCATCCCAAGGTCATTGTGGCAGTGAACGGAAATCGTGGCTTTGTCGATATTGGGAACGCGGTTAAAGAGTTGTGCGATGATGCCGCCAAACTCTTCGGGCAAGGTATAGCCCACCGTATCAGGAATATTAACGGTCGTGGCGCCTGCATCGATGGCACTTTCAACCATGCGACAAAGGTAATCAATCGGTGTGCGACCGGCATCTTCACAGGAAAATTCCACATCATCGGTATAACGGCGAGCGCGCTTGACGGATTTGACCGCCATCTCAAGCACATCGTCCTGGCTCTTGCGCAACTTATCCTTAACATGGATATCAGACGTCGCAATAAAGGTATGGATTCTGAAGTCATCGGCAACCTTCAGTGCCTCGCCGCAGCAATCAATATCTTTTTCCACACAACGGGCCAAACCGCATGGAATGGCATTTTTAAGCGTCGAGGCAATTNNAATGGCATTTTTAAGCGTTGAAGCAATTGTCTTCACAGACTCAAAATCACCCTCACTGGAGACGGGGAAACCCGCTTCAATGACATCAACCCCGAGTTGATCAAGGGCAGTGGCAATTTGCAGTTTTTGTTCTGAGGAAAGACTTTGAGGAAGGGCTTGTTCGCCGTCACGCAACGTGGTGTCAAAAATTAATACTCGATTCGGATCGCGGTGAATACCCATGACACTTCCTTAAAAAATGAAAATTCAAAAAAGAGGTTTTTGTATTTTTGGAAATTTAAAACTTTTCGCCTATTGCGTCAACAGTAAAACTCATTATATTTCTTATAAAATGACTAATTATCTGATATTCATCAGTTTTTTATTGCAATTCATTATTTTTTGAAATTTTATGATTTTGCATTATTCAATTTTTTGAAAAATTCGATTATTTCTAAAAATCTTTTTTTGCAAACTTAAAATTGACTTTTAAGCAATACTGCCTAGAAAAATCGCGCCAATGGGTAAGACTTCCTAGATAAAACAATTTAGCTTTATTGAACTTCTATGAACATTTAAGGATTTCTACGTATTAACAACTCTATGCTCAATGGGAAAATGGATCTAACAACGAATACAAGGAGAATGTAATGACAGAACAAGAGTACGAATCCCCGACTCCACGATGGTCTCAGTTAGCTTCAAAACCGGCAAGTACTATTATTCGTGATTTGCTCGCTTTGGCGGCTCGTCCCGAAGTTATCTCTTTTGCAGGCGGCCTTCCCTCCCCTGAAGGTTTCCCGCTTGAAGAAATCGCCGCGGCCTGTCAAACAGTCATCAAAAACAAAGGTCGCCATGCTTTGCAGTACTCCATGGTCGAAGGTGAAGTAGCCCTTCGCAAAGAAATTGCCCGTCGCGAAACAGAAAAAGGCATCCCCACCACTTATGAACAAGTACAAGTGGTCTCTGGCTCTCAACAAGCACTCGATCTTATCGCACGTATTTTCATCGACAAAGGCGATAAGGTATTGGTTGAATCGCCGACCTACATGGGTGCGTTGCAAGCTTTCGATTTGTGTGAACCCACTTACGAAGTAATGCCTTGCGACACCGAGGGTTTAAATCCTGCTGCCTTTACCGAAGAACTCTGCCGCGGTGCCAAGTTTGCTTATGTTATGCCCACGGCCGGTAACCCCTCGGGCATCACCATTAGTGAAGAACGTCGCAAGCTTTTGTGTCAAAAAGCCCGTGAGTACGACATGCTTCTCGTCGAAGACGATCCGTACGGCGAATTGTGGTACGACCAAGAGCCTCCCACCTCGCTTCNNCCTGAGCGCACCATCCGCTTGGGCACGCTCTCGAAGATTCTCGCACCGGGCTTTCGCTTGGGCTACATCATCGGGCCGGCAGACGTGCTCAACAAAGTGGCCTGCATCAAACAAGCCATCGATTTGCACACCTCAACCTTTACGCAATTAATCAGTGCGCAAGTCTTTAGCGAAGATCTGCTTCATACGCACTTGCCCTCCGTTCGCGAACGCTACAAGCGTCACGCCATGGCAATGCTCGAAGCGCTTGAAGAATACATGCCTGAAGGCGTGACTTGGACCAAGCCCACGGCCGGCATGTTCATTTGGGTGACATTGCCCGAGCATATGAACGCAACCGACATGATGAAGGCCGCGCTTGATAAGTGTGTCGCTTATGTGCCTGGCGTCGCTTTCTATGCGAAAAAGCCCGAGCATAACCACTTGCGATTGTCCTTCGTAACGGTCGAACCTGACGTCATTCGTGAAGGCGTTAAGCGTTTGGCCGAGGTTATTCGAATTAGCATCTAAAGGACTCGGTTTATCTGGTTTGGCCCCTTGGAGCCCCGATAAACCGGGGTACCAAGGGGCCAAGATTATTTTTAACGTTTGATTTTTTAACTCTCAACTTCAAAAAGGTTCCATATGAACGGTTTAACATTACTGGCCTGTGCAATGGTGGCACTTTTCGTTGGCTACCGCTTTTATGCACGCTGGCTTGAGAAAACCTGGGGTGTTGACCCCAATGCAAAAACGCCTGCCCAGATGAAGGCTGACGGCAAGGATTATGTACCGGCCTCCAAGTGGACGGTGTTTGCTCACCAATTTACATCCATTACGGGTGCNNTTGGCTCCATCTTCTTTGGTGCCGTACAAGACTTCACGGCTCTTTATGCTTCTGTTAAAAGCGGTGGCAAGACTGTGGGTTCGATCATTGAGCAACACATCGGCCGCACGGGTCGCCAAATGTTCTTGCTTTTCTGCTGGCTCTTTACCCTTTTGGTGATTGCAGCCTTCTGCGACATCGTGGCCAATACATTTAACGGCTACACGAAAACCGGTGAAGAAATTGTTCCTAATGCCGCAGCTGCTTCCATCTCCATGATCTACATGTTGGGTGCCATCATCTTCGGTTTCTACTTGAAGTACCGTAAACCCGGCAGTGGCGAACAACTCGTTGTCGGCATCGTTTTGATGGTCTTGATGGTCTGGGCCGGTATTGCTTGCCCGATCTATGCCGATGCTGAAACCTGGCGCTATGTGGTGTTTGCTTACCTCTTTGCTGCCGCCGTGGTGCCGATGTGGCTTTTGAAGCAACCGCGCGACTACTTGAGCATGTTCTTGTTAATTGGCATGATCTTGGGTGGTGTTGTGGGTGTGTTTGTGAAAAACCCCACGATTGAATTGCCCGCTTTCGTCGGCTGGGAAGTCAAGGGCCTTGATCTCTTCCCGATGCTCTTTGTGACGATTGCCTGCGGTGCCGTCTCAGGTTTCCACAGCTTGGTCTCCTCCACGACGTCGTCCCGTATGGTCGCCAATGAAACCGACATGCGCTTGGTAGGTTACGGCTCCATGTGCGTGGAAACGGTTTTGGGTATCGTTGCTTTGATCATTGTCGGCGCAGCTGCCACGGGCGGTGTATTGCCATCGGGCACGCCCTTCCAACTCTTCTCTAACTCGATTGCTGCTTTCTTGACCGACATCTTCGGCTTGCCCACGAACGTGAGCGCCTGCATCATGACAATGTGCGTCTCGGCCTTGGCTTTAACGAGTGTGGATGCCGTGGCTCGTATTGGTCGCATCAGCTTGCAAGAACTCTTCACGCCGCCCGAAGGCGTTGAAAAGAATGCCGTGCAAAAGCTCTTCACCAACACGGTGTTTGCTACGACGCTTACCTTGGTGTTGGCCTTCATGCTTTGCTTGGCCGGCTACATGAGCATTTGGCCGCTCTTCGGCTCTGCCAACCAATTGCTCTCGGCTCTCGTGTTAACGAGCTTGGC
>DCTK01000120.1 GCA_002329575.1 Sutterella sp. UBA1442 | reverse complement strand
GGCTTCTTGCAGTTTGAGATCGTTGCTCAGCGTCTGGCTACTGAATATAAGGTCGACGCAGTGTATGAAAATACCGATGTGTCTACGGCACGTTGGTTGTCATTCCCGGATGATGATACGCAGAAGCGTTTCATGAATGAGCAAGCTTCACGTCTGGCACGTGATGCAGACGGCAATCTCGTGTATTTAGCTACGTCAATCTACAATTTGCAGACAACGCAAAAACACTGGCCTGAGGTGCAATTCCACACCACTCGTGAGAAAAATCAAACTTTCGAGTAATTGCAAAAAAGCGGCCATAAAGCCGCTTTTTTTGCGTCAATTAAAATTAATCCCAGTAGTAAACACCTTTGCGTGAATCAAGAATAGCGGCTTTAAAGCTCGGTTCTTCAACTCCATTTTTCTTTTGCAAAAAGTAATCATCTAGAGCTCGATAAGCGTGTTTAGCCAACAGCGCAACAGCCACTAAGTTGGTCAGGGCTAATAGCCCCATGAAGAGATCGGCTAAGTTCCACAACAATGTCATTTCACTTAACGAACCCAAGAACACCATGACGACGACAAGCACGCGGAAAACAGTGAGCGCATGGCGGTTATCACTAATGAAGTCCATGTTGATTTCGCCGTAATAGTAGTTGCCAACAATGGAGCTGAAGGCGAACATAAAAATCATCACGGGCAATGCAAAAAGCGTCCAGCTACCCAGTTCCGTTACTAAACAGTGTTGCACAAGTTCAATGCCAGTCAAACCCGAGCTTGCCCAATTCGGGCACAGCAAAACGATCATGGCGCTGGCGCTACATACTAAAAGCGTATCAACGAATACTGCCAATGCTTGTACAAGACCTTGTTTGACGGGGTGGGTAACATCGGCCGTTGCGGCAGCGTTTGGCACACTACCCATACCGGCTTCATTCGAGAAAAGTCCGCGTTTGACACCATTCATTAATGCGGCACCAAGTCCGCCACCTAAAGCAGCATCGGCCGTAAAGGCTGTCGAAAAAATCATCGAGAATACGGCCGGTAGAGCCGTCAGATTGGTGATCATGACAAAAAGAGCGATAAGGATATAACCGATCGCCATGACAGGCACGAACCATTGCACAAGGCGTGCGATGCGACTCAATCCGCCAAACACACAAGCCGCCGACAATACAGTGACAGCACAAGCCGTGACCATTGGATCCAAAGCAAAAGAGGCCTTCATTGAAAGGGCAATCGTGTTCGCTTGAAGAGAGTTGAAGATGAGACCGAAAGTGACGGCGAGCAAGACGGCAAAAAGGCGTGCCATGGCACTAGAGCCCAAGGCGTTTTTGATGTAGTAAGCCGGGCCTCCTAAAAAGCCTCCGTCACCTTTTGGCACTTTGTAGATTTGTGCCAAGGTGCTTTCCATGAAGCCTGTTGCCGATCCCAAAATGGCAATAACCCACATCCAGAAAATAGCACCAGGGCCGCCTAAAACGACTGCGATGGCAATGCCAGCGATATTGCCGACACCTACGCGACTTGCAGTGCTGACACAAAACGCTTGGAAGCTAGTGATATGGTCTTTACCGGTATTGCTTCCGGCGCCTTCAACAAGGAGTCTCATCATCTCTTTAATGCGCGCCAGCTGCACGAAACGTGTTCGAATGCTGTACCAAATGCCGGAGGCAACCAGGCCGATGATCAAAAGGTACGACCAAATAATGTCGTTCATGCTACCTATCAAATTATTTAGAGTTGTCATGATGAGATTCCTAAAAACAAAAATGCACGGTTCAGATCGGGCTGAATCCGTGCAATAAAAGAAAAATAAAATTAAAAAAGGATAAATGGACTCAGCAACAAACTTTTAAGCCTGTTGCTGCTCCTGGAATTGTTCTTGAGAGGCGAAAAGATGTGCGCCCGTCACTGCAATAGGCAGTGCGCGGTTTTCTGCAAGCGAGGCGAATCGGGGCGCAAACATAATGAAAATAGTTAGTTCAAAAAATTTTCTACTTATCGTAGGCGATTTTTTTTAATTTTGCTCAAAAGAGTTGCCGCTCTCTAAAATCAATTGCTTAGAACAAAAATAGCTCCTAAATACGCTAAAAGCCCGAATGACGGGCTTCCCTAACTCCCGGTTAAATAACCCATAGCCCGCTCCGATTTGATCAAATCGGGGCGGAATTTCACTAAATTCCTTCCTATTTCTCTGTTTTTTATCATTTTTTTCTTGTTTTTCTTCGGTGTTTATGCTATGCTAGCCCATATCTTTTAATATAGGTTTAAATCATGCCTCGCAAGCGCTCCGAACAACCTCGTTATGGCTTTTACCGCTCTACCAATAAAAGCACCGGTATCACTTATCTCTACATGAGCCTGAGTCAATGGGTTCCTGAGAAAAAGCAGCCTCGTATCATCGAGCGACATCATGTCGGGCCCATTGATCCCGATGGCAGAGTTCGTGTCAGCAACAAATTCATCGAGAAGTTCCCTCAATACGCTAGCGCCGAATACTTCCTTGACGGCAAACTCATTGATCGGCACGCCTATTTAGAGGCTGTTAGTTTGCGAGAAACGACCGTTGATCCTGATTTACTGCAATATCTGGCTCCGGCAGAAAAAGCCGATATCGATGAGCCGTTGCAAAACAATGTCCGTCACTTCGGAGCTATCTACGCCTTGTATCGTCTGGCTACCGAGACCGGCATTTACCGCTCTCTCAAACAAGTCTTCAACGATGATGCCGGCTTAATTTTGGGATTGGCCATCTACAAAATCCTGACTCAACGCTCTTATCAATGTTTCCAGGAGTGGACTCTTGACCACTTAATTCCCTTCGCACCCAGTGTTTGCAGTCAGCGCATTTCAGAGGTGTTGGCTCGTATTGACACAGCCAAAATGAATCGGTACTGGCAAGAGCGCATGCTGTCGCGTCGCTTACAACGTAAGCCCGGAACCCCTGATATCTGTGCTTTGGATGCCACCAGCATTTCAACCTATTCAAATACGATCGGTTTGGCCGAATACGGCTACAACAAGCAGCAAGAAACCTTGCCTCAGATTAATTTGACGGTTTTGTGTGACCAAGAAACCGGAGAGGTCTTTTATGCTAAAGAACGCCATGGCTCCATTCCCGATGTGATCACTTTGACAGACGTGATGGCAGAGCTTCAAAAGCTCGATGTCACGGGCAATGACATCGTTTTGGTGATGGATCGGGGGTACATGAGCAGTACCAACATCGAAAAAATGCTCTCATGCGATATGCACTTCGTGCTCGGAGCTCGAGAACACGATGCGGCCGTGCGAGAGCAGATTGTGAAAAACTCAGCCAAGCTGCACAACTTCGCTTTCCATGAACCGGACAACTTGTTGATGATGTGCACTTATCACGATAAAAATTGGGGCGAAGGCTCTGCCGTGCGAGGACGACAGCAGTTTGAACGAGGGGTTTATCTGCACATGTACAGAGACCCCGTTAAGGCGACAGCCATCATGAGTGCAATGGCTGTTGAGCTCAAAAGACTGCAAGATAAACTCAACGAGAGCACGCAGCATTGCGTGCTCGATGAGGCAGAAAAACGCTTGATGCATCAAGCACTGCAGAAAACCAAGAAAGGACAGTGGGTCATTAAGCCCAATTTTTACGAACAGCTTGATAAGACGGCGGGTTGTTTTGCGCTGTTTTCCGATATCTTCAGCGATCCGAGAATCGCCCTACAACAGTACCGTAAGCGCAACATTGTTGAGCAAGGTTTTAACGCCCATAAAAATACTCTGGCAGGGGCGAGATTGCGTTGCCAGCAGAGCGGTTATCGTGGATCGCTTTTTGTGCATTTGATTGCTCAATCGCTGATGATGATTCTTTATCACCGACTCTACGAAGTACGCCAAAATAGCCAAAACATCAGTGGTTCAAAAAACGCTGACTTACAAGGCAATGCGTTGGGAATGTTCTTGATGAAACTCAACCACATCAAGGCGAGTTTTAACGAAAAGGGACAATGCTGGGTACTGGATCAATTGACCAAGCAACAACGTCGCTATTTTGAGGAGATTCTGAAAATTAATCTCCCGCCTCGCTTACTCAGAATTTATAGGTAAGTTTGGCGGGAGTTCAGGGGGCTTTTGAGCGTGAAATAAAAGTTATTTGTTTTCGGTGCGTTTTACCCAATGA
>DCTK01000119.1 GCA_002329575.1 Sutterella sp. UBA1442 | reverse complement strand
CCAATATGAAGTTGGCCGTGGTTATAAATACCGATAATGTCACCGGCAACCGCATCGGTCATCGTCACGCGATCATTGGCCATGAAGGTCAATGCGTTCGGGATCTTCATCTCACGTTCTTCACGCAAGTGACGCACTTTCATGCCAGGCGAGTATCGACCCGAGCACACTCTGAAAAAGGCAATGCGGTCACGGTGTTTGGGATCCATGTTGGCTTGGATCTTGAATACAAAACCCGTAAAAGGTTTCTCTGTAGGTTCGACTTGGCGGGCGCCGCCGTCACGAGGCAAAGGAGAGGGAGCCCATTGAACAAGCGCCTCGAGCACATCTTTGACACCAAAATTATTCACACCGGAGCCGAAAAATACGGGACTTTGTTCTCCAGCCAAGAACTTTTCAATATCAAAGGGATTGCTGACACCGCGAACCAATTCGATGCTTTCACGCACATAACCCATTTCCATGGGGAAAAGCTCGTCCAAACGAGGATTATCCAATCCTTCGATTAATTCTTCGTTACCAGAAAGACGCTCTTCACCTGCCGTGAACCGTACCAAGCGATCTTTTTGCAATGAGTACACGCCTCGGAACGTCTTACCCATCCCGATAGGCCACGTCACCGGTACACATTCAAGCTTGAGGATTTCTTCGATTTCGCTCAACAGGTCAATCGGATCCCTTACCTCGCGGTCAAGCTTGTTGATAAAGGTAATGATCGGGGTATTACGCAGGCGACAGACTTCTAAAAGTTTGATCGTTTGTGCCTCAACACCTTTGGCGGCATCAATCACCATCACCGCTGCGTCCACAGCCGTCAGCACTCGATAGGTGTCTTCTGAGAAGTCTTCGTGCCCCGGCGTATCAAGCAAATTGATCACATGACCGTCATACTCAAACTGCATCACGGAACTTGTCACGGAAATACCGCGTTGCTGTTCCACTTCCATCCAGTCACTGGTTGCATGACGGGCCGCTTTTCGGCCTTTAACGGCACCGGCCATTTGAATGGCTCCGCCGAAAAGAAGCAACTTTTCAGTCAATGTTGTTTTACCCGCGTCAGGGTGGGCAATGATGGCAAAAGTACGACGCTTTTGGACGTCTTTTACCAACTGAGGATCAAGATTGGCCATATTAATTTTCTTTTGACAATTCAGTACTTAATGTCGACAACTGGGCCGATATTGTACCGAAAATCAGGAAAAAACCTCTGTTGATTTAAACTTCTTCAGCGTGAAAATAATTCGGGCGTTACAATGGCGGAAATGTCGAAAGGAGAATCCCATGAGTTACTTTCCTCAATGGAAACTAAAGACTGAAGGTATTATCGCTCCAGATGAGCGCTTGCCCACCGGACAAACGCTGGCTTTAGGTGTACAACACGTTGTTGCCATGTTCGGCTCGACCATCTTAGCTCCGCTATTGATGGGCTTTGACCCTAACGTGGCCATCTTAATGAGCGGTATCGGTACGCTCATTTTCTTTGTGATCGTAGGCGGTCATGTACCGAGTTACCTCGGCTCGAGTTTTGCATTCATCGGTGTGGTGATTGCGGCAACAGGTTATGCTGCCGGCAGTGGTGCTAACCCAAATATCGGGCTTGCCTTGGGCGGTATTATCATCTGCGGTCTCATCTATTCCCTAGTGGGCCTTATCGTTATGGCCACAGGCGTCAAATGGATTGAAAGATTGATGCCCCCAGTGGTCACCGGTGCTGTCGTTGCTGTGATCGGGTTAAACCTGGCCCCGACAGCCGTTCGCAGTGTCGGCACAGGGACATTTAATTCCTGCATTGCCATCATCACGATGGTATGCGTAGGTGCCGTTGCTGTTTATACACGAGGTCTTGTACAAAAACTTTTGATTTTGGTGGGCATTGCGCTGAGCTACATCATTTACTTCGTGCTTGCCAACGTAATGGGAATGGGGCCTGCCATTGACTTTAGTGTCATTACTGAAGCGGCCTGGTTCGGGATGCCCCACTTTGCCTCTCCGACCTTCGAAGCGAATGCAATATTGCTGATTGCCCCTGTTGTCATTATCTTAATTGGCGAAAACCTTGGTCACGTCAAAGCAGTAACCGCCATGACTGGTCGCAATCTTGACCCGTACATGGGACGCGCCTTCTTAGGCGACGGTTTAGCTACCATGTTTGCGGCAAACTTCGGTGGTACGGGTGTGACGACTTACGGCGAAAACATCGGTGTGATGGCGGCCACTAAAGTCTATTCCACGCTTATTTTCGCCGTGGCTGCGGTCATTGCCATTATTCTGGGCTTCTCACCGAAATTCGGTGCCATTATTCAAACGATTCCTCAACCGCTATTGGGAGGCGTCTCCATCGTAGTGTTCGGTTTGATTGCTGTTGCAGGCGCACGTATCTGGGTGGTTAACCACGTGGATTTCGGCAACAACCGCAATTTGATCGTAGCCGCTGTGACCTTAATTCTTGGTGCGGGCGACTTCACTATTTCATTCTGGGGATTTACGCTCGGCGGCATCGGTACAGCTACGTTCGGCGCAATTTTGCTCAACGCTCTTATGAACCGTGGAAGCGGTCGCGATGGCGAGCCGCTGATTGAACGCTAATAGAAATCTTTCGGGATATGAAATGGCCACCTCAAAAGGTGGCCACAGATCGTTGACAAAGCCCGAGG
>DCTK01000105.1:2969-11594 GCA_002329575.1 Sutterella sp. UBA1442 | reverse complement strand
GTATCTTTTTCCTCTTCATCGCGCACGGCTTCCGAACCGCAAACCGGGCACACGTGCGGCATCTCAAACGCCGTTTCTTTTCCCGTACGACGATCGGTAACAACGCGCACCACTTCCGGAATCACGTCCCCGGCTCGGCGTACCACTACAGTGTCGCCCACCATGAGCCCCAGTTGGGCAATGAAATCTTCATTGTGAAGCGTAGCGTTAGAGATCGTCACCCCACCTACAAAGACAGGTTTTAGTCTTGCTACCGGGGTTAATTTACCCGTGCGACCGACCTGAATATCAACGGCCTCCACGACTGTAAGCGCTTCTTCAGGCGGATACTTGTGTGCACAGGCCCAGCGCGGTTCGCGTGAGATAAAGCCTAATTCAGACTGCAGTGCCAGGCTATTGACTTTGTAGACAACACCGTCAATTTCAAAGGGAAGCTCCGATCGGATGCTTTTGACCCAGTCGTGATACTCGGCCAAGGCTTGCCAACCCTTCACTACCCGACGCTCTTTAGCCACCGGTAGCCCCCAAGCCTGCAACTGATCCAAGATGCCGCTGTGCGTTAAGGCAAGCTCACGGCTCACCTCCCCCACACCGTAGGCGTAAAAAGAGAGTCTGCGTTTGGCCGTGACCTTAGGATCGAGCTGGCGCAGACACCCGGCAGCTGCATTTCGGGGATTTACGAATCGTTTAAGACCGGCAAACTCCTGCTCATCATTTAAGCGCTCAAAATCCGCCTTATGCATAATCACTTCACCGCGCACTTCGAGCACTTCTGGGGCCCCTTCGGGCAAACGAAGCGGAATCGATCGAATGGTTTTTACGTTAGCCGTTACGTCTTCGCCGACAAGTCCATCTCCGCGCGTTGCCGCCGAGACAAGCTCGCCATTTTCATAACGCAAATTAATGGCCAGACCGTCAAATTTGAGTTCTGCATCGTACTCAACGGGCCCTGCTTCTGTCGTATACCCCAAAGCATTTCTCACACGTTCATCAAACGCTTGGGCGCCGGCGGCTTCAAAGTCCGTTTCCGTATGAATCGATAGCATGGGCACTGCGTGCGTGATTTTGACTAAATCGCTTCGGGCTTCACCTCCGACACGCTCGGTGGGAGAATTGGCCAGTTTGTACTGCGGATAGGCTTTTTCAAGTGCCTCTAATGCTTTAAAGACACGGTCATATTCGCTATCGGGTACGCTCGGATTATCCAAGACGTAATACTCGTAATTCCAGCGCTCCAGGTCACGGGCCATCGATTGCATTTCGCCCGTGATGCGGTCTTTTTCGGTGACGGCGGACGTCGGTTCCATCATCTCATCGAAAAGCCCCAACGTGGCCGTGTCAGTCTTGTGTATTGATGTCATTGTCAAAAAGAGCGACCTTGCGGTCGCTCTCTCAATAAATTCGTTTTAAATCAATCGCGTGCAAAGAGCAATCGTGCGCGGGGGCTACCCGGTTCAATATTGGCCTGCTTCATTTGATCATAGTATGACTGAAGCTGCTTATTAATCGATTGCACCGCTTCGGTATTAATCGGCATGCCGCGAGAGTCTTGCAATTGCAATCCGAGACGAGCACTTAAGTCGTTGGCCACAGAGAAGAGTTGATGCAAGGGACGATTGCCCGGATTCATCAACGGAGCATCGAGCGAAAGCATCAAGTAATGGCGATCGGTTTCATCTTGCGTTAAGTAAAGCGTCGCATCTCCCAAGTGCTTAACGGTGCCGTAGAAGTAGCGCATGGCATTGAGTTGCGTAAAGCCCGCTAAACGAGCCGCTTCGGCAACCGTCACGGGGCTTAGGGGTTGAGAAGACGCCAACGTAAAGGACAGTTGCACGTCAAAGCTTCTGATCGCCTCAAAAAGGCGACGAGCACGCACAACGATATCTTGAGCGGCTTCGGTTTCACAATCGGCTTCCAGGGCAATGGCCACTTGTTGCACGGCCATGGCAAGGCGGCTAGCATCCATCTCCGAGACGCACATCGAGCGGTTAGCCAAGAGCATCACGGCAGAAATTTCGGTGTATTGATGTTCCCCGACGATCACTTCATACCAGCGCTTATTATCCGAGCGCTTGGCATAGATTCGAAGACCCAAGCCCGTTTTGGTAAGTAGCACCATCATTTCACGGCAACGATCGGACTTAAAGGGCCGAGAGGCTTGAATCGTAGCCACCGTTTCGGTTAACGGATCAAAGCGGAAATGCAACACGCCTTCTTTAGGCACCACGGGAATAATAGGTTCGGGTTGCACTTCAGCAACGGGTTCAGGCTCAGGGTCATTGCGACCGACAAAGTCCAAGCGCTCTTGTTTGGGTTCGGGTACGGGTTGAACGGGAGCGACAGGAGCGACCGGTTGCGGGATGGGGTCGGGCTTGATTTGCGGTGCGGGCTCAGCGATCGTCACGGTTTGAGCGGCAACGTTTTGCTCAGCTGGGGCCTCGCCCACCTCTTCAACCACAAAGGGCTCTTCGGTTTTCTCTTCGATGCTACCGGCCATGTTGACTAACGAGACGCGGCTTCTTTCATGAATGGGAGATTTAATGCCGGCCATCTTCTCATACATCTTCTTGGATTCATTGAGAAGTTCCACACGACCGTCGCCGTCTTTTTTCGCTTCCATACGAGACCACAAAAAGAGACCGACTAAAATGACAGCCGCACCGATGATGAGAAAGAGAACGGTTTCGTTCATACTAAGCCCTTGAATCTAAAATCTTTTTGGCCGATGATCCATCGGCACACTCCCGCCTGGTGCGCCGCGTGTGATTTCGCTGCGCAACATCACGTAATTCTAAACGATTCGGCGTATCAAAAGCGCTTCGCGCAAGAAAATCTTCACGCATTAAACCGCGCTCGGTTTTATGCCGCTACCGGTGCTTTTTGTGCGTACTGGCTTGCCTCAGCGATATCGACACTCACGACACGCGACACCCCGGGCTCTTTCATCGTCACACCTACCAATTGATTGGTGTGCTCCATTGTCACACGGTGGTGCGTAATCATCATAAATTGCGTGTTCTCACTCATGGCACCGACCAAACGCGACAGGCGCTCTTGGTTGGCTTCATCCAACGGCGCATCGATTTCATCCAATAGACAGAAGGGTGCCGGATTGAGCGTAAAGAATGCAAAGACAAGCGCAATGGCAGTAAGCGTCAGCTCGCCCCCCGAGAGTTGTCGAATGGAGTGATTGTGTTTGCCCGGCGGATTGGCATACATCTCAAGACCGGCCTCAAGCGCATCATCACTTGTCATTTCCAGTCGTGCATGACCGCCTTTAAAGAGTTGGGTGAACTTTTGATTAAACGCTTCGTTAACACGATTAAACGTATCCATCAAAAGGGCGCGCGTTTCATGGTCAATCTTTTTAATGGCCGCTTCGATTGTCACAATGGCTTGCTCAAGGTCGGCCACTTCGCGATCGATGCGCTCGACTTCCTCGGTTTGCACTTTGAGCTGTTCGAGAGCGGCGTGGTTGACGGCGCCAAGCTCAGCCATCTGTTTGGCAATGTCTTCGACTTCGCGGCGAAGGCTATTGAGTTTCGGGCGTTCGGTTTCGTAGCGCACACGTAAAGCTTCTTCATCGTGCTCCAACTCTTCTAATCGGCGTCTGACGGTTTCGTGCTCAATTTCAAACTGCTGACGACGACCGAAGAGTTCGCTTACCCGGTTTTGGGCTTCACGCTTTTTATCTTCAAATTCACCCAATCCGGCTTCAAGCGTAGCAACTTGTTGAGCGATGTCTTCAAGTACCGCTTTAGATTGTTCAAGAGCGACTTGAGCCGCTTCTCGCGCCTGCGTCAATTGCGTCAGTCCCGCCCGAGCGCTATCTTCATCCAACTCTTCTAAAGAGGCGGTGACTTCTTCAATTTTTTGCGTCAGATCGTCTTTTTCGTTTTGGGCGAGTTGCTGCGCACGACCGGCGTCCGTGATTTGTTGCGAAATCGTCTGAAGGCTAAGAGCCAATTCTCGCTTTGTGTACTCAAACACATTTTTCTCTTGCGTAGCCATTTTGGCCGTTTGCTGAGCTCGCTCATAAGACAGACGCGCGTCTTCAGACTTTTGCTGTGCAGCGGCAACACGCTCGTCAATCGCCGCAAAGTCTTCCTCAGCTTCAATCAAGCGCGCTGCAATATCTTCAAGTTGAGCTTGAGCTTCTTCAATCCACTGCCCTAACTCGCGGCTTCGGTTTCGGTAGGCTGAAATAGCTGCAGACAATCGTGTGACCTCAAGCGCCGTATCACTTTCTTTTTTGCGCACGATCTCAAAACGTGTGTTGATGCTTTGCAAACGTGACGTTGCCTCTGACACACTCATGTGTGCCGTACCCAAGTCGCGATGAAGCACTTCGAGTTCTTCGCGAAGCGTGCCCTCTTGAGCCTCAAGCGTGGCAATCTCTGCTCGACGCGACAAAAGCCCCGTGGCATCATCGGCCCAATAATTGACACTCATTGCGTCAATAACGTGGCCCTCGGGAGTGACAAAGTGGCAGCCCGCGGGAAGCTCTCCAACACGACGCACCGCGTCTTCAATACTGTCGGCAACCGCATAGCGCGACAACCACACCGAGAGCACTGCTTTCGTGTCTTCGTTTCGGTGATCAAAGGTAAGCTTGTCAATTAACCCGGTCAAACCTGCGGGCAGCACAAGGGCCGCTTCGTTTTGCGTGCCTTGCGTAAGATAAAACGTGAGTTTCGCTGGCGGCGGCACAAGAGCAAAACCTGCGGCCATCTGCAACCTTGAAACTCCCAGCGCATTAACACGCTCTCTTAAGACGGCCTCTAGCGCACGAGCCCAAGCAGGCTCAACGTGAATTTTTTCAAATAGTCGCGCCAAGCTCGTGAGCCCCTGACGCTCTAACCACTCGGTTAATTTATCTGCGCCGAGCGTCTTTTCTTCAAGCTCATGCAACGTGGTTAACTTAGCGCCAATTGCCGCTTGCCGCTGTTCTTTCGTGTGAATGGCGCCCTGCGTGGCGGCCAGTTTTTCTCGCGCATCTTCGAGCATCGCTTGAGACTCTTCGCGCTCAATAGCCAGCCCCTCGCTTTCTTCACGTAGCGCTTCAAGTTCTTCTTTTAAAGCCTCGTAGCGGCCTTCATCGGGCGCTTCGGTTTGAGCGGCCTCACGGCGAAATTTCTCCAACCGAACCGATACTTCTTCACGGGACTTGGTCAGACTGGCCATCTCAAGCGACAATGCTCGCGCATCGTGCTCAACACCACGAGCGGCTTCTTGCAAGCGCTCAAATTCGCTTCGTGCTGTGTCGGCTTTTTCTTCAGCAACGGCTAAGGCCTCTTCAAGCGCCATTTCGCGCTCTCCAGATCCTTCTACTTCAATTTCTTTTTCTTCACGTCGAGCCGCCAGCTCTTTCATGCGCTCGGCCTGCTTGGTAATCTCCGCTTCTCGCGAAGCAAGCATCGTGCGATAACTCTCCAATTGCGTTTTCATCAAAGCTCGACGCTCAATGATGGAACGAATGGAACCTTCGACAGCTGAAATTGACCGCTCGACTTCACCAAGTGCTTGCGTTTTACCCAACACTTCGATGTTGGCCGCATTGTGTTGATTGCGAAGCGTAGCTAATGCATCGCGCTTTTGGCGGCTGTCTTCATCGTTTTTCGAAATCTCGGCTTGCGCTTGGCTAATCTGCAAATTGATTTTATCGATCGAGTTTTGCGACTCCACCATTTGCGTAAACCACCAAAGCGACTCGCGCTCGGTGCGACGCGACTCAAGCTCGCGGTAACGCAAAGCTACTTGCGCTTCTTCTTCCAATCGCTTGACGCCTTCTTTGCGCGTAATTTGCAAATCCGTGACGCGCTCAAGGTTAGCGCGCGTGGTTGCTAAGCGATTCTCCGCCTCCTTGCGACGCTTCTTATATTTAGAAACGCCGGCCGCTTCTTCCAAATACTCGCGACGCTTCTCGGGCGAGTCTTTAGCAAATTCGGTCACCATCCCTTGGCTGATGATGGCGTAAGAATTAGCGCCTAGCCCCGTGCCCATAAAAAGCTCACGAACATCGGTGGCGCGCACTTGTTGATTATTAATCAGATAGGAACTCGTACTGTCTCGCGTCAAAATGCGTTTAACGGAGATATCGGTATAAGCCCCCCAAGGACCTTGAAGCGTTTTGTCGCTATTGTCAAACACTAACTCCACCATAGCACGACCGGCAGGTTTTCGGTTATCGGCACCCGCAAAAATGAGTTCACTCATGCTCTTGCAGCGTAGATCACTAGCTTTGCCTTCACCCAAAGCCCAACGCACGGCTTCAATGACGTTAGATTTACCGCAACCGTTAGGGCCGACAATACCCACGATCGAAGACGGGATTTCAATCGTTGTGAGATCGGCAAAAGATTTAAAACCGCTGATGCGAATTTGGCGTAAACGCACACGAATTCCTTCTATAGAGATTTTTTAATGATTGTTCTAAGGGGTGGTTGCCCGCTAGGGTCCTATCTTAGCGGAAATAGAAAAAAAAATGCCTTGGCAAGACCAAGGCACCTGTAGCGGATTGTTATGTCAACAAAGAGACTAACTGCCCGCGCTTTGACGGCGATCGCGATCGGTCTCCGGTGACGGATCTTCATGAATAAAGTTATCGTGATACGCAATGCGCCAAGAGCGGTAATAGCACCACATGCGGAAAAAGGTAATAAAAAGCGAGGCCACCCAAATACTTAAAGTATTATCAATGCCCAAGGCAATCATAGCAATAAAAAGCCAGCAACCGGCAAAAGCAACCGAACCATAGGGCTGATGGTCATAAATGAGCGACGGTTTAATATTTAAGAACGCGTCACGGCAAAGGCCGCCGAAGACCCCCGTAGCCACACCACAGAGCACGGCCGGAAGATAGGGCACACCTAAATTGACGCCGTGGCTAGTCCCTACTGCGGAGAAAAAGCCCAACCCGATCGCATCGCACCAGACAAAGACATCATAGGAGAGGTGCTTTTTGTAAAAGCGAAAGATCATCGGCGTAAAAATCGTGATCAAGAGCACCAGCCAAACGAGCTCTTGATTGGCAATCCAGTACATCGGACGACGGTCGATTAACAAGTCACGCATAATCCCGCCGCCAAATGCGGTGGAAAAAGCTAAAACGAAAATACCCACCGGATCACACTTCATGCGAATGCCGATCAAAACACCGGCAAACGCAAACGCAACAATCCCGATCACGTCGGTGAGATAAAGCAGATCTACCTTATCGATAAAGGCTTCAAGCGTAGCTGCAATGTCCATGAAAAAAACCGTGAATTTAAAATGGCTTAACAGAAAAATTGTCGCCATTGTAAGCGAGATTGCCTACGCTTTCAACGTTATTGGGGTTAACCGCAAGGAAGCCAGAAATTCCAATCAACAAGTTCAAACATAACAAACATGCACTCAGAAAAATCAAAAATATTAAACACTTCATGACTCTGAACGATAAAACCACATCCTGCTGCGTAATCAACGATCAGTAATAGATGCTTGATTGCATAGCAGACTTAAGTAAAAATCGTTTAATACCTATCATTAATGACTCAAACCAAAGTCATCCTTCATAACTTAGTGCGTTTTTCACCATAGGGGCAAAAATTAAAAAGGGCCGAGGTTGGTTGTCCAACCCAGCCCCCAGGTACTGCAATAAAAAAAGACTTATTAGAAGTTATGAACAAGACCGGCGATCACTTGGAAAGCATCGAGCTCTTCTTCATATTGCACAGATTTCACGTCAGCTTCTTGGTGACTGTAGCCAGCCCCAGCATAAAGGCTCGTGCGCTTACTTAATTCATAGCTGTGCAACACGCCAACGCCGTAGCGCTTTAAATCGACACCAATGCCAACATTGTTTTCAGGCATTTCAGCAGCATAAACATCACCATCGCCGTTAGAATAGTAGGCGCTCACTTGCAATTCGCCACCCCAAATCGGGAAGGCAGAACCCACAGCTACGCTGTAACCATCGAAGTCACCGAAGTCAACTGCATAGTCACTAAAATCTGCACCGGCAAAGGTGTCTTCATGTTGACCGTATTGGATACCGAAGAAGGGCTTCATAAAACCGAAATCATAGTTAATACCGAAGCTCACACTCGTGGCATCATCGACGTCCTTGACGTAGACAGTGTCAAAAGAGCGGTTCTTCATGACAGTGTCGACCACCAAAGCCATCGAGAGGTTACCGGCGGTGTAACCCAAACCAACGGCAGCGTAACGATCCTTGTCGCGAGAAGAGACTGAATCATCGCCGTCCAAGCCGTTAGAGTATTGAGCATAAAGCGTCAAACCCGCAAATTCCGGCGATTGATACGTGATCGTGTTGTCATAGATGCCGCGATCAAGCCAGTAGCCTGCGCCGATATAGTCAGAGTAACCGCCGTCCATAGCGTCACCAGTGGCCATAAAAAGGTCATACGTACCTTCACCGGCGTTCAAAGCACCCATACGGCCGAACGACAACGTACCGAGCGTACCCGTCACATATAAACGAGACTCTTTATCAAAAAGACGGTCCGGATCGTCAAAAGCACCCGAATCAGAAGCAAAGCTGTTTTCGAGTTGGAAACCCACGGTCAACGTTTCCGTGATTTGTTCGCTACCGACAATGCCGAAAACGCTCGAGGTATTCAA
>DCTK01000105.1:0-2935 GCA_002329575.1 Sutterella sp. UBA1442 | reverse complement strand
CATAGGTCAAACCTGTATCCACGGTACCATAGATTTGAAGATCGGCAGCTTGGACGGTACCGGCCAAGAATGCCGCGGCCGTTGCAGCGGCTAAAAGAGATTTTGTCATGATTTCTCCATGAGAATGATTATCAATTGCAAACTTTACGCTCAATTTTTTCAATTGACAACACTTCGTAGAAAAAATGTTCTGCTTTGGGCTTAGACGTATTAAAAAATGGGAATTGTTACAATGATGTCTCTTTCATCTGAGGGCAACGAATGCAAAACGCTGATTTAACGGGCACGATCTTGGTTGTCACGCTCCCGGGGCAAGGTGCCGTGGGCGAGTTGCCCACACACTATTTCAATCCCAATTCTAAGCAAGGCAAGATTCGTGATGCGCTTTCTCGCTGGTTTTCGATCTGGGGGATTCCGTTAACGCATAGCGTCAACCATCCCAACGCCATTGAGAAGGCCATGCACGAAGTGCCTTGGTGTGATCAGGTGCCAGAGCACCTTCACGGCCCTCAAACAGTTCGCTACTACGCCGATAATGCCGGCGCTGTCATAGATGCCGTCACGCGACTGCGACCCCGAATCATTTTTGTGCTCAGTGCTTATCTCTTTGATGCAATGGCCTCAGACTCGGTTGCGCCGCAAATTCAAGCCGTGATCGGTCGCGCCAAGATGCCCGCTCACCGCATCACGCAAATGCGGCTAAAAGCCCTGCATCAAGAGTTCGAAAACGCACACATTATCGTGCTGCCGACACCTTCGAAAAACACTACTGACGAATACGTGGCCTCATTATCAGCCCCCGTGCGTCAATGCTTCACCCAGGTCGGCTTTAACTTGAGCGAAACTTCAGACTCACTTTTATCGGCCGCGCGAGCTCTCATCGTCATCGACGAATCTCGCACAATTGAGAAGTTACAAAATCAGCTTCGAATTAATCGCCAACGGGCTCAAGCGCTTTTTGAAGAACTGGTCGAAGACGGCATGGTCAGCGCCCCTGACGCCAAAGGTGTCCGTTACGCACTGCAACGCAAATAACAAAAAGTCCGCCAAGAAGTTTTCCGGCGGACTTTTTCATGGGTTTTAAAAGTGCATTAGAGCATCTTCAAACCGCTTTCAATATTGGCAAGCACCTTGTCTTTGCCGAACAACTCAAGCGTTTTATCAAAGACAGGCGAGATCTTTTCGCCGAAGACCAACACACGGATGGGAATGGCCACCACAGGCATCTTGATGCCCATTTCATCCATGATGCCCTTTAAGACACCGTAGATATTTTCCGCGGTCCACTCGGTGACATCCTTGGCTCGTTCAGCGAAAAGCTTCACGGCAGCCAAGCTTTGTTCATTGGCCAAAACTTCCTTAACGAGAGCCTCATCACGGGTCAAAGGACGGTAGAAAATCATACAAGCATCGGCCAACGCTTCAAGCGTTTCCGGGCGTTGCTTTGTGATTTCCATCACTCGGACCAAGTCAGCGTTGCCGTCAATCACACCGCCTCGGGCCTCAATACGCGGGGCCACAAGTCGGGCCAAGCGTTCATTATCAGCCTCAGCGATATAGAGGTGATTTAAGTGATTGAGCTTTTTCGGGTCCAAACAAGCCGGCGACTTCGAGCAGTGACGAAGATCAAACCATTCGGCCAATTGTTGCTTCGTGAACTTTTCGTCATTGCCGTGACCCCAACCCAAACGAGCCAAGTAGTTCACCAACGCTTCGGGCAAGTAACCCTTGCGTTCGTAATCCATCACGCTCGCGTCCCCGTTTCGCTTACTGAGCTTNNGGCCATTAATGAGCGGCAAGTGAGCAAATTCCGGAACCTCAACGCCCAAAGCACGATAAAGGTTAATTTGACGCGGGGTGTTATTGATATGGTCAGCACCACGCACAACGTGGCTTACCTTCATGTCGATATCGTCGACGACCACGGCAAAGTTATAGGTCGGAATGCCGTCCCCGCGCATGATCACGAGGTCATCGAGCTCGGTGTTTTCAAAGCTGATGGGGCCGTAGACCAAGTCGTCCCAAGAGACCGTGCCCGTATCAGGATTGCGGAAACGAATCACAGGCGTAATACCTTCCGGAATCGGACGACCGACACAATTTTCCGGACGCCAACGACCGTCGTAGCGGGGCTTAATCTTTTTAGCCATTTGCTCTTCACGCAAGCTATCGAGCTCTTCTTTGGTGGCGTAGCACTTATAAGCCAAGCCCTTTTCGAGCATCATGTCAACGACTTCTTTGTAGCGCTCGAGTCGATCCATTTGGTAGATGGGGCCTTCGTCATAGTCAAGCTCCAACCACTTCATACCGTTCAAAATAACATCCACGGCTTCTTGCGTGGAGCGCTCTTGGTCGGTGTCCTCAATTCGGAGCAAGAACTTGCCGCCGATGAAGTGGCGAGCATAAGCCCAACAATAAATGGCCGTACGGGCCGTACCCAAGTGCATCATGCCCGTCGGAGACGGTGCGATACGTGTGCGAATTTCTTTCATAGTTTTGATGAAGGATCAACAAAGTAATAAAACTCGAACATTGTAAGGCTTTTCGCGTTAGACTGCCATTACAGAAGCCCGTATTTTCAGGCAAAAAAGGACAATGACTCATGGCTCATACGAACTACTACTCAGCCGGTGCCGTTGCAGAGCAAGTTGTACGCACCAAATTACAATCTCTGCCGAAGGGCTATCGCGTCTTTCAGAATGTTGACGCAGGCACCGGAGAAACCTTTACGGAACTTGACTTTGCCGTCGTCACGCCGACCGGAGCTCTCGTTTTGCTTGAAGTCAAAGCGGGCGATCTTCAGTCCGACGACCAAGGGGAACTCAATCGCCACTATGCCAATGGTTCAAAAAGCATCACGCATCAGATTCACCGGCAAAACATGATCACTCGTATGAGACTCTCTGAACTCTCAGGGCGACTCAACATGTTTCAC
>DCTK01000001.1 GCA_002329575.1 Sutterella sp. UBA1442 | reverse complement strand
ACAGCACGTCGGTCGTTTGGCGATTTTTTCCATGCAACTATTTAAGGAGTTGCCGGCCTCGCTTTCTCGCTTTTGGCTGATTGTCCAGCAAATACACTTCATCGGGAATTATTCCCTGATCATTATTGCGGTCTCAGGGCTTTTCGTCGGTTTTGTGTTGGCGCTTCAAGGCTATTACATTTTGGTGAGCTACGGCAGTGAGCAAGCTCTGGGTGTCATGGTTGCGTTGGCTCTTGCCCGTGAATTGGGGCCGGTAGTTACGGCACTTTTATTTGCCGGCCGTGCAGGCACGTCATTGACAGCCGAAATCGGCTTGATGCGAGCAGGCGAACAAGTTGCTGCAATGGAAATGATGGGCGTAGACCCTGTGCGTCGAGTGCTTGCACCGCGTTTTTGGGGAGTCTTTATTTCCATGCCGATTCTGTCGTGCATTTTTACGGCCGTCGGCATTTTTGGTGCCTGGATTGTGGGCGTACTCATGATTGGCGTTGACGGCGGAGCATTTTGGTCACAAATGCAAGGCGGTGTCGATGTTTTCAGTGACATTGGCAATAGCTTAATTAAGGCCATTGTATTCGGCGTCGCAGTGGGGCTGATTTCTCTTTATCAAGGATATAACTCTCGACCGACGCCTGAGGGCGTCTCTCGCGCTACGACGCGCACGGTGGTCATTTCATCCTTGATGGTTTTAGGGCTTGACTTCATCATGACGGCCCTGATGTTCTCGATTTAATTAGAAAGGGGTTTTTGATGGAACGCAAAACCGAACGCAAACGCAGTGTGGAATTGATGGTAGGACTCTTTGTGGTCGCGGGCTTTGCCGCATTGCTTTTTACGGCTCTTCAGGCCGCTAACCTCGGCAGTTTCTCTTTTTCGCAAAAGACGTATATGGTCGAGGCTCAATTTGACAATATCGGCGGACTTAAACCCCGAGCCCCGGTAAAAAGCGCCGGAGTGGTCGTCGGACGTGTGGAATCCATTACGTTTGACAATCAAATGTACCAAGCCAAGGTGACGATGGAATTGGATTCTGGTTACGAATTCCCGACCGATACCGAAGCACAGATTCTTACTTCGGGACTTTTGGGCGAACAGTACATCGGGTTGACGGCCGGGGCTGACGAAGAGATGCTCGAAGGCGGCAGCAAAATCCGTCGTACACAATCAGCTATGGTGCTTGAGCAGATGATCAGCAAATTCATGTATAGCTTTGTTGAAAACAAGGATAAGGAATAAACATCGTGAACAAGAAGGCTCTCTCATTAGCCGTAGTCGGGAGTGCGTGCGCATTATTGTTGACCTCTTGCGCGGTTGTTCCTCCGACTTCGGGCGACAATCCCAACGATCCTTGGGAAACATTTAATCGTCAGACGCATGCTTTTAACATGGCAATGGATGAGTACATTTTGCATCCAGTGGCCGTCAGCTATGCCGAAAATGTTCCCCAACCCGTTCAAGACGGCGTGAGTAACTTTTTCGGCAATTTAGGCGAACCGGGCAATATGGTCAATAACTTCCTGCAAGGAAAGTTCAAAGACGGATTTGTCAGTATCGGTCGTTTCTTGGTAAATACAACCGTCGGTATCGGCGGGATTTTTGATGTAGCCTCGCACATGAATATGGAACGTGCGCCTGAGGATTTCGGTCAGACGTTGGGTAAATGGGGCGTGCCGTCCGGCCCGTACGTTGTCTGGCCATTTTTCGGCCCCAACAGTGTTCGTGATACGGCAGATATACCGGCCGCATGGGCGATGAATCCGCTTACCTACGTATATCTGAATAATGAAGATCTTTGGCCGATGGGGGTGACCTTGGGAGCTCTTGATGTGGTTGATACGCGTGCAAGTTTGTTGGCCACCGACTCCATGTTACAAACGGCAATTGATCCCTACATTGCAGTACGTGAAGCTTATTTACAATATCGTGAGAACTTGGTTTGGGACGGCAACCCTCCGCTGGAGTTGTTAGTCGACGAGTTTGAAGATGATTTTGAAGACGATTACCAGGAGTAAGACACGATGTTACGTCGAGCATTTTTAGGCATTGCCGCCAGTATTGCTTTAGCGACCGCCTTGCCCGGTGCTGCATTGGCCGCCCAAGAGACGCCGGAGGCTTTTGTTGAGCGTGTGGCTAACGATGTCTTTNNGCAACAATCCCCAATTACAGAAGGCAGACAAAAAGGCCGTCGAAGCGCTTGTTGATCGCAAGATGATGCCGGCGGTGGACTTTTTGCGTATGACTCGTATGGCAGTGGGACCGAAGTGGCGGGAAGCCACGCCTGCTCAACGCGAAGAGTTGCAAACACTTTTCCGCGAAACGTTGATTCAGGTTTACTCCGGCGCGTTAACGATGGCGAAAGACATGCAGGTAAAAATCCTTCCGCGCGGTCAAAATGATGGAACCGAAGCTTTGATTCGCACTGCTATGTATTCGACGGTCGATAAAAACCAACCCGAAACGTTGATTAATTATCGTTTGCGCAACATCAAAGATAAGGGTTGGCGCGTGATCGATATTAACGTGGAAGGTGTTTGGTTGGTGAGCAATTACCGTAATCAATACGGCAGTATTGCGGCTCAAGAAGGTATTGACGGTTTGATTCGTCAAATGAAGTCGCGTTTGACCGATAACGCCAAATAAGTATCAGGCAGTTTTCGGAGACGGATTTAATGAAAATCTCGCAAGAAGTGGTCACTTTTGACGACATTAATCGTTGGGAAGAGCTCTCGGAGGCGGCGTTAGCGGCTGGCGATGCCGTTTTCGACTGCACGGGAGTTAAGGCTGCCGATAGTGCGCTTTTGGCATTAATTTTGAAGTGGTTGCAAGAAGCCCGGCAGGCCAATCTTTCGCCCAGTATTGTTAATCTACCCGAAGGGATGTGGAGTTTAGCAAAGCTGTACGGTGTTCGCGAACTGATTCGCCCGTACTGTCATAAAGACGTATGAACGGGCTTTGAAATCCGCGCCAATTGGCGCGGATTTTGTTCAGGCAATGTGTTTTCATTATGATTGATTAATGTGGTTCCTCTTTTTGAGGCAAGTGAATTTTTTTCGGAAAAACTGAAGTATGGAAAAACTCAAAGTCACGGGCGGTTATCGTTTAAGCGGTGAAGTCAAGGTTTCCGGCGCTAAAAATGCCGCCTTGCCTATCCTGGCAGCGTCGCTTTTAACGGCAGATGACTTGGTGTTGAAAAACGTGCCCAATCTCTCTGATATTCGCACGATGGGAAAGCTTTTGAGCGGACTCGGGATGCGAGTGGAAAGAGACAATGAGACGGTCACGTTAAATGCCAAGACGCTTGATACACTGACCGCGCCTTATGACTTGGTCAAAACCATGCGTGCATCCATCGTGACCTTAGGACCAATGTTGGCCCGTTTCGGTGAAGCGCNNGGTGTCGTTGCCCGGCGGCTGTGCCATCGGTGCGCGCCCTGTCGATCAACATATCAAGGGGCTCAAATGCATGGGTGCGGAAGTTGAGATCGACCATGGTTACGTGGTGGCAAAGGCCAAGCGTTTAAAGGGTGCTCATATCGTCACAGATATGGTGACCGTTACGGGTACGGAGAATCTTTTGATGGCAGCGACTTTGGCCGAGGGCACGACCGTGATTGAGAACGCTGCGCGTGAGCCCGAAGTGGTCGATTTGGCCGATTGTTTGATTGCCATGGGGGCCAAAATTCGAGGAGCAGGTACTCCGATCATCGAAGTTGAAGGGGTACAAAGTTTGCATGGAGCAACCCATCGCGTATTGCCAGACCGCATTGAGACGGGGAGTTTCTTAGTGGCCGCTCTCATGACACAAGGTGATGTGACGGTAACGGATGCCGCTCCGCATACCTTGGATATTGTCTTGGATAAGTTGCGCGAAGCTGGAGCCGTGATTGAAGTCGGCACGGACTGGATTCGCGCCAAGATGGATCGTCGTCCGACGGCTGTGAGCGTTCGAACGGTCCCGCACCCCGGATTCCCCACAGATATGCAGGCCCAGTTTATGGCATTGGATACGATTGCCGAGGGGACAGGGCGCATTACGGAGACGATTTTTGAAAATCGGTTTATGCACGTGCCGGAATTGCAACGTTTGGGAGCCAATATCACCGTTGACGGTCATACGGCTGTCGTAACGGGAGTGGAGCAATTGTCAGGAGCCACAGTGATGGCAACCGACCTTCGCGCCTCAGCCTCTCTTGTGATGGCCGGTTTGGTTGCTTCCGGTGAAACGATTGTGGATCGCATCTATCACCTTGATCGTGGTTACGATCACATGGAAGTAAAATTGGCTGCACTTGGGGCCAAGATTGAACGATTGTCCTGATAAATAGATGAGGGAAAAGATCATGCAAGATTGTATTTTCTGCAAAATCATCAAGGGTGACATCCCTTGCAATAAGGTCTATGAAGACGAAGACGTATTGGCCTTTCACGACATTAATCCGTCTGCGCCGATTCATTTTTTAATGATTCCGAAAAAGCATTTAACATCTTTGGCCGAAGCGCAACCTGAAGATACGGCACTTTTAGGTAAAATGCTTGCACTGGTACCGCAACTGGCTAAAGAGCAAGGCTGCCAAAACGGTTTTCGTGTTGTGATCAACACCGGAAAAGACGGCGGTCAGGAAGTCGGCCATTTGCATATTCACGTTATGGGCGGCCCGCAACCCTGGGCGCGTAGGAGCTAAAAATGGGAAGTTTTTCAATTTGGCACTGGTTGATCGTTCTTTTGATCGTGGTACTCGTGTTCGGTACGAGTAAGCTTAAAAACCTCGGCCGTGACTTGGGTAGTGGTATTAAGGGCTTTAAAGACGGCTTGAAAGAAGGTCAAGAAGAAACCAACGCTGCCGCTAAGGAAGATCCCAAGCAAGTGACGGCTCAAAAGGCCGAAGCCGACACGGTCGATGTCCAGGCCAAAGAGAAAGTCACAAAATAAACGTTGATCGGAAACTGAGAATGCGGATGCAGATAGTTCTTGCATCCGCGTAGCTCGTTTGCCGTTTATGTTTGATTTAAGTTTTTCTGAAATTTTAATTGTCGGCGTTGCCGCTCTTGTGGTGCTCGGCCCGGAGAAACTGCCTGAGGTTGCTCGCACGGCAGGGCGGTTGCTTGCGCGTGCGCAAAGTTATCTCACACAGGTCAAGGGTGAGATTGAGCGTGAGACACAACTGTCTGAAATTAAGCGTATTCGGGAAGAAATCAGCAGCTCGGCTGCAGATTTGAAAAAATCCTTCACGGAGATCAAATCGGGTGTCAAGGCTGAAACCGACGCTATTCGTGAGACGGTCTCTACCGTCAAAGAGCCGGTCGACTCAGTCACCAAGAGTGCCACACCAGATCCTTACACAAAATTTAATCAAGCAGAAGCAACGTTGCCGACAAAGTCCCGTTCATCGGACTTTCGAACCAATAATCCTTTCGGCTGGGATATGGGGGGCGACGACGATGGCACTCGACAGTCGCTATATGTTCCCAAACGCTACAAGCCGACAGCCTCCTTGGATGATTTAATTGAAGAGCTTGAAGCTTTGCGACGTGAAATGGCGTTGCCGAAAAAATCTCTGGGTGGCTACAATCGCCGCTATGCTCCGCGGGCGCGTGTAAACCGTCCCCGTATTTACCGTTGAGACGTCCATGACCAACGAAAAGCTCACTTACGAGAAAAATGAGGACGAAGAAGTTGATCGCGAGCAGCCGCTCATGAGTCACCTTCTGGAGTTGCGGTCGCGAACCGTGAAAGCGTGCGCAAGCGTTCTCGTGGTCTTTTTGGCGCTCTCGCCCTTTATGAAGCAAATTTTTGACATCCTGAGTCGTCCTCTGATGAGTGCTCTACCCGAAGGTGTCAAAATGCTCTCCACGGGCGTGGTAGCCCCTTTCTTCGTGCCTTTGAAAGTCACTCTTTTCTTGGCTTTTTTAATCGCACTTCCCATCGTGCTTTATCAGGTCTGGGCGTTCGTGGCTCCGGGCCTTTATAAAAAAGAAAAGCGACTCGTTTTTCCGGTTTTGATTTCGAGCATCATTATGTTTGCGCTCGGAATGCTTTACTGCTATTTCATTGTCTTCCGGATGGTGTTTCTCTTCATTGCGGGGTTTAGTCCGGAAAGCGTTAACTTCGCCCCAGACATTGATGCCTACTTCAGTTTTGTGATCGGCATGTTTGTCGCTTTTGGCCTTGCGTTTGAAGTGCCCATTGTGGTCGTGCTCTTGAATCACACGGGGATTGCTCGCTATGAGCAGATGGTGCACTTGCGCCCTTACGTGATTGTGGGAGCCTTTGTGATTGCGGCCATCGTTACGCCGCCTGACGTACTGAGCCAATGCCTGTTGGCCGTGCCGCTCGTAATTTTGTATCAAGTGGGACTTTGGGCCGTCAAAGCCTTCGGCAAGAAGCACGAAGACTCTGAAGACAACGAGGCCTGATCGCCACTGCTATTTTTCAACTCAAGGAGTATCAAGATGCTTCGTGATGCCCTGATTGAGCACCTTAATCACTTACTTCATCCGGAACTTTTCAAGGACTATGCACCAAACGGTCTGCAGGTTCAAGGTAAGAGCGATGTTCGTCGCATTGTTTGTGCCGTTTCGGCCACTCAGCGCGTCATAGATCGGGCTTGTGAGCTTCAGGCTGATGCACTTCTTGTGCATCACGGATGGTTTTGGCGCGGAGAAAATGCAGCTATTGTCGGCACCAAATACAAAAGATTGAAAGCGTTACTGAGTGCGGACATCAATTTGATTGCCTACCACCTTCCTTTAGATTCGCACGAAACACTCGGCAACAACGCAAGATTGGGGGCCCTTTTAGGCGCAGCCGAGATAACGCAATTAACCGATGAACCCTTTGTGTGGACAGGTACGGTTGCCGCCGAGTCTCTGGAAGCATTAGCAGACCGAGTGGGACAATTGCTCGGTCGTGAACCACTCGTGTTGGGGCAACGAGAAGAGCCCATACGCAAGTTGGCTTGGTGTTCAGGGGCTGCGCAGGACTTTTTCGAAATTGCGGCGGCAGCTGGTGTAGACGCTTATTTAAGCGGAGAGGCTGCCGAGCGAACGACTCATTTTGCACGCGAAAGCGGTGTGCCATATCTTGTGTGTGGACATCACGCAACCGAGCGCTTGGGTATCTGTGCTTTAGGCGAATACATCGAGAAAGAGTTAGGTCTGGAATGCATTTTTGTAGATGATGACAATCCAATTTAACCTATTGATAAATAAATAAATTATTTGTGTTTTGTAGCGTTTTTTTCGGCGCTCGATTAAAATTAAACAATGGTCGCCCGTTTATTTCAGTGTTTCGCTTGCGGGCTGATCAATGCGCATCGCCGAACTTAGGCGAAGGAGTAATGAAATGATTTTGTATTCCGGTACGACTTGTCCTTTTTCTCATCGGTGTCGTTTTCTTTTGTATGAAAAGGGCATGGATTTTGAAGTGCGTGATGTAGACGTTAATAACTTGCCCGCAGATATTGCGACGATGAATCCGTACGGGGAAGTGCCGGTGCTCGTAGAGCGCGAATTTTTCCTCTATGAGGCAAACATCATTTGTGAGTATTTGGACGAACGTTTCCCGCATCCGCAATTAATGCCTGCCGAGCCCGTGATGCGTGCTCGAGTGCGTTTGTTCCTGTTTAATTTTGAGCGCGAACTTTTCACGCATGTTCGTACGCTTGAATCGAGTAAAACCGATGAAGTAGCCAAGCAAGCTGCTCGTGCCGCCATTCGCGATCAATTGACGGCGATGTCTCCCGTCTTTTTGAAAAATAAGTACATCTTTGGTGAAGAGTTCACGATGTTGGACGTCGTGATGGCTCCGCTACTGTGGCGTCTCGGATACTACGGTATCGACTTGCCGCCTTCTGCAGCACCGCTACAAAAGTACGCTGAACGACTGTTTTCACGTCAGTCATTCATTGATTCCATGACGCCTTCTGAAAAAGTGATGCGTCGTTAAATCGTCCGATTGGAGAGACCATGTCAAGACCGTCGATCAAATCGTACTTGATTCAGGCCATTTGGAATTGGTGCACGGATGTGGGACTAACGCCCTATATTCTCGTGGCCGTTGATGATCGCTGTACCGTACCGATGGAATTTGTCGAAGACGGTCAGATTGTTTTCGATATCTCGACGGAGGCTACTCACAATTTGCACTTCGAGGAAGATGCCGTCATTTTTGAGGCCCGCTTTGGGGATCAGGCTCAACGCTGTTATGTGCCTTATCGCAATATCATCGGTACCTTCCCTCAAGAAGAGCCGACCAAGGGAATGATGTTTGGTCCAAATAGTGACGAACCCGAAGATGAAGTCGAAGAGAAAAAGACTTCTTCCAAACCGGTCTTTTCTCGTGTAAAATAGTCGCTCTTTTGTGAGGCCCGATTAGCTCAGTTGGTAGAGCAACCGCCTTGTAAGCGGTAGGTCGTCTGTTCGAGTCAGTCATCGGGCGCCAAATTTTATGTCCGCGCGTGTGTGAAAACCGTGCGGATTTTTGTTTTTGTCCAAAAGTTATTCTTTCTGCATTTGGTATAGGCTAACATTGCAAAACAGAATTTTAGAAAGCGCAATGTCATGGCAGATCGAAGAACTTTTCTCAAAGGTTCTCTCTTGACTGCGATTGCGGCCGGAGCATTCCAGGCTCAAGCAAAGCAAGGAGAACCGTCTTTAAATCAATGGGTCAGCATTATTGATCTGGATGCTTGCGACGGTTGTGCGGACCGAGCAGTACCGCTTTGTGTAAAGGCTTGTCGAGATAAAAATCAGAAGCGCTTCCCTCAGCCACAAAAACCTTTGCGTCCCTATTGGCCTCAAAAGACCTTTGAAGATTTCTCTGAACGACAAGACCTTATTAGTCGATTGACGCCCTACAACTGGCTTTACGTCGAAAAGGTTGAGCTGGAGGACGGTAAAGTGGTTTACGCGCCCAGGCGTTGCATGCATTGTTTTGACGCGCCTTGCCGCAAAATATGTCCGTTTGGAGCCATCAACCGCACGGACGAAGGCGCGGTGCAGATTGATTCTTCAGTGTGTTTCGGCGGAGCTAAATGCCGCGATGTTTGCCCTTGGTCTATACCGCAACGACAAGCCGGAGTCGGACTCTATTTGGATGTCGCTCCTAAATTTGCGGGCGGAGGCGTGATGTACAAGTGCGACTTTTGCGCTGACAGTCTTGATAAGGGAGGGGTGCCGGTTTGTGCAACGGCTTGCCCTCAAAAAGCAACGGTCTTTTTGCCATTGACTCAAGCCATTGCGCATTTGCGTCAAATTGTCGGAAAGCGCTACGTTTACGGCTTAAATGAAAACGGCGGAACGGCCACGTGGTATGTCTCAAGCGTTTCTTTTGAAGCCATCGAAACGGCACATTTAAAAACAAAACAATCCGTTGCAAATGACGGCAGGCCCGGTTTTGCACCGGTTGCTTCAAAGCTAGTNNCTGTTGCGTATGTGATTGCTCGTCGTAAAAAAGTTCGTCACCAAAATCATAAGGATGAAGCGTGATGGCAAAGGTATTTCGTCAAAGTCTTCGCAATCGTCTCGTGCACTGGGGAATCGCTTTTTCTTGTTTCGGTTTGATCGTTACGGGGATTCTTCAGATGCCCGTAGCTAAGCGTTACGGGATTACAGCCCTGTTTCCTTCGACGGGAGACTTCTATGTAACGCTACCGTGGCACTACGCTTTTGCGGTCGTGTTCACTTTCTTATGCGTGTTTCATTTGGCCGTTCACGCTTTAGAGGGAGACTTTGACATTGTCCCGAAAAAAGGAGACTTCGGTAGAAGTGTTGCGATCATTAAAGCGCTAATTTCTGGGCAGGCTGAACCACCTTCTGAAAAGTATCTTCCGGAGCAACGATTGGCCTGGACGGCATTTGCCGGCGTGTTTGCTTTAGTGATTGTCACGGGGTTATTGAAATCCTTGAAAAATCTCGCTGGGGTGGAATTTCCTGATCCTGTCCTATTTTGGCTGGCGCAGCTACACAATCTGGGAATGGTTTTAACGATTTTGCTCTTTTTCGGGCATATGGCTGCCTTTCTATTTAAGGCCAATCGATGTCTTCTGCCTGCGATGTTTTCCGGGTTTGTAGATGCTGAGTATGCGCGGCATCGTCATTCTTTATGGAAGTTTGAGGAGAGTGATAACAAGAGCTCTAAAGTTTGATCGAAAAAACGACTATAAGGGGTTTACCCTTTTAGGGTATGTATGTATCGAATTTTTTTTAGGCAGGCATACACTAGCTAATTGTCCCTATTTAATAATATTTGTCTAATCAAGTAAGACATAATCGTAACGGGTGGTTCCAATGGAATGGCTCAATGCGCTCCTAACTAATCCTGATTCAATTCCCCATATTGCTATTGTTTACGCGACCATCATAACGCTTGGATTAGCGTTGGGTCGTGTGAAAGTCAAAGGCATTTCGCTAGGTGTAATCGCCGTTTTATTCGTTGGGCTCATTTTTAGTCATTTCGGTGTGAAGATCAACATGGATGTGTTGGGCTTTACGCGAGATTTCGGGTTAGTGCTTTTTATTTTCTTTGTGGGTTTGCAAGTTGGTCCCTCGTTTTTCTCATCCTTTAAGAGCGTGGGAGTTGTGTTAAACAGCCTTATGCTGTTGACGATTGCTGTAGGCGTGGGACTCACCATTTTGCTTTATTTTATTTTCAGTGACACGATTTCTTTAGCTTCCATGCTTGGCGTGCATTATGGAGCCATTACCTGTACGCCGGGTCTAGGTGCAACGCAAGAAGCGCTTAATCAAGTGGGCTATCGGGGGGAAGATATTGCCATTGCTTATGCGTGCTCGTATCCTTTGGGTTTGGTTACGATCATCGGTGTGTCGGTACTATTGCGAGTGCTTTTTAAAGTAGATTTGGCTGAAGAAGATCGCCATTGGGATGTAGAAGAAAAAGAAATCAATCAGGCCCCGGTCGTTTTTCACATCTATGTGACCAACCATATGTTGGACGGTATTTCGATCGGGGAAGCACACCGACGCATTCCTCGTCCTTTCATCATTTCTCGCTTGATGCATCGCGGTGAAATTGTCAGCCCCAATGCCGAATTCATTATCCATCACGGCGATACGATTCGCGTATTGGCAACGCCGGCTGACAAAATGGACATCGTGGCGGCTTTCGGTAAAGAAGACAACCGAATTGACATTTCAACGGAACGCTCCCCTTTAACACGTCAACGCATCATCGTGACCCGAGACGATATGAACGGCAAGACCATTAATGATTTGTCGCTTGCTCATTCCGATGGTGTCAATATCGTTCGTCTGTGGCGTTCCGGTTTAGAAATTTTCCCTTATCCCGGTCTTCACATTCAGGTTGGCGACATTATTCAATGCGTGGGGCCGGAAAATGCAGTCAAACGTCTGGCACTTCGTTTGGGTAACCAGACAAAGAGTTTGGATACGCCTAATTTAGTGGCGATTTTCTTGGGGATTACGCTTGGTGTTTTCATCGGTTCTATTCCGATTGCTATGCCGGGGATGCCGACGCCGTTAAAACTCGGCCTGGCAGGCGGTCCTTTGATTGTTGCAATTTTGTTGGGGCGGTTTGGCGCAACCTTCCATTTGGCAACTTACACGACAAACTCTGCCAATCTCATTGTTCGAGAGCTGGGGATTGCGCTCTTTTTAGCCAGTGTCGGTTTAACGGCAGGGGGTAATTTCGTCAATACGCTCGTAAACGGCAACGGTCTTTTGTACGCGTTCTGTGGCTTTATTATCACGTTTGTGCCGCAGTTTGTCGTAGGATTTGTCGCTCGTTATTTCTTTAAGGTCAATTACCACAGTGTTGTAGGACTTTTAACCGGAGCGTGTACGAATTCGCCTATTTTGGCTTATGCCGCAACGCTTTCGGATAAAAGTGCCGCAGCGGTCGCGTACTCTACCGTGTATCCGTTGGCGATGTTCCTTCGCATCATTACGGGGCAAATTATCATTGTGGCTTTGTGGGCCTACGTGACGTTATAGAAGATATTAATGTCAAAAAAAAACATCAGCCGGCATTTGCCGGCTGATTGC
>DCTK01000004.1 GCA_002329575.1 Sutterella sp. UBA1442 | reverse complement strand
GACCGTTACGGTATGACCGCGCTCGGCCGCTACTCGGGCTAACGTTGCACCTGAAATCCCACAACCTACAATTAACACGTTCACTTTCTTACCTCATTGCGTTTAACACTAACGGGCGCTTCAAGCGTCTTGTCCACGATAATCGCCATACTCGGGCGAATCCGATAAGTCATTTTTTCGCCAATCTGCGCTTCATAGGTAAAGACCAATCCTTGGTCATTTTTAACCAGCGAAACAGGCTCTAACACAGTACTCAGATCGGTCTCCGGTTCCGCCACAGCAATCACAAAGCTTTTCTCAAAATCAATTGGTGTGGGCACACCGTTTTTACCCATGAAGGCGGCCATTCCAAAGACTTTCTCAAAAGAGGCCTTGTCCTTTAGCACGACGGGAACAACTGAGACGTTATTTTTAACAAAGTAACGCTCGGCTACATCAAAGGGTAATTGGGGTTGCATTTGAGAGAGACCTCTATCAGCACTGCATCCTGCAATCATCACACAAGCGCTCCCTAAAGCGACGAACAAACACTTTTTCATGGCCATCAAAATCATTAATAATCAAAGCATTTTAGCAGAGGCCCTTATTGCCTAAACGAAAACGGCAAGACGGATCGAGCCTTGCCCGACACGTCTTACCGCTTCAACCCCAATTACAAGAGTTTTTTACCAAACCGGCGTGTAGGCGCCTTGATAGGCTTCCAATAGTGTCTTGGCGACCGCATCCGTTTGATAGGCCTTTACAATCTTTTGGTACACCGGATTGTCTTTGTCTTCCGTTCTCGAGACAATGACATTGACCAATTGATCGACGTAGGGATTGGTTTTCGGATCAATGTTTTCAGCATAAATAGCATCTTCTGCCGGATTTAAACCGGCGGTGAATGCATTGCCGCCGTTAATCAACGCGGCGGTCACGTCGGGCAACAAGCGTGCCAGAATGCCGGATTCTGCTTCACGGATCTTAATTTTGACGTTGTAGTGCGTGATATCGAGTTTATTGGGCACAAAGCCTTTAGCCGGATCCACCTTAACTAAGCCCGCCGCTTCCAACAACTTGATCGCTCGACCACCGTTTGTTAAATCGGAGGGAATCGCAATAATGTCGCCGTCTTTAATATCGGCAATCGACTTAATTTTTTCCTTATTGTTGTAGATTCGCAAAGGCGTAATAAACGTATCGCCAATAGCCGTAATTTTGTAGCCATTGCGCTCAATGTCGTTGGCTAAAAAGGCCTTATGTTGGAAAGCGTTCAAATCCAACTCCTTGTCAGCCAAGGCACGATTTGGCGTTGCATAATCGGAAAATTTCACCAATTTCACTCGAATTTTTTCCGGAGCCAACAATTCATTGACCGTATCCCACTGCGCGTTATAGTCGCCCACCACACCAACTCGAACCTCTGTCCATTCATCAGCGGCCAAGGCACTGCCTGCCGATAAGATACACACACAGGCCAAAGCCGCTACGGTTTTTAAGAAGTTGCGTTTTTGCATGATATTTCTCCTACGAAAATTTAAAAATCAGTGAGTGGTTTGTCGAATGATCCATTGACCGAGACATTGCACGAGACTAATGACGACCAAAATGATGACGACTGTGAGCCAAATCATGTCGCGATAGCCCATTTGGTAACCGTAACGAATGGCAAAGTCACCCAAACCGCCAGCGCCGATCGCCCCGGCAATGGCAGTAATACCGACAAAACTGACAAACGTGATCATCGTCACACGGGTAATACCCGGAATACTTTCTTTCAGATAAACACCGAAGATGATCTGCGGCACAGAAAAACCCATCGCGAGACTGGCTTCGATTAAGCCCTTATTCATGTCGCTTAACACCGTCTCGACTTGGCGCGAGAAAAACGGAACGGTGCCGAAAACCAGTGCCACAAATGAACCTGTAACACCACTACCCGTTCCTACCAAAAAACGGCTCAACGGAATCAAAAGCACGATCAAAATGATGAAAGGAATCGAACGCAAAATATCGATTGACTTATCGAAAAATAAAAACAAGGGACGATTCTCACAAAGTCCTCCGGGACGACAAATCACTAGCAACACGCCGATTGCGATACCTAAAACCCAAGCAATGGTTCCCGAAACCGCGATCATGATGCCCGTTTGCATTAAGCACTCAATTAACTCCGGTCCCAATCGATCTAAATGCGGTAAATAAGTCTGAATAAGTCCGTTCATCGCAACACCTCCACTTTCACGTTGCTTTCAATCAAAAATTGTTTGGCTTGGATAATGGCTTGTTCATCACCTTCCACACCGATACCTAACTTGCCCAGAATCGTTCCCCCCAAATAATCGATATTGCCGTAGATGATGTTGGCGCGAACTTGAAAGCGTCGATAAAGCTCGCTCATCATGGGTTCGCCCGCCACGTTGCCTTTAAAGGTTAAGAGCCACACGGCTTGATCTTTATCCAAACCGTGAACTGCATCAGGCGTTTGCAGAAGTTCGTAGAAAGACCCGAGATTGCCGGCTGCGGTAATGAAGTCCTTGGTAATGGGAGCTTGAGGTTCGGCAAAGACATCAATGACATTGCCCGTTTCCACAATTTTTCCGTGCTGCATGACCGCAACCCGGGAGCAGATTTCTTTAATGACGGACATTTGGTGAGTGATGACAACGAGCGTAATGCCGAGGCGACGATTGACTTCTTTGAGTAACTGCAAAATGGAATGTGTAGTTTGCGGATCAAGGGCACTCGTTGCTTCGTCACACAAGAGCACTTTGGGATCGTTGGCAAGCGCCCTAGCAATAGCAACCCGTTGCTTCTGGCCGCCTGAAAGTTGCGACGGGTAGACATCTCTTTTGTCGCTTAAACCCACCAACTCCAATAGTTCCGTGACTTTTTGTGCTCGTGCTTCAGGCGTTAAATCCGTGAGTTTGAGCGGCAGCTCTATGTTTTCAAACACGGTTCGAGAGGGCATGAGATTGAAGTGCTGAAAGATCATCCCGATTCTTTGGCGAACCTTACGAAGGCCCGCCGCATCTAACGCCGTAATATCGGTACCGTCAATAATCACTCGGCCTTTTTGCGGACGCTCCAACAAATTGATGCATCGTACAAGCGTTGACTTGCCGGCGCCGGAAAACCCAATAATGCCGAAGATTTCCCCTGCTTTGATATGCAGTGAGACATCATCAACGGCTGCTACCGTTGCCGCTTCGGTTTTAAATAACTTACTAATGTGCTCTAGCGTAATCATGGTTTTAACACCTTTCATCACCGCGTTAAAACCGTTGTCATCGCAAAACGTTTTCGGTTCAACGAATGCACTTCGGATGCAATCAGGCCTTCGAAAAGTGCCTTCGGTCACAGTGACGTCAGAAAATTAAATTGTTTGAAAGTTTGGGATTGATCAACGTCGACTCGTTTTAGGACCTTCCGAGACGACATTGTTTGCGGAGTTAGGGTGCTCCGAAGGTCTTAGAGCACCATCGTCATCATGCACATTCGCATTTGAGCAACAAACAACACGGCGCGAGCAGCACTGCTGGCGTCGGTGTCATATTGTTGAGTTAATGCTACGTACATAATGATCAAACCTTGCTCTAAAAAGAGAATCCTCGAAATGAGGTTTTTTAAAGGTATCAGAAATAAAAGGCTGTTTTCAAGCCCCAAAAACGGTTTCTCTAGCACAAAGTGCCTAAAACCATGGTTAAAACCATAGGCTTTTATGCCTATGCAAGATAGAAATCATCTCTTGAGCGATCACGGATAACGATTTTCAGAGCTTTTTCTTTTGGCACTTTCTACCGGCTCGGGACTCTTTGGGACAGATGATTTGAGAGCAAACGCCACGCAACAAATCCACCTCAGCTCGCGTAAGTTCAGTGCGAGCAAAAAGACGTCTGATGCGTTGCATGAAAAGTTTGGGCTCTTCGGGATCCAAGGCTCCACAATGAATCATGGCTTGCTCAAAATGCTTCAAAAAGCCTTCCGTGGCGGCAATTCCAGCCAAGGGTTCCCCTTCAAAACGCTTTTGCCACTCATAAAAACCGTCCACCGCTCCTGTTTCTTCAAGCATGGCCATGTGTAATTCATAGGCCATAATCTGAACGGCTTGAGAAAGATTCAGACTGGTGGCGTTCGGTGCTGCAGCAATAGCCGCCACTCGTTGGCACATCGCGACAGCTTCGTTAGATAACCCGGTGCGCTCGCAACCGAAGACAAAGGCAATTTTTCCTACGTCTTGAGTTTTAACCATTGAAAGCGCATTAGCCGCAGCATCTCTTACTGGTTCAATGACAGGACCAAACTCACGATCATAACCTGACATGGCCCAAGCAAAATCAACATCAGCCAAAGCGTCTTGAAGTGTCGGATAGTCACGGCTTTCTTTTAACACATCGATGCTACTTGTCGCATAGGCTTGCGCTTCGGCATCGTCTCGATAGTCTTTTACCCACGGTGCGACCACTCGCAGGTCTCGAAACCCCATCGTTTTGATTGCGCGGGCACAGGAACCGATATTGCCAGGATGGGCCGGTTCAACCAAAATAAAACACAAACGATCGGCTAAAGAAGCTGACATTGAACTACCCTCAGTGTTGGAAAACACTGCAAAATCATTAAAATAACGAGATTCTACACGTTGTTAGATTTCTATTTTTGCTCTTTCAAAAAGGAACTTTTTCCATGAGTACTCCCATGCTCAATACCGCGCTCAAAGCAGCGCGTGCTGCTTGCGCCATTATCAATCGTGCAGCCGACAATCTTGATACGCTCGAAGTGCACCGCAAGGGCCACTCCGACTATGTCAGCGAAATTGACGTGGCTTGTGAACGCGCCATTGTTGAAATTTTGCGTGAAGCCTATCCCCGTCACCAAATTCTCGGCGAAGAAAACGGCACGGTGGGTCCGGAAAATAGTCCCTTCCAATGGATCATCGATCCGATTGATGGCACGACCAATTTCATGCACGGCTTTCCCCAATACGCCGTCAGCATCGCTTTAAAGCATGAAGATCAAATTGTTGAGGCTGTCGTTGCCGATCCCGTTAAAAATGAAATTTTCACGGCTACGCGTGGCTCCGGTGCATTCTTAAACGGCCGACGCATTCGTGTAAGCAAACGCACCACGCTCTCAGAAAGCCTCGTCGGTTGCGGTTTCCCCTTCCGCCGTCAAGACAATGTTGAGCAATTCTTAGCCGTCTTTAGCCAATTGGCAAAAACCACCAGCGGTCTTCGCCGCGCCGGTGCCGCTTCACTTGATCTTGCTTACGTTGCAGCCGGCCGCTTGGACGCTTTCTGGGAACCGAACTTAAAACCCTGGGATATCGCCGCGGGCTCGCTCTTGGTGCTTGAGGCCGGTGGTCTTGTCACGGACTTTAAGGGTGAAACCGATTTCTTAGACAACGGTCAAATTATCGCCGGTACGCCCAAGGTGTTCGGTCAACTCTTGGCCGTGGTCAATAAAAACTACGGCGATATCAAGTAATTTTTGCAAGCGATTTGGTTCCCAATGGCTAAAGGTAAGATTTCAACCCCTTCGGACGATCCTCTAGCCGGGCACACCCCGGCTATCCGACGTTTTTTAGAAATTAAAGCTGAGCATCCTGAGACGCTTGTGCTTTATCGCATGGGAGACTTCTACGAAACGTTTTTCGATGATGCTGTCCGTGCCAATCGCCTTTTGGGAATCACGCTCACGACTCGTGGTACTGACAACAAAGGCGCCCCTATTCCTATGGCGGGTGTACCGGAAAAAACGCTGGATCAGTACCTGGCGCGTTTAGTTAAACAAGGTGTCTCTGTTGCCATTTGCGAGCAAATCGGCGATCCGAGCAAGGGGCCCCTTGAGCGAGAACTGGCCCGAATTGTTACGCCAGGGACTTTAACTGAAAACGAACTTTTGCCCACCAAGCAAAACGCCGCACTACTGGCTCTTGCGCCGGCAAACCGTCACGCAGATCGGGTAGGTTTGGCTTGGCTTGTGCTCAGTAGTGGCGAATTTCGCCTAGCACAAACCTCTTTTGATAATCTCGCTAACGAACTTTCGAGAATCACACCTTCTGAAATTTTGGTGCCCGAGGACTTCAAAGAAAAAATTGAAGAGCTCCACACTGCGATTACAGTCACGGCACTGCCAAAATGGCACTTCTCGCCTGAGCACGGCACGGCCACCTTAAAACATCAGTTCGGAGTGGAAACACTGTCAGCCTGGGGGCTCGATGATGAGCCCGAAGCCGTCAGTGCTGCCGGAGCCCTTTTGGGTTATGCCGAATCCACTCAATGTGAATCGTTACCGCACATTTTGCCCCCGGTGCTCGAAGTTCAATCCGAATTTGTCGGAATGGACGCCGCAAGTCGTCGCAATTTGGAACTGACGCAAACCTTGCGCGGCGATGATGGACCGACGCTATTTTCCACTATCGATCACTGCCAAACCGGCATGGGCTCTCGACTTCTGCGCCAATGGTTGCACAACCCTTTGCGTAACATCGATGTTGTCAGAGCCCGTCAACAAGCCATTGAAACGCTCTTGCCTGAAGAAACCGTTCGCGAGACTTTGGCTCAAGAATTAAAACCGCTACCCGATCTTGAACGCTTGGCCACACGCATTGCTATGCGTTCAATCCGCCCGAGAGAATTAGCCGCTCTTCGGGATGCATTGCCTCACTTGGCTCGTATTGCAGAGTATGTGCTTAGTCTAAACGACCCGTTTATGACCGAACAGTGCAATAACTTAGTCATTGATCCTGCGCTTTATACGCAAATTGATGCTGCGCTTTTACCTGAGCCCGCGGTGTTATTGCGTGATGGGGATGTCATTCGCAGTGAATTCAATGACGAATTGCGAACCTTGCGTGAGCTCCGAGACAATGTTGGGCAATTTCTCAACGATATGGAAATTCGAGAACGCGAAGCAACAGGCATTTCCACGCTTCGTGTGCAGTACAACAAAATCCAAGGCTTTTTCATTGAAGTCTCTCGCGGTCAAGCCGATAAAATTCCGGAGCACTATCACTGCAAGCAGACACTCAAAAACACTGAGCGTTACATGACGCCGGAACTTAAAGCCTATGAGGCCAAAGCGTTATCGGCTCAAGAGCGTTCTGCTGCTCTTCAAAAGAGCCTCTATAACGATTTACTTGAGTTTGCGAACCACTATATTGCAGCACTTCAAGCCGCGGCAAAAAGCATTGCAGCATTGGATGTCATTGCCTCACTGACTGAACATGCCGCCAGAGTCGATTGGGTAAGGCCGGAGATGAGTGAGGCTGCCGGCATTGAAATCACGGCCGGTCGTCACCCCGTGGTTGAAGATGCGATTGAACGCTACACACCTAACGACTGTATCCTTGTGCCCGGCCGAAGACTCTTGGTCATTACGGGCCCAAACATGGGCGGTAAATCCACCTACATGCGCTCCGTGGCCCTAATCGTGCTACTTGCCTATATCGGCAGTTTTGTTCCCGCTCAAGCCGCGCGAATCGGTCCTGTAGACCGGATTTTGACGCGCATCGGCGCAAGCGATGATCTTGCCCGCGGACGATCAACTTTTATGGTGGAAATGACCGAAGCGGCAGCAATCCTGCATCAGGCAACCGATAAGAGCTTGGTTTTAATGGATGAGATCGGTCNNCGAGGCACGTCCACGTTTGACGGTTTGAGTTTAGCTGGGGCCATTGCACAAGATCTGGCTTTATCAAAAAAGAGCCTTACGCTGTTTGCAACACACTATTTTGAGCTCACTAAACTTGCGCAGATCGCTCCAGAAGTCGCCAACGTTCACGTAGCTGCGGTTGAAAACAAAAGTCGCATTGTCTTTTTGCATGAGGTCAAGGATGGCCCGGCAAACCAAAGCTACGGTATTGCTGTGGCGCAATTGGCAGGCGTTCCAAACCCTGTGATTCGCCGTGCGCGACATATGTTAAAAGAGCTCGAAGAGCGTGCTCAAGCCAATGAGCAATTGGACTTGTTCTCAGACCTACCTGCAATTGCGGAAGTCCCTGAGATTGAAGCCTCACTGTCGGATGTGCTTTGTGAAGAGATTTCTGAAATTGAAGTCGATGCACTCACGCCTCGCCAAGCCCTTGAGTTAATTTACGAACTCAAGGACAAAGCGAAAAAAGCGATTAATTAATGCACGGTGTGGGGCTTGGGCTCCTCACCGTCATCTTCCACGATATTATTAACCGGGCCTTCGGCCACTTGTAAAAAGCCCGGAACCACCACATCGTCTGTCCCTACGGTTTCACCTTGAGCATCGGCTCTGCTGACGTTTTTTATCGTAATATCAAATCGCAGACCAATACCCGCCAACGGGTGATTGCCATCCAAAACGACTACGCCCTCGGCAATATCCGTGACCCGATAAATACGATCAAGCGTCTCACCGCGAATTTCGCTGTAGCTCAAACCCACTTCCACGCCTTCTTCAAAATCGGTCTCCGGACGAATGATCAGAAGAGATTCATCATAATCCCCAAAAGCCTCTTCGGGCTCCAGTTCGACTTTGACTTTCTCACCCGCGGCTTTGCCTTCCAAAGCCTTCTCAATCACAGGGAAAATGTCCCCGTGGCCATGCAAGTACACGAGCTCATCGGCGGTTTCTAATAAATCGCCCTGTAACGTATACATGGCAACCGACATCGTCACAAGGGTGTCTTTTTGAATTTGCATCCGTATTAGTCCTTCAAAATTTTGTCTTTAGCGCGGCGATACTCTTCTTCGGACAAAAGCCTCTTTTCAAACAAGGCGGCTAAATCCTTTAATTCTCTAACGCGCATTTCCTCATTCGCACCGGGTACATAGACATTGGCCACGCCCAAGGGATTGATGCCGTAGCGATTGGTGCCAGGCTGAGAGCCAATCAATCCGATTACGATGTAAGCGATAAATTCGATACCCGGAATAAATAACAGTAATGCCCACCAGCCGCTTGAGTCGAAATCATGCAAACGACGAACGGCCGCAGAAATCAGACTAAATAACGAGATAAAACTCAAAATGACGTAAGCTTGACTGGCTTCATAAAATTCAGGCGTTGCCGTGGCATCCTGAATATCCAGGGAGTAGCCCGGCAAACTGCCGATCGAGTAGATCACGTACGGCACACCAATTCGAATGGCTGTCCACGTGAGCACAATCAACCAAAACTTCGAGCGATTTAAACGCCCTTTAAAAGAGAAAAATAATTTAAGCACTATGTAGTGTCCTGAAAAAAGAGAGCACAGCACCAGGCCGCACTCTCTAAATTATGCCGACTTTTTAAGCCGCAACAGTATTACTTCGTCTGTTCGCTCAAAAGCGTCAAGATCTTCGGAGCAACACCGGTTTGATCAGGTTTGCCATCCGGTCCTAAAACATGGACTCGGCATTCCGTTTCAGACAATTGTTGCAAGCCGATCACGTATTGCGGAGCTTCAACGGCCTTGTCGCGACCGAATGCATTAGCCCAGAAACCTTGCTTAGCGCGTTCTTGTTCTTCGTACTCTTCATCGAGATAGCGCACGAGGAAGAAGCCTCTGGAGCGGTCACGGTCTTCAACCGTAAAGCCCAAGCGATCGATGGCCAATGCCAAACGTCTCCAGGCACGTTCATAATCTTCGCTAATGAGGATGCTCGTGGGATTACCATCGGCGTCTTGTTCCAATTGGCTGATGGCAGGTGCGGCTTCATAGCTAGCCAATTCTTGAACTTGTTGTTCGCGTTGTTCTTCGGTTTGCTTAACAGCCCTGGGATTGAATTCCGTATTGATACGTTGAGCCAGACGCGTCACCATTTCAGCTTCAAGCATCGGATCTGCGGGGCCGGGTTGCCAGACGGTCGTCTCATTATCGCCACCCAAAGACTTCACGACTTCGACCATCGAACGGTGCGTAATGAAGATGTCGCAACCGCCGTCATCGGTACGTTCAACACGAGAGCGATATTGATCGCGTTCACCGGTGGAGTAAACCAAATCCACCACCTTACCCAACGTTCCGCGAATAATGTCTTGCGGCAAATTGGCACGGTTTTCTGCCCAGTTGGTTTCCATTACACCGGTCAACTCATCTTGACGAGCCAAGGACAAGCCAACGCTTGACCAGAAATCTTGTAACACGGGCCAAACTTGTTCGGGAGCAACCGAGACGTGCACCCAACGGTTATTACCATCACGCATCACTTTGGCAACTTCGCCTTGCGGCAAAAGAATGCGCGTGGCCGGGCTGTCGGATTGAGTAGCTAACGCTTCTTGCTCTTGTTGGCTGGCCCAAACCGTTTGCGGACGAGACGGTACATTGAAACGATCCGAGGCCGGCACTTGGGACAATTCAGGCGGAATTTCCAGCGGGGCACGAGAATCACTCGTTTCGTATTGAATGCGGTCTTGGCTGAAGTTAAAGCCAGAGCAAGCGGCAAGCGCCATCGGGATCGTAACAATTAAACCGGTACGCAAAACTTTATTCATTTTCATACAAATTTTCGCGGNNACAAGTTCCGACTATTGTACCGAAGCCTCGCCCAATATGGGGAGGCTTCCGTAACTCAATCAGAACAAAACCCAACCGAGCATCATCTGAGCAATGGCCACAAAAGGATGCATAAAGTAACCTAATAGCCCTGAGAGAATCAGCACCACCAATATAATCATGCCGTAGCGCTCAAGCTCGGCAAACCGCACAGCTGCACCGTACGGCAACAACATCGTCACAATGCGACCGCCATCTAAGGGCGGCAACGGCAGAAGGTTAAAAGCCATAATATAGAAGTTGACTAAAACCCCCGCAATCGTCAAATCGAGAAGTGCCTGCGTGACAAATCCAGTCACAATAAAAATTTTCAGACACAAAAGCCAGAAGACCGCTTGCAGGAAATTACTCAGTGGACCGGCCAACGCCACCATCAACATCCCTTGGCGAAACGGATTCAGATGACGAGTATTAATAGGCACGGGCTTGGCCCATCCCAATAGGACGCCTCCCATCCCCGTGATGGCCGACCCCAACAATAACACTGCCGGCACCACAATCGTTCCCACGAGATCAATATGCGGAATTGGATTTAGAGTTACTCGTCCGAGCATGGTCGCTGTCATATCCCCATAACGGGCAGCAACCCAACCGTGAGCCGCTTCATGAGCCGTAATGGCAAATAAAAGCGGAACAATATAAATAATGATTTGGTAAATTTCTTGAGTCATCGATCTGTTAACAGTTCAAGTACCGTAGGCATTTCCGCCGGCAATGCTTCCTGCATGCCGGGCTCAGGCCGCCCGGGTTTAAAACCATGAAAGTCACTACCGGTACTGGCTAAAAAGCCCATATTCTCAGCAATTCGCATGAATCGCTCGTTTTCGCCCACAAAGTGACTTCCCGTGGTTACTTCAATCGCATCACCACCCAACGCTTTAAATTCTTCCAATAAATCCATGATGTTATAGGGAGACTTAAAGTTATAGCGTCCCGGATGAGCCAAAACGGCTACTCCCCCGGTCTTGGCAATGATATTCATTGCCTCGGACAATTTCATCCAATTGGTTTGCACAAAAGCAGGACCATCGTCTTTTAAGAAACGCTCGAAAGCCTCATCCTCGTTGCCCACAGTGCCACGCTCTAAAAGCGCCATCGCGAAATGGCGACGAGAGAGATTGAGCTTATTGCCCGCAAGCGATAATGCCTGAGTATAAGTGTTATAAATGCCCAATGCGTCAAATTTCGCAGCCATTTGTTTGGCTCGCTCATCACGCATTCGACTTAACTTATCGGTAAGTTCCTTATAAGGCTCAAACGCCTTCATCCCAAGCCCCACCACATGAATGGTCTTTTCACCCCAAGTGCAGGAAAGCTCTACCCCATTGATAAAACGCATGCCAAGCCGCTCAGCTTCACGCGCAGCCTCCGCCAGTCCCNNTATCGTGGTCAGTCAGTGACAAAACCTCTACCCCATTGTCATACGCTTTGCGCACTACCTCAGCAGGCCGATAAACGCCATCGCTGGCGTTCGAGTGCACATGTAAATCCAGTTTCATACGTCCAACAATATCCATTACAATCAAACCCTAACTTTAACTCGATAGTATGTAAATTCATGGCGATTTTTTCAATTGGTGACAGAATCCCGCGTGTTGGCAAAGACGTTTGGGTCGCAGAGACCGCGTTTGTCAGTGGCGATGTGAACTTAGGTGAGCGCGTGAGCGTTTGGCCAAACGCCTCCATTCGAGGTGATATTGAACCCATTTCAATTGAAGAAGGCTCCAACGTTCAAGACGGCGCCGTGATTCACACCGATTTTGGATTCGCTTGCCGAATCGGCAAAAACGTAACGGTTGGCCACGCGGCCGTATTACACGGTTGCACTATCGGAGACGGCTCCCTTATTGGTATGGGAGCGACGGTCTTAAATGGAAGCGTTATCGGTTCGGGCTCCATTGTCGGGGCCGGTGCTTTGGTGACGCAAAACAAAACTTTTCCGGACAACTCCCTTATTGTGGGAGCCCCTGCCCGTGTCGTCAGAACACTAACAGATGATGATCGAGCGGCTATACTTCAAAACGCTCAACACTACTGCGAAACCGCTGATCTTTATCGACTGACAGCCAAACGCATTGACTAGCAAGGATAATGAATTAAAAATGACTCAAGATACACTTTTGAGAATGATCTTTAAAAAAGCAAGCGTGCGTGGTGCAAGCGTTCGCTTGGAAAACACTTGGAGTGCCGTGCGAGAGTTTCGTACGTGGCCGGTGTGTGTCACAACGCTTATGGGCGAATTGACTGCTGGAGCGCTGCTTCTGGCTAGCTCTTTAAAGTTTGAAGGCTCTCTCATCTTACAAATTCAAGGCGATGGCCCCGTGCGCATGGCAATCGTTGAAGTCAAAAACGGTTTAGCGATTCGCGCCACTGCAAAACTGCACGAAGGCGTGGTTTTCAGTAACTCGATGGGACTGACTGTNNTTAACGCTCACGGTCAAGGCCGTTGCGCCATCATGCTCGATCCTAAGGATCGCCCAGAAGGAGAGCCTCTTTATCAGGGAGTTGTCTCGCTTGCGGGCAGTTCCGTTGCTGAAGTACTTGAAAACTATCTTGAGCAAAGCGAGCAAATTCATACACGACTATGGCTGGCCGCTAATGAAAAAGCCGCCTCAGGTCTTATGATTCAAAAAATGCCGGCCACTGGCGGCTATGAAACAGAAGTCCGTGCGGAAGAGCAAGAGGAAAACTTGCATCGCATCGAAATGCTTGCTCAAACAGTCACTGACGAAGAAATGCTCACGCTTTCTCCGCAAGAGCTCACCCATCGACTCTTCTGGGAAGAAGCGCCGGACTACTTTGAACCGCAACAACCTTACTTTGCTTGTACCTGCTCTCGAGAAAAAGTTTCTCGCATGATTGAACAATTAGGCGAGGTTGAAGCTTTACAGATTGCCAGCGAAGAAGGCGAACTTGCTGTCACGTGCGATTTCTGCGGGAAAACAGAACGTTTTACCCCGGAACAAATCTCAGAGATTTTCTCCCGCAACGGTCATCAACAAGTTCATTAATAGGAAAACAGATTTTATGGCACAAAAAGCAACTTTCGAGACCATCGAAGGCCTTTACGATATCTTTGAAGGCTACGGCCTTCAAGGCAATATCGAAGTACGCAATAACGAGAGTGTTTTCTCGGTTAACGGCCCTTATCCTCTTCATGACGTCAGCGATCGTGAAGTGCTCGATAGCATTGCAAAAATCAGTGTCGATTACGCAAAAGAGAAAAACCTGACCACTGGCACACTCGTTTGGCTATTCAAGCTTTGTGTCAATGACGAGTATTTCTTCTACGAGGCTCGATATAACATCGAGAAGGCACAATTGGAAACTGTGCGCCACCCTTTACAAGAAGTCATCGACTGGATTTTGCCCGATGCTTTTAAAGACGCATTTCGTGTTCAGAACTTCTTTGCCATTAAAGATGATGAAAACTCATTGACCGTTTTTGAGGCGGCGGAATTTCAGGCAATGAAAATTTCCGTTGATCCCAGTGGACTCGGCATTGAGGTAAAGTCTCTCAATGTTCGCTTTCCAGGCACGAAGATTGCCGATGCCACTCGTGAACGCGTACTGTCTCGCCTAGAAAGCGCTATGGAATCACTTCTTGATCACTTCGGCATGCAAACGGCCAAAGCGGGTGATCCCCAAATGCTAAAAGAGGCCCTTTATGAGGTCATTGAAAGCAAGGGCAATGACCGCAATTTTGCTCCTGTGACTTTTGAACTGACCGGTCAAGAACCCACCACACTGGAAGTGACCAAACTTTTTACCACCCGCCTAATGTATGAAGACGGTCGCGCAGACCTTCTAAACATTTACGGTAATGGAAAAGATTTATGGCTATATAACACGAGCTTTAAAGACAGCGTCCCTGTCATGCAAACGCTCGAAAAGATCACCGTTGAACGTGCGCTGACCGTAGCCGATCAGGCGCTCAACACAATGAGCGAACAGGCCCCTGAACCGGCCAAGCCCACGATCCTTAACTAAAAAGAGCGCGACATCCTCAACTGTCGCGCTCTTATCTGATCGACCGAAAACTCTCGTTTCTAGGCACTCATTCTCGTCAGTGCAATCGACAGCAATACCGCGGCTCCGGTAGCGATCGCTTTATCGTTAAAGTTAAAGCGTTCGTTATGAACCGGTGCATCATGCTCGGCATCGCGATTGCCCAAGCGGAAAAGACAACCCGGACGTTGCAAAAGCATGAAAGAAAAGTCCTCACCACCGTGACTTCTCTTCAACGGCTTCACACAATCCTCTCCCAAACATTGCACCGCAAGGCTTTGAGCCTCTTGCACACGCTCAGGCGTGTTGTACATGGCAGGGTACAGTCGCGTGTAAACCGGCGTGGCCTGCATTTCATGAGCTATAGCGATGCCTTCGGCAATCGTAGCAATGCGTCTTTCAATCAAATCACGCACCTCGGGCTCAAACGAGCGGGCCGTGCCACGAACAAGGGCTTTTTGCGGAATGACACTCGTGCCGTTGGTGTCTCCGGCCTGCAAACTGCAAACAGAGACCACGGCGGAGAGTTCCGGCGAGACATTACGAGAAACGATACTTTGCAAAGCACCGACTGCTTCTGCCGCAGCTACAACAGGATCGTGAGCCATTTGCGGACGAGAGCCGTGACCGCCTTTGCCCGTAAACGTGATCTCAAAAATGTCAGCATTGGCCGTTGCGTAACCTTCAATAAAGCCGACTGTTCCAACGTCTAACGAGGGTTCAGTGTGAAGTGCATAGAACTCTTCAATACCGAATCGATCCACAAGACCGTCTTCAACCATGAAACGAGCACCGGCAAAACCTTCTTCGCCAGGCTGAAAGATCGCAACCAACGTTCCGGCAAAATCACGATTTTCTTGCAGATACTTCACCACCGCCAGCAGTGTTGCTACGTGACCGTCGTGACCGCATGCGTGCATACGCTTTTCTTTCGTACTGGTGTAGGGAACACCCGTGTTTTCGTTTAACGGCAATGCATCGCTGTCGGCTCGAAGACCAATTGTGCGACCGGGCTTATTGCCCTTAATCACACAAACAACGCCGGCAACATCTTTGCCGCCCACCCGTGTGTGGATATCCTCACAACCAAAGCTCTTAAGAGCCTCAACAATCGTTTTTTCAGTTTCTACAAGATCCAATCCCACTTCGGGACAGGCATGAATGATATGGCGCACAGCGGCAGCTGCCTCGGCACATTCAGAGAGGGCTTGCGGTTTAATAATCACCTGAGCCATGATGTCTTGCTCCTTAAAAGGAAAAGAACTGGGGGTGAGATTAGTTATAGAGAAAAGTCTCAGCTTTTGCAGAAAATTTACTAGCGCTATAACGCTATGTACCTAGAAAAGCCTCTTATTGAGCGGGCTTGGAGTTTGAAGAAGCTTCGCTAGGAGGTGTGACAGGTGCCGGTCGATACAATGGATCGTTGATAATGTCGGCCGGAATGGCACTATTGGGAAAGACGCGTTGCGGACGCTGAATTCTAAAGAGCACTTCGCCCGGGCGCACCATATTGAGATCATATCGGGCGCGCTCTTCAATGGCATCGGCCCCTTGTGTAAGGGACCGAACTTCTGCAGCTAAGCGCTGATTGCGCTCGAAAGCCGCAAGGTTATCTTCTTTAATCATCTCAAGCTCATCGGTGAGCTCCAGCACTCGAAGATAGCCTCCCTGGCCTCCGATTAAGGGCCAAAGCATGAGAAGCAACAACGCCGTAAGCACATAGATAATGTGGCGAAGAGTAATCATGCAGTGGCCCTTTAAGTACGAGCTTTAATTAGAAAGCCCATTCCTTAATGCAATAGAAGGCATCGCGACCCGGATAAACGGCTTGGTCATCGAGCTCTTCTTCAATGCGAAGCAATTGGTTGTACTTCGCGATACGGTCACTGCGGCTCATCGAACCGGTCTTAATTTGACCGGCATTCATGCCAACGGCCAAATCAGCAATGAAGCTGTCTTCGGTTTCACCCGAACGGTGGCTCACGACCACAGAGTAACCGGCGCGCTTAGCCATTTCGATAGCTGCCAACGTTTCCGTTAACGTACCGATTTGGTTAACCTTGATCAAAATCGAGTTGGCAACGCCCTTGCGAATACCTTCGGCCAAAATGCCGGGATTGGTCACAAAGAGGTCATCGCCGACCAATTGCACGCGACGGCCCAAAGCATCTGTTAACTTCTTCCAACCTTCCCAGTCGACTTCGGCCATGCCGTCTTCGATGGAGATGATCGGATACTTGTCACACCAACCCTTTAAGACTTCAATCCATTCTTCGGCCGTGTAGGTCTTACCTTGGCCCTTTTGAACGTACTTACCGTCTTCGTAGAATTCGCTAGCAGCGCAGTCAAGACCGATAGCAATGTCTTTACCCGGCGTGTAACCAGCAGCCTTAATGGCTTCGATAATGAGTTCAATGGCTTCTTCGTGGCTATCGATATTGGGAGCAAAACCGCCTTCATCACCCACAGCCGTGCTCATGCCGCGACCGTTAATGATCTTCTTTAAGGCATGGAACGTTTCTGCACCGTAGCGCACAGCTTCATGGAAACTCGGGGCGCCCAACGGAATGATCATGAATTCTTGCAAGTCAAGGTTATTGTTGGCGTGAGCACCACCATTGATCACATTCATCATCGGCACTGGCATTTGCACAGCACCCATGCCACCCAAATAGCGATATAACGGCAAATTGCAATCTGCCGCTGCAGCACGAGCGCAAGCCATCGAAACACCCAAAATAGCGTTGGCGCCGAGCTTACTCTTATTTTCCGTGCCGTCTTCTTCGATCATTTGATTGTCGATCGAAGCTTGTTGGGCCACATCAAAGCCGATCAAGGCCGGTTGAATCTTAGCGTGGATATTTTCCACAGCCGTCATCACGCCTTTGCCTAAATAGCGCTCATCTTTATCGCGCAATTCGAGCGCTTCACGAATACCGGTCGAAGCGCCAGACGGCACGGCTGCACGGCCCATGATGCCGTTATCCAAATAGACATCACATTCGACGGTCGGGTTGCCGCGACTGTCCAAAATTTCGCGAGCAATAATGGCATTGATCGTAGACATAGTTAAAGTTCTCCAATGAGAATCAATCGATAAAAATTAAAAACGTTCTTCCAACCACGGTTGCGCCTTGACCACTCGGTCAATCGCCACCAAGGAGCTTAACAAATCGTGCATTTGCGACAAGGGAACCATGTTGGGACCGTCGCTTTTTGCTTGTTGGGGATCAGGGTGCGTTTCCATGAAAAGACCCGCAACACCAACGGCAACTGCAGCTCGAGCCAAAACAGGCACAAAGGCACGATTGCCGCCGGAACTCGTCCCATTGCCACCAGGCAATTGAACGGAGTGAGTGGCATCAAAGACAACCGGAGCACCGGTTTCGCGCATAATGACCAGACTGCGCATATCGCTGACAAGATTGCCGTAACCGAAACTTGCACCGCGCTCGCAGGCCATAAAGACGTCATCGTCAAGACCGGCTTCTCGTGCTGCGGCACGCGCTTTATCAATCACGTTTTTCATGTCACCGGGCGCCAAGAATTGACCCTTTTTAATATTGACTGGCTTACCCGACTGTGCACAAGCTCGGATAAAGTCCGTTTGACGGCACAAAAAGGCAGGCGTCTGCAAAACATCGACATACTTGGCAACCACAGGCACTTCCTCTGCCGTGTGCACATCGGTAATCACGGGAACACCGACCGTCTCACGCACTTTTGCCAAAATTTCCAACCCTTTTTGCATTCCCGGACCACGGAAACTTGCCCCAGAAGTGCGGTTGGCCTTGTCGTAACTGGCTTTAAAAATGTAGGGAATGTGCAAGTCATCGCAAATGGCCTTCATTTCCTTGGCAATCTGCATCACAGATTGCTCACTTTCGATGACGCAAGGGCCTGCCATTAAGAAAAACGGTTGATTTAAACCAATTTCAAAACCACACAGTTTCATACTGCTCACTCTAAATAAAATCCGCGGTCAAAGGCTTTATAAAAAGTCTTTGACCGCTTCCCGATATTACTTAAACCCTAAGGCCACGTTATTTGCTCTGACTTTGAGCAATTGCGGCTTCAATATAGGCCTTAAAGAGCGGATGCCCGAAGCGCGGCGTGGAGGTAAATTCCGGATGGAACTGCACGGCAAAGAAGAACGGATGATTGGGCAATTCCATCATCTCAGGCAAATTCTCTGACGGCGTTCTGGCCGAAATAACCATACCGGCCGATTCAAATTGCGGCACGTAGGCATTGTTGACTTCGTAGCGATGGCGGTGACGTTCTGCCACGACATCTCCGTAAATCTTGTGAGCTAGAGTGCCTTCCTTCACGGGCACTTCTTGACGACCGAGTCGCATCGTGCCACCCATATCGCTTTGTGTGTCACGACGTTCTACACGACCACTGCGATCTGTCCATTCGGTAATCAAGGCAACGACCGGGTGCGGCGTGTCGGGATCAAGCTCAGTGGAGTTGGCTGCGCCCAAACCGCAAACATGACGAGCAAATTCAATGACAGCCACTTGCATGCCTAAGCAAATGCCCAAATACGGAATCTTATGTTCGCGAGCATATTGCGCAGCCTTGATCATACCTTCTGTGCCGCGCTTACCGAAACCACCGGGCACCAAAATGGCGTCCATGCCTTCGAGCATGTCCGTACCCTTTTGTTCGACTTCTTCAGCATCCACGAAAATACGATTAACACGCGTTTGCGTATGAATGCCGGCATGCAAAAGGGCTTCGTTTAAGCTCTTGTAGCTGTCGGCAAAGTCGACATACTTGCCAACCATGGCAACTTTGACTTCACGCACGGGGTTCTCGAGCGCTTTGCAGATGTTAATCCATGCCGACAAATCGGCAGGTTTGGCATCGGTCAAGCCCAAGCGCTTGCAAACGATGTCATCCAAGTGTTGCTCGTGCAACATCAAAGGCACTTCGTAAATCGTCTTAGCATCCCAGACGCTAATCACATGATCGACGGGCAGGTTGGCAAACAATGCGATCTTGGCTCGTTCGCCTTCAGGAATCGCACGGTCGGCACGACAAAGCAATACATCAGGATAGACGCCTTCTTCGCGCAACTTTTGCACAGAGTGCTGCGTCGGCTTGGTCTTGAGTTCGCCAGCAGAAGCAATCCAGGGGCAAAGCGTCAAGTGAACAAAGCAGCTGTTTTCACGACCGACACGGAAACTTAATTGACGCACGGCTTCAACGAATGGCAACGATTCAATATCGCCAACCGTACCGCCGATTTCCACCACGGCGATATCGGCTTGACCGGCACCACGGCCGACAAATTCTTGAATTTCATTGGTCACGTGCGGGATCACCTGCACGGTCTTGCCCAAATACTCACCACGACGTTCCTTGCGCAACACGCTCTCGTAGATTTGGCCCGAAGTGAAGTTGTTGGGCTTGTGCATCTTCGAGGAGATGAAGCGTTCATAGTGGCCGAGGTCAAGGTCGGTTTCTGCACCGTCTTCAGTCACGAAAACTTCGCCGTGTTGGAACGGACTCATTGTGCCCGGATCCACGTTCAAATAGGGATCCATCTTGATCATCGTCACGGTATAACCACGAGATTCAAGAATGGCAGCCAAAGAAGCCGCAGCAACGCCTTTACCCAAGGACGACACCACGCCGCCGGTAACGAATACGTATTTGGTCATGTCGATCGCTCTTTTGAAAAAAATCAACTTAAACGAGAATTATAGCGGTACACTCCGCCCCTCAACAATCTTTTAGGCCGAAAAGTTTGACGACCTAACAAAAAATTAGTTAACCCTCTGATTTATCTTCGTTTTTACAGATTTCACAAGGACCGGTTTGGNNAACGCAACGTGATCAATATTAAAACGCTCTTTCATCTGCGTACGAATATGTTGCAAAATGATCGGCCACGCGCGGTGAGAGGTAATCTGTACATGAGCACAAATAGCTGAATGCCCCGGACTCATAATCCAAACATGAAGGTCGTGCACACTGTTAACCCCTTCGATGGACAAAATCGCTTCACCGACCTCATCATAATTGACACCCTCGGGAACGGCATCCAACATCACCGGTACCGTTTCTTTAAGAACGGACCAAGCTGCATGGGCAACCAATGCACAAATAATAAGCGAGAGAATCGGGTCAATGATCGTCGGACCACCAAAATAAATTACGGTCCCGGCAGCGATGGCTGCTAGCGACCCCATAATATCGCCCAACACATGCACCAATGCGGCACGCGTATTGACATTGTCTCGATCTCTTGAGAGCGACCAAGCCACACCGAGATTAACCGTCAGACCAATGGCGGCAATCAGCATGACACTGCCGCCGGCCACATCTGTCGGGTTTGAGATTCGCTCAATAGCTTCAAAGCAAATCCAAAACAAAACGGCAAACATCAATAAAGCATTGACAAAGGCGGCCAATACTTCAATACGTGCGTGCCCGAATGAATGATGGCTGTCGGCGCCCTCTCGAGCCAACCAATTCGCAACTAAGGCAAACAACAGACTGGCCGCGTCGGTCGCCATGTGACCCGCATCACTGATTAACGCCAATGACTGACTCAGAATCCCGCCCACGAGTTCAACGGCTGAAAAACTTAAAGTCAACAAGACCGCCACGCCAAGTACGCTGGTTTTCACTTGACGCGATGCGTGATCATAAAGACTGTCTCCCTTACCATGACTGGATAAGGCTCGACCTTTGACATCAAATTTTGCCATTACTCTATCTTTCTAAAAACTTCTGCTTGGCAGTCTACTCGTTTTTCAAAGCTGGAGTGCTTCCGGATGAGCCGTTCGGACATTTTTTCCCTGAGCTTTTTCAGTTGTGCTAGAGTTGAGAGCCAACCGGTACCCGAACACTGTCGGGTACCGTGTGTTTGTATTGACTATTGCGTTGTCTTCTTTTCCCGCTTGATGAATACCGTCTACTTCTTAATTCCCGGACTAAGGCTACCGCGGAAAGTCTGTGCAGAGGTGATTGCTCGCACGGACTTCTCGCAATTGCTGCAAAGCTGCGAAGGTGCTGAGGAAATCATGACCCAGCAACTTGTCCACTCCCCTGTCTGGGAAGGTGCTGCGCACCAAATTTGGCTTTGGCGAGTCATCAGCAAACAAAACACCGATCCCGAAGCTGCGGCTTTTGAATGGGAAGCGGACGGCGGTCCCAGCATGGGCGCTCAAACATGGCGTCTTTGGTCTTTTCATCAGTGTGAAGATCAAACGGTTAAAAGTCCTGAGCCCATGCTCACGCAAGATGAACGCATCGAGCTTCATGACGATCTCGTGCGCTGCGTACGGCGCTTTGGCTTTGAACTGCAGCAATGGGAAGGACGATGGTACCTGACACGTAAAACGGACTGGGCTGTTACGGTCAAGCCTTGGTGCGCACAAAAGTATTACCCTGTCACAGAACATAGCGTCTCCGGAGAGGCACGCGAAGACTTTTTTGCCCTCCAGCAGGCTCTTAAGGATTTCATGGCACAAAGTTCAGTCAATGAAGCTCGACGAGATGCCGGCATGGAGACTGTTGACGGTTTCTGGCCCGATGGCGGATCACGCCGACATCTGCTCAAAGCGTCTACGCTTCGCGCGGTCATGTGTAATGATTCGGCAGTGTTGGGTTGGGCCCAAAATGCAGGACTGTTGAATTTCAGAACGGTTCCCGTATCCGATGACTGGCCGGAAGCTCCCGAGGGAGATCTTTTGTCCGTCATTGATGATTTGTTCGAAAGCTATCGAAAGGCCGATTGGCAAACGTGGTCAGAGCAGTTGCCCGAAGTCGCTCGCAAACTCGCAGTACTTTCTGCTGCGGCACGCAAACGTCGTTGCGCAAGAGTTGTTATTGTTGCGTGCGGAGCCACTGACACTCATACGATTAGCTTTGAGGCCGGTGGCACTGCTAAAGGCTTTTTAGCACGATTTAAAAAGAAGAAGACTCTGAATTTAAACGATTTTTTAATTGAACGAGATTATTGATGACCCGCTTTATCGAACGCGACTACTCACGTACTGCGCAGGATGCTTTAATTCAAGAGGGCTTTGCACCGGCATTGGCCCGAGCGTTGGCTGCACGAGGAGTTGTTAGCGCTGCGGAACTGAAAGCCGACTGGCGATCCATGTTAGCACCGGGCTCTTTACCCGGCGCTAACGATGCTGCACGTCTTTTAGCCAATGCCATCGAAGATAAAAAGCGCATCATGATCATCGCAGACTATGACTGCGACGGAGCCACGGCCTGTGCGGTTGCCATCCGAGGACTTCGTGCCATGGGCGCACAAGTGGACTATCTCGTTCCTGACCGCTTCGTCTATGGCTACGGCCTAACGCCCGCCATTGTGGATTTAGCCTCTACTCATAAACCTGACATCTTATTGACGGTCGACAATGGCATGGCTAGCATCGACGGGGTGGCTCGAGCCAAAGCGCTAGGCATTGAAACGATCATCACTGATCACCATTTACCTGCCGATCAATTGCCGCAAGCAGCCTGCATTGTGAACCCTAATGCGCCGGGATGTGTTTTCGGCAGTAAAAATTTAGCCGGCGTCGGTGTTATGTTTTATGTCCTAATGGCACTTCGTGCTGAAATGCGCGCCCGAGGCCATTTTGACGTTAAAACACAACCCAGACTGGATGAACTGGTTGACCTTGTGGCCTTGGGGACAGTGGCCGACGTCGTCAAACTAGATCACAACAATCGCATTTTGGTCACCCAAGGCTTAAATCGTATTCGAGCCGGTCACATCAATCCCGGCTTGCGAGCTCTTTTAGAGATCGCAGGACGCCCCTGCGTTAAAGCACGTGTTCAAGATTTCGGTTTTGCAATTGCCCCTCGCATTAATGCTGCGGGCCGTTTGGATGTAATGACTACCGGTATCGAGTGCCTGATCAGCGATACAGACGATCGAGCCCGAGAACTGGCTCGAGAACTCGAAGATTTTAACCGTCAAAGACGTGAACTCGAAGTTGACATGCAGTGGGATGCGGCGATGATTCTTAACCGAATTGATGTCACAAAACGCCACACCCTATCGCTTTTTGAACCAGGGTGGCACCAAGGCATCGTTGGACTTGTCGCCAGTCGTATCAAAGAAAGTAAACATCGCCCAACTATTGCCTTTGCTCAAGCCGATCCCGGTGAACTCAAAGGCTCCGGTCGCTCCATCGACGGTGTGCATCTTCGCGATATGCTTGATCTGGTTTCCAAAAAGGATCCACGAATTATCAAAAAATTCGGTGGCCATGCCATGGCAGCTGGCCTAACAATTGATGCCACACGATTAGAGGATTTCACGAATCTCTTCGAAGAAGTGGTTCGAGACAACTGCGATCCCGAAGCTTTTGAGCGCCATGTGTGGGTCGACGGCGCATTAAAAGGGGAAGAAATTTCCTTTGACCTGATTGAGGCCATTAATGGCCAGATTTGGGGGCAAGGATTCTTACCGCCGTTATTTGCCAATGAATTCAAAGTGTTGCATCAAAGTTTGCTTAAGGGCGGTCACCTGAAAATCGTTTTAGAATTAGATGGCAGACGCTTCTCGGGAATATTCTTCAGACGCGCGGCAGAAATTCCGTCTGTTGCGCGTTTGGCTTATCGACCTGAAATTAATGAATGGCGAGGGGAAAAGTCTGTACAACTCGTTGTCGAGCAAATTGAGACCACGGCCTGATACTTTCTTTGCTCCTAATATGCCTTGTGACAAAACCAGTCTCGGTATCAGTTTGTTTTTTCATAGATATTGGATAAAATAACGTACTTTGTTTCGATTAATGCGATTCGATATGACCCGTAAACCTTTTGTCATTGCCAATTGGAAGATGAATGCCAACACTCAAGCTAACCAAGCTTGGATGGATGAGGCTCGCGTCCAATTGACGGGCTCGGCATTGGCCTGCGACGTTGCCGTCTGCGCGCCTTTTGTCTATTTGCCGCAACTGTGCGAAGGTTTCTCGCACAGCGCAGCTCTCGTGGGCGCTCAAAACTGCGCTTCGTACAGCCACGGCGCTTACACCGGCGAAGTGTCTGCTGCGATGCTCGCAGACATCGGTTGCGATATGGTCATTGTTGGCCACTCGGAACGCCGCACGCTTTTCGGCGAAACCGATGCGATTGTGGCCGAAAAAGTACGTCTGGCGTATGAAAACGGCGTGATGCCGATTTTATGCGTTGGCGAAACGTTGCAAGAACGAGAAGAAGGCCGCACGATTGAAGTCGTGGCAGCACAACTGAAAGCTGTTTTAGATACGGTTGGCGTTGCCCCCCTTCTTCGCGGAGCACTGGCTTATGAACCCGTTTGGGCAATCGGTACCGGTAAAAGTGCAACGGCTGAAGACGCTCAGAGCGTACATGCAGCCTTGCGCCAAGTGCTTGCTCAATACGATGAAGAAGGTGCTCAAGCAGTGCGCATTCTTTACGGCGGTAGCGTCAAACCTGCCAATGCCGCAGAGCTTTTTGCACAACAAGATATCGACGGTGCATTAGTCGGTGGTGCCTCGCTTAAGGCGCAAGAATTTTTAGCGATTTGCCACTGTGCAGACGCTGCAGTATAAATAAGACTTTTTGAGTTAAAGGAAATTTAAACGATGTCCTCCATGTTGGTCTCCATTGCCATCGTAGTGCAAATTGTCTCTGCGATCGCCGTGATCATTTTGGTTTTGTTGCAACACGGTAAAGGTGCCGACTTAGGTGCCGCCTTTGGCAGTGGCGCTAGCGGCTCTATCTTTGGAGCCTCCGGTTCGGCTAACTTCCTGTCTCGTTCGACGGCAGTGGCTGCTACGCTCTTTTTCTTAGCTACGATTGCTTTGACGTTGGGTTCGGGTGCTTTCAAACAAGCTCCGCAACAAACGGGCGGCGTTTTGGGTTCGGTTGAACAATCGCAATCTATTGATCAAAATCAAACAACAACAAATTCTGGTTCCCAAACAAATCAAATTCCGCGCTAAAATACGCACTTCGATTCTCGGCAACTGCTGTGAATCAAGAAAATTTGCGGCCGTGGCGAAATTGGTAGACGCACCATCTTGAGGGGGTGGCGGAGCAATCCATATGAGTTCGACTCTCATCGGCCGCACCAAATTTCAAACCGCTTGAACTTGGTTCAAGCGGTTTTTCTATATTTACCGTCCCCTCGAATATTTCCATTCGATCTAAGCTATTTATCCTAGAAAAGAAGTACAGGAAAACACTAGTTATAAGGGTTTTTCTGATGGTTAGTCTTGCCGATCAACATTAAACTGCGGGGCAGTTAAAACAACTACTGGGAGATATCCTATGACCCTGATGAACTGGGTTGCTTTACTCGTAGTGGTAATTACGATTGCCGCTTTGATTAAGCGCTATGAAACCCGTCTCGTCCTCTTTACGGCCGGTCTCGTGCTCTGCTGTGCTTCCTTGCAGCCGATGGAGGCCTTTAACTCCTTTGCCAAGTCCATGACCAACGGCGGTTTGATCATGGCAATTTGTGCTTCAATGGGTTTTGCTTACGTGTCTTCTTACACGAAGTGCGACCAACATTTGGTGCACTTGTTGGCTAAACCGATTCGCGGTTTGGGCATCTTCTTGGTTCCGATCTGCACGGCTGTGACCATGGTTATTAACGTGGCTATTCCTTCGGCTTCCGGTGTTGCCGCTGCCGTGGGTTCTACGTTGATTCCTGTGATGCTTCGTGCCGGTATTCGTCCCGCCATGGCCGCTGCTGCTGTGATGATGGGTACGTACGGTGGTGTGATTTCTCCGGGGTCTGCCCACAACGTTTACGTGGCCAAGATCTCCAACATGGAAATCATGGACTTCATCCAATTGCACTTCTCCTACTCGATGACCATTTGGGCTATCGGTATCGTCGGTATCCTCGTGATGGCTATCATCTTCCGCGACAAGGGCGAAGCTACGGATGACATCCAAGTGAACACCTCCTCCAAGCACGAAGAACTCGAAAGTGCCAACCCGATCTACGCTATGGTTCCGATGATCCCGATCATCATCTTGGTGCTCGGTAACTCGGTTCTTCCTTCCATTAAGATGGGCGTGGCTCAAGCTATGGTGCTCGGTGCCGTCTTCTGCTTGTTGATTACGCGTACCAACCCGCAAGAATTCTCCAAGTCCTTCTTCAACGGCTTGGGCAAGGGCTATGGCAACATCATGGGCATCATCATCGCCGCCGGCGTATTTGCCGCTGGTTTGCGCGCTGCCGGTTTGATCGAAACGTTCATTGAACTGTTGCGTCAATCCAATGACATCGCTCGTTGGGGCGGTTC
>DCTK01000055.1 GCA_002329575.1 Sutterella sp. UBA1442 | reverse complement strand
ACGAGCCGCTTCCAAATTGGTTTTAAAGACGGTGTCCCCGAAATCTCGTTTACCGACATAGGCGCCGGTGTTGACATCAATCGTGGTCATGGCCTCATTTTGATCAAAAATGAGATAGCCGCCGGACTTCAAATCCACACGGCGAGCAAGCGCGCGTTCAATTTCTTCTTCAACCCCGAATTGTTCAAAAAGTGGCACTTCACCTTGGTAGAGCTGAAGCTTATCAACCGCGGTCGGTATAAACGTTTTAGCAAATTCAGTTAAATCGGCAATGTTGTCATCCCAGGCATCAACGACAATACGCGTGGTGCTTTCATTGACCATGTCACGCAGGGATCGTTCTGCCAGATAAAGATCTTGGTAAAGAAGAGCAGGGGCAGAAGACGTTGAAGCCTTGGTTTCAATTTGCGCCCAAAGTCGTTTTAAGTAGACAATGTCGTTTTGAAACTCTTCGGCCGTAGCACCCTCGGCGCACGTGCGCACGATATAGCCACCTTTTTCCGTCTCGGGGCGAACGCTCGTAATAAGTGCCTTTAATCGATCCCGCTCGGGCTCATCTTCAATGCGCTGCGAAACACCGATATGAGGTTCCTTGGGTAAATATACAAGTTTGTGGCCGGCCAAAGAAATGGTGGTCGTCAGTCTTGCTCCTTTGGTGCCGATGGGGTCTTTTGAGACTTGGACGAGTAACGACTCGCCTTCGTGTAAGAGGTACTCAATCGGCGTATAGGAGCCGTCTTCTTTTCGAGCGGTATAGATGTCGTTGATGTGCAAAAATCCAGTGCGTTCAAGTCCGATTTCGATGAAAGCGGATTGCATGCCGGGCAACACGCGCATCACTTTGCCTTTATAGACATTGCCGACAAGGCCACGCTGAGCACGTCGCTCAATGTGCAGGTCTTCTAAAATACCGTCAACCATCACAGCTGCCCGGGTTTCTTGAGCCGAGCAGTGGATGAAAAGTTCTTCGTTTTTCTTCATTCAAGAACAAAATCCAAATTCCAACTCAGATCATTGTACAAGGGGTGTGGAATGAATGAAAAATTTTGTCGTTAAAACAGCTCAATTTCATTTCCGCGTCAAAGGGCTCCGATATAATAGCGGCGTAAAAGTTCCCCTAATCGACCCTCGGGTCAAGTTTTCGGATATCAATATGTCAGATCTTTCTGAATTGTCCCAAGTCTGCCTGCAAAAAGGCGGTCTTTATATTGCCCAATCCCAAGACGAAGAATGCTTTGCACCGCGTTACGCCATTGAAGTAACAGATGATGCAGGCGTGTCTTTTTTACGTCGACTTTTGACGGTTGATGCTAAAACCATCGGACGCGGTCACGTCAAACAAGGTTTTATCCTTAATGCGCTCGGTGCCGTAACGGACTTTGCCTGGGTTGCTCATTTGCCCGATAGCGACACTCACTTCCGTGTGGTTTTTGAATCGCCTGAGACGCTTGCTTGGATGCACCAAGTCGCCAAAGCCTTTGATGAAGAGTTTGTGACGATTCAAACTCGTGTAGCCCTGATTTTCGGTCAGGCAACGCCTGCAGCGCTTGATGGCAAAATGCCTGCTGATGGATCGATTGCTGAAGTAAGCGTCAATGAGAACGCCTTGATGCTGATGCGTTGCGGCGCCGTGACGTTGGTTACGGGAGATGAGCTTGCACTCGGGAGCTTAAGTCAAGGTGTTGAATCCCTTGATGAAATGGCGGCTAACACTTTGGGCATTTTGGCAGGCCTGCCTCAATCGATGGATTGGATGAACGGGGAAACAACACCGGATATGTTAGCGGGTGAGTCCTTTGTGGACTTCTCTGACGCCTCTCGTATGTTTATCGGTCGGGCTCTCACCGAAGCCCGCATGAAGGCAGCGGGTTGCCTTCAAAATGCCCTCGTTGGCTCTCATGCTGACAATGCTGCGGTTTGGTTTGAAGATCCTAAACCGATCATTGTGCTTAATACCGACGGGGTTCAGAAGGCTCGTGTTCAACGGGCAGGGGAATTGAATGGGCACCTCGTTATGCGAGTCGCATTGCCCGCCACGGAGGATGCTTCTAAGCTTGTGACGTTATTTAATGAGAATGACTCCGAAGCTTGGGGCTTGGATGTTATCCATCTTCAGTAAAACATTGAGGAGATGAAGATGAGCGTGAGCGTTTTTGACATTTTCCGCATCGGTATCGGTCCTTCTTCTTCTCATACGGTCGGCCCCATGCGTGCTGCCGTGCGTTTTGCAGAAGAATTGATTGAATCAGGACTGGATGTTCGCACGGACCGTCTCTGGGTCGATTTTATGGGCAGTCTGGGTGCCACCGGTATCGGTCACTCCACCGATACCGCTTTTCAGCTTGGTTTGATGGGTTTCTTGCCTGCTGATGTGGATTTGGATAAAGCACCAGGCTACCTTGAAGCCATTAAACGAGACAAACAATTACGTCTTGCCAATGGCACGGTCATTGCTTTTGATCCTGAACGCGACATCATCTTAAGTCCGGAGAAGATCGCGATTTACCACACCAATAGCATGCACGTCATTGCTCAGGATAAAGACGGTCAGGTTCTTCTGTCACGTCGTTACTATTCAATCGGAGGTGGTTTTATTGTTGAAGCCGATCACGATAACTTCGATAAAGTCACTGAAGCAAAAGAAACCGCCCACACGAAGCCTCAGCCCTATCCCATTGCAACGGCTGAAGACATGCTCAATTGGTGTGAAAAGACAGGGCTCTCAATTCCTGAGATCGTTAGAGCCAACGAGCGCGTTTGGTGGCAAACTGACGAAGCCATCAATGAGCAACTTGATAAGCTCTGGGAGGCAATGCAAGCTTGTGTTGCTCGCGGTCTTCGTGCAGAAGGCATCATGCCAGGCCCCATGAAAGTTCGTCGCCGTGCCAAGGATATGCTTCAAAAGTTGATGGCTTTTGAAGGCGCGCACGATGACAGTTTGACCGTATTGGATTGGATTAATGTATTTGCTTTCGCCGCAAATGAAGAAAACGCCTGCGGCGGACGAGTCGTAACGGCTCCGACTAATGGGGCTGCCGGCGTCATTCCTGCCGTGTTGCACTACTACATGAAGTTTGTCAAAGGCGCCGATATTAACGGTGTGCGAGACTTTTTGCTCACTGCCGGTCAAATCGGGATTTTGTATAAACAAAACGCTTCGATTTCCGGTGCTGAAGTGGGCTGCCAAGGTGAAGTGGGAGTGGCTTGCTCGATGGCAGCCGGTGCTTTAACCCAAGTGTTAGGCGGCACCGCCAAGCAAGTCGAAAATGCTGCTGAAATCGGTATGGAGCACAATCTCGGTATGACTTGTGATCCTATTGCCGGTCAAGTGCAAATTCCTTGCATTGAACGCAATGCCGTGGCTGCGGTTAAAGCTGTTAACTCTGCTCGGATGTCTTTGATGGGCAACGGCGAGCACTATGTGTCGCTCGACAACGTCATTCTCACGATGCTCCAAACGGGCCGTGATATGCAGTCCAAGTACAAGGAAACAAGCCAAGGCGGCTTAGCCGTTACGGTTGTGGAGTGCTAACCGATCACATCAAATAATATTCACTGAAGGCGGCTTTCATTTTTGCGTCATGCGCACGCCGCCTTTCAGCGAACCAGTCCATAAACGTTCTAACGCGCTTTTTGGCGTAACTTTCTTCCGTGGCGTAAACATAAGCGTCATTTGGCGGCCGTTGCCACCCAGGCATTACGACTTCCCAACTTCCATCTTGTAAAAATTGAGCTGCGTGATAAAGCGACATATCTGGCATAACACCTACACCAAGCTTGATTGCTCGACGGGCAGCAAAAGGATTGCCAACTACTACGGTGGATTTCCATCGTAGCGGAAGACTTATCTTATCCTTCGTTAGGCTCAAAGTTGATTGACGGACAGCGGAACTGACTAACACGCCACGATGTCGTAAGCAGTCTGCAGGGGTTCGTGGCGCTCCGTTTTCTTCAATATAGTTTTTAGAGGCACAAGCAATATAGGGGACGGTAGAAGTGTAGATTTTTACCAGCCCGTTGATATCGTTGGCAGTAGAGTAGCCAAACGCAATATCACACCGATCTGTTCCTTTGCCATAGAGCGTAGATTCAATACTTTTGAACTGGTCAACGACTTCAAAATGAATATCTGGATACATTCTCAAAAATTCACAAACATCGTCCATCATGATCTTGGCGGTAAAGCCAATTTGTGATGATATGCGAATGACACCGGCCATAGAATTTTTGTCTTCAAATAGAAACGATTCCAGTGAGTCATGTTCAGCTAAGAGGTCTTTGACGCGCACATAGGTCTGCTCTCCTAATGCAGAAAGTTGCGCTGGTCGAGTATTGCGAACCCACAGTGCAGAGCCGATTTCTTGCTCTAGCGATCGTAGGGCGCGACTCACGGTGCTTGGCTCAATTCCAAGTCGCTCCGCAGCAGCGTTGACGCCTCCGGCATCAACAGCTTCAATGAAATAGCGCCAAATTTCTAAATTATTGACCTTACGCACATCTACCTCTCTTTAAAGCAAGCATTCATAAATTATCAATAGTGTTGATTAAAACAGTATTTAATTGCCGTTTTTGATGAATGGTATTTTTACCATACTGTTAGTGATGACATGAGAACTACTCTCAGATAACAGACTTAGTTAAAACAGCAACATTTAACGCTTTGATTTAAAGCAGATATCTCATCTTTCTTTACTATCGGGGATTTCCCTATATCGTTGCAAATGTTGGTTATTAAATTGCAGATATCGCAATTAGAAATTCAGTATTTGCAGGCAAATCTCAATTTAAGTAAGACAACGAGTTAATTTTATTGAGATTTTAGCAATTGTTTGTTGGCTAAATTGTACTTTTATCAATGCATGTTTTAACGAATAATGCCTTTGAACTTTAACAAAGAGTTCGTCTTACAAGTCTTTTTCTAGTTCAAAAAGGTACTTTTATGAAGAAAATCTCTCTAATAACTTGTGCCGTTGCCGCAGCCTTGTGTTCAAACACGGCCCTAGCCGCTGATGTTGAAATCTACGGTCGTGCCGATTTTAACTTTGGTGTTGATAACTACCATGGCGGTACAAAAGACGGTGAAACCAATTGGGGGCTAAATGACGGAGCATCGCGCTTTGGCTTTAACATTCGCGAGCAACTCAATGAGGATGTTTCGATTAACGGTTACTTCGAAAACGGCTTCATGATCGACTCCGGCGAATTCATGCAAGACGGAGTGCTCTTTAATCGTCGATCTATTTTATCGGTCAAGAGCAAGACCTACGGTGAATTAGCTTTCGGTCGAATGGGCACGGTGACCTCCTCGAACGCTCCGTTCGGCATGGGCATTACGATGCTTGACCCGTTCTTAACGAGCTATACGTCTGACTTCACGATTTCTGGCCTCTTTGCTTCCGACAGCCGTGCTGATAACTCCATTTTGTACTACACGCCGCGTATCGGTGGCTGGCAACTAGGTTTGACGTATTCGTTGCAACGTTCGGGTGAAGAAGAGGAGCAAGAAGACCTCAATGACCGTGTTGCAAGCGGTTTGATTTCCTACACGAACGGACGCTTTTACGGTGTTTTGGGTGCTTCGACCATCATGTGGGGTAATGAAGGAAGTAACGTAGACCGCAAGGACTCCGTTGAAGCCTTTGCCGGTTTCAACTATGACCTGACCGATACGATAAAAGTCTACTTAGGTGCTCAATACGTCAAGGATTGGCGCTTGTTTAGCTATTGGAAGCCGAAGAACCACTCAGCAACTTCGACTGCTGACGAACACGGTGTCGACGGTATGCTCTATATCACCGGTTTCCGCTACAAGGCCTCAGGTAACACCACTTTAATCGGCTCCTATGGCTTCTTTGACGGTGAACAAGATGTTGGCAATGAAACCCGAGAAGGTCAACGTCATCGATTAAGTGTCGGTGCTGAATACTATTTGAGCAAGCGCACGAACTTGTATTTAGTTGCCAACTACACCAAAAACGAAGACTACGTTGTAGACAATGACGGCTATCGCTACAAGTACAGTGCTTTGGCCGGCATGACGCACAAGTTCTAAAGTCTTTTCTTTTCCGGTGGGGGTATCGATTAGCGACGGGTATCTCCATCGGTTTTTCACATTTATATAGAGGTCATTTCCAATGTCAATTGAGCAAAAGTATGTTGATGCCGCCGTGGCTCATCGTCGTGCCCTTCACAAGCGCCCGGAGCCCGGTTGGTGTGAATTCGAGACAACTTATCGAGTAGTCAGCACTTTAAAAGACTTTGGCTTTGAAGTGAAGTTCGGCCTTGATGCCATTGAACCTGCAGCAGTCATGGGGCGAAATGAAGCCGAGGTTGATGCTGCAATCGCCCGCGCTATTGAAGCGGGAGTTCCCCAAACGTTTATCGATCAAACGGGTGGTTTTACCGGTGCCGTTGGTCTTTTAGATACCGGTCGAGAAGGTCCTGTCACGGCTTTGCGGTTTGACATTGACTGCGTCATGGTTGAAGAATCAACCGATCCAGAGCATGAAGCCAATCAAGGAGGGTACGCCTCTGAAATCGCCGGTTGCATGCATTCATGCGGTCACGATGCCCACACGGCAACGGGGTTGGGGATTGCGCAATGGATTGCTGATCATCAAGATGCGTTAAAGGGCCGTTTTATCCTCTTATTCCAACCCGGTGAAGAAGGGACACGTGGGGCTAAGAGTCTGATGGAAAAAGGTTGGGTTGATCACGTCAACTATCTGTACTGTTGCCATATCGGTGGCGATGCCAAGTTAGGAGAAGGCTGCATTGCTGAATCGGGCTTTTTAGCCACAAGCAAAATCGATATTACCTTTACGGGTGCTCCGTCTCATGCCGGTAGCGACCCCGAAAAAGGTCGTAGCGCTCTGATTGCCGCTGCCGCTGCGGCTTTACTGATGCAAGCCATTCCGCGTCACTCCCAAGGCGCCTCACGCATCAGCGTTGGCACCCTTCACGCCGGAGAAGGTCGCAACGTCACGCCCGTGCACGCCAAGATGCAAGTGGAAACGCGCGGAGCTACGCACGAAATTAACCAATACATGCGCGATAACGTCTATCGCATCTGCGAAGGGATTGAGAAAACGCATGACGTTAAGGTCGATGTGGTGACGGTAGGTGAAGGCACCACACTTCAAACGACCAAAGAAGGGACAAGAATTTTGTCTGAGGTTATGCGTGAGGTCTTGGGTGAGAAGTTTGTCACCTTACCTAGTCCAGGAGCTTCTGAAGACTGTACCTTCTTGATGCGTCGCGCCATTGAGTGCGGTGCGGATTGTGGCTACTTCATGTTCGGTTGCAACCACAAAGGTCATCATCGTGCCAACTTTGAAATTCAAGACGAAGTCAGCCTTGGTGTCGGTTTAAATATTTTGGCCCGTTTGGTTGAACACCTTAACGGCCGTTAATCACTTAGGAGAAATGAAATGGGTTTAACCTTTTGGGCAGCGATTGTAATCGTAATCGCCACTATTTACGCCTTGGTTAAGCGCTATGAAACGCGTCTGGTCTTGTGCGTATCTGGTCTTGTAATGTGCGCCATCGCTCTGGATCCGATGGAAGCCTTTAATCAATTCGCCAAGTCCATGACCACCGGCGGTTTGATTCAGTCAATCTGCTCGGCAATGGGTTTTGCTTTCTTGGTGAGCTACACCAAAGCCGACATCCACCTCGTGCAATTGTTAACTCGTCCGATGAAGAGTTTGGGCCTTTTCGTTATTCCCTGTTGCACGATTTTGACAACGGTTATTAATGCTGCCATTCCCTCTGCTTCGGGTTGTGCCGCAGCTGTGGGTGCCACACTCATTCCGTTGATGATTCGCTCCGGTATCACGCCTGCCGGTGCCGCTGCTGCCATTTTGGCCGGTACCTACGGCTCCAACTTCAACCCCGGCGGTGCTCACCCGGTGATGATTTCCGGCATGGCTGGTATTGAACCAATGGAATTCATCATCATGAATGCCCACATTTATGCAACGTTGTCGTTAGTGGGTGCGTTAATGATCACGGTTGTGGAATATGTGCTCAAGGATCACAAAGGCTCAGGGCAAATGGGTGACATTCAAACGGATGCCACTGGCGGTATCGATCGCGTCAACATCCTCTTTGCCATCGCTCCGCTTGTCCCGCTAACCATTTTGTTACTCGGCAATACCTGTGTTCCGGCCATCAAGATGGGCGTAGCTCAAGCCATGTTAATCGGTGCTGTCTATACAATGATTGTCACGCGTTGCGACCCGCAAAAAGCCTTCACAAACTTCTTCGAT
>DCTK01000028.1:15137-15313 GCA_002329575.1 Sutterella sp. UBA1442 | reverse complement strand
GCTCAGCGTCGCACTCATCTAGAAATTAAAGAAGAAAATGTTTCGTCTTTACTTCAAACTTGAGTACCCAGTTTTTCAAAGTTTTCTAGAAAATCTTTCGACTTTCTTGGTTACCTTCCATCAACCGGATACCCACGCTTATCGGTTCGTTGATCAATTGTTAAAGAGCAATTTTT
>DCTK01000028.1:9206-15033 GCA_002329575.1 Sutterella sp. UBA1442 | reverse complement strand
AAATATTTTTTAACCACAAGATCTGGACTTTCGTGCTTCAAAAAGCAACGGATTGCGAATTTTAACCCGTAATCCGAATTTGTCAAATCATCCCCTTCTCTTTGCTTTTTTGTTCTATCTTTTATTCTCTTGAGTACTTCTATTCATTCGTTAACGCTTTTAATCAGATCCTGTCACGCCCCTTTGATATACTGAAAGGCCTCAAAATACATCATCAAGAAAGACTGATTTTATGACTAAAACCCTTGTTTGTTCATTGCTGTCTTTGGCACTCATGCCGGCCTTTGTCAATGCTGCTACAGATACCGATCGAGTCAAAGTGCTCGTTAAACAGAAAATGAGCATTGAAGCCGACAGCGTGACTCGTTTGCCTTCTGGTCTTTACGAAGTTGTCGCCGATCGCAACTTGCTTTACGTTGACAAAGACGTCAAGTATTTTTTCTCAGGCTACATTTTTGACATTGCGACTCAGAAAAATCTCACCCAAGAGCGCTTGGACGAACTCTCGCGTATCGACATAGCCTCTTTACCGCTCGATCAAGCTCTCAAAACCGTTCACGGCAAGGGCCAACGCAATATTTATGTCTTTGCAGACCCCTATTGCGGTTTTTGCGGACGTTTGGAAGAGACTTTGAAGACAGTGGATAACGTGACGATTTACACCTTTGTCACACCGCTATTGAATTCTTCGGCCATGGTTGACCGCATTTACTGCGCAGCGGAGCCTGAAAAAGCATGGGATGACTGGATGCTCTCTAAGAAAGAGCCTCCTCAATTGCCCGCTAATTGCAAAAACACCAATGGCGAGAAAAACCTTCTTCTTTTTAACCGCTTAGGCATGCAGGGAGCTCCTTGCATGTACTTTGACGACGGTTACCGTCTCGAAGGAGCCGTGTCTAAGGAAGAAATTTTGGCTCGACTCCGTGAAGTCGAAAGCTCCAAAAAATAATATTCCCTGCGCGCTGCTAACAACAGCGCGTTTTGTTTGAAGGATTGAAAAAATGGGCGGATTTGAATGGTTTGAGTTTGTCGAACTCTTCGGACTCGGAATCGGCGTGGGAGCGTTCGGGGCCATGGTTGGCATCGGCGGCGGGCTCATCATGGTACCGCTATTTATGCTCACGATGATGGTGCCGAATGGCTCGACCTTTAACAACGTGCAAGAAGTCATCGGAACAAGCCTTTTTGGCGTGCTTCTTAATGCCATGTCAGGCACTTGGGCTTACATTCGTCAGCAAAAAGTCATTTTCCGTGCTGCAATCCCCTTTGCATTGGCAACAGTGCCTGGCGCATTTTTCGGTAGCTACATTACTGACTATTTCACCGGCCAATCCTTCTCGCTCATTTTCGGTACTGCTCTTTGCTTACTGGCGATCTTGATGTACAGCAAGTCCAAAGGCAAAAAGGCCACCGTGGAAGTTAAAGACTATTGCTTTGACGGCTCAGGGAACAAAATCCTGATGGGGGTGGCACTGTCCTTTTTCGTAGGCTTTCTTTCTTCAATTCTCGGGATTGGGGGCGGCGTTATTCACGTACCGATGCTTGTATTCGCATTAGGATTCCCTCCACACATTGCCGTGGCTACATCAACATTTGTTTTAATGGTCAGTGCCGCCGTCGGTGTTGTAGGCCATGCGATGCTTGCCCATATCGTCTGGGTTCCGGCGCTGGCTGTGGGGTTCGGTGCTATCGTGGGGGCTCAGATCGGCGCGATGCTCTCTAAGAAAAGTCGTCCGCGCCTTATCATCGTTATTTTGTCTTGCGTTATGTTCGTGCTCGGACTCCAATTTGTCATCCGAGCACTCTAAAGAACGTCATCATCTTCAAATGCTCTTTTCCCGAGGCTCTACACCTTGGGGAAAGAGCACCCAAGCTTTCACTCGACTATTTTGACGACCCGCAGCCAACGCAGCATCGTCACCGCTTCCCCAGTAAAAGTCAAACCGGATAGGACCACGAATCGCTCCACCCGTATCTTGCGTTACAACGGCTGCCGTATATTTCATGTCGGGATTCGTTTGCTCGACATCGACCACCAATGGCCAACCCATTTCATAAAAGCGACGATCAACCGCCACAGATCCCTTGTCGGTCAAAGGCACTCCCTGAGCTCCAATCGGCCCTTCAGCGGGATCTTGATCCTTGCGTTCCACAAAGAATACGTAACTCGGATTTTGATTTAAAACCGACTGCACTCGTTTGGGATTCTTGCGAGCCCAGGCTTGGATGTTTTGCATTGAAAGTTCATGAGCATCCAGCCAACCTTGACGAATTAAATAGTTGCCGATCCCACGATAGGGGTGACCGTTCACGTCTCCATATCCCACACGCATGTAAGAGCCATCGGGTAACACGATGCGGCCAGAGCCTTGGATTTGCAAGAAAAAGGCTGCCACGGGGTCTTCAACCCAAGCGATTGCGTAACGATCAAGATTTCTGTTATTGAGTTGCGCACGGGTGTCATACGGCACCAAACGGTTGCCTTCAAGTTGACCGCGAAGCCGCATACCTTTCAGCTGCGGATAGACATCGGCCAAATCCACCGTAATCAAATCCGCCGGCATCGTGTGAAGCGGATAAATATAAGGAGCCTTTTTGACTCGACTGCCATAAAGAATCGGCTCATAGTACCCCGTCATCTTGCCGACGTCAGTCATTGAAGTAGTAGCCCCCTGTCCCTGTGAGCGGCTGATTGCAATAGCCTTGTAAGGCGTAAAGTACGATTTGAAAAATGCCTCTGCAGATTCATCCGAAACAACACTAGCCTTGGCGCACACGTCGCTCCAACCCGGTCGAGAAGCCATTTTTGTGCAGCTTTTTTTAAACGCATTGAGAGCCGGTTTCCAATCAGCCACTAAGGGCATTGACAAGAAATCCGTCTTTTCAAAAGTCAGTTTCGTCTGCCCAGGTTCAACCTCCGGCACCTTTTCCGGCTCGGGTGTACCACATGCGGCCAACATTGTTGCCACGGCAACATAAAAACACAGTCTGCTAATTTTCATGGAGAGCTCTCTTTTAGGGATGATTCATTGTACTGAAACACTGTTACGGTGCCGTATCTCGTTTACAATTGGTGCAGATTTCTTCAAAAGGATTTGTCATGAGTATTTTCGGCCGTCCAAAAGCTTCAGAAAAATGCCGCATTGCTCCGTCGATTCTATCAGCGGACTTTGCCCGACTCGGCGAGGAGGTACGCGATGTGGTCGCTGCCGGTGCCGATTGGATCCACTTTGACGTCATGGACAATCACTATGTCCCCAACCTCACTGTCGGCCCCTTGGTCTGCCAAGCTATTCGCCCCCACGTACAAGTGCCCATTGACGTACACCTGATGGTTGAGCCGGTCGATGAAATCATCCCGATGTTTGCCAAAGCCGGTGCCGACTACATCACGTTTCACTGTGAGGCCAGTCGCCACATTGACCGCACTCTCGGATTGATTCACGACTGCGGTTGCAAAGCCGGTCTGGTATTTAATCCCTCAACACCGTTGTCTTATCTGGACTACGTACTCGATAAAGTTGATCTCATCTTACTGATGAGTGTTAATCCGGGTTTTGGCGGACAGTCCTTTATCCCCTCTGCCTTACCAAAGCTTCAAAAAGTGCGCCGTATCATTGATCAACACAAAGCCGCTACCGGCCATGAAATCTTCTTGGAAATCGACGGTGGCGTCAAAATTGACAATATCGGAGCGATTGCAGCAGCCGGGGCCGATACCTTTGTTGCAGGCAGTGCCATTTTCGGAGCCAAAACTCCTACCGGTTATCGCCAAGTGATTGATCAGATGCGTGACGCCATTGATGAAGCCATGATTGAAGTTTGGCGAGAAGTTGAACGGGAAATGAATCGTGATCGCGGTTAAAGCTCTTTTATTTGATTTAGACGGCACGCTTGTTGATTCCGTTGATGATCTAACGGTAGCGGCCAATATCGCCTTGAAAGCCGCTGGCTACCCGCCCGTTTCACGCGAGGACATGGCACGCTTCATCGGCAAGGGTGCTCGCGTTCTCATCGAACGCGTCTTGACTTCAAAACTTGGCCGAGCACCGAGCAGCACCGAGCTTGAGCCCATGCTGACCCGATATCTGGCGGAAATGAATGGCGCAAAAGACTGCTACACGAAATTATTGCCCGGTGTCAGAGAAGCTCTTTCACGTCTTAAAGCCGCCGGAATCCCCATGGCAGTCGTCACGAATAAACCGTCGCAGGCCGCTCGAAGCCTCTTAAATCGCTTTGAACTCACAGATTTTTTTGACTGCATCATCGGAGCCGATGACGTGAAAACCCCCAAGCCCGATCCAGAAATGCTCCAGATGGCTGCCAATATCATGCGAGTCAATCTCAAAGACTGCGCCATGATTGGAGACTCCATGAACGACGCTTTGGCAGCAGAAAATGCAGGAATTCAAGCGCTTTTGGTAAAAACAGGGTATAACGAGGGTATTGCCATCGACCTTTGGGTTATGCAAAATAAGAAAAGCATCCCGGTTTTCAACACCATGACCGAACTTGCTGACAATGTACTAAAAATAACTACGGAGACCACCCCGTGAAAAAAGCACTATTACTGAGCTCTCTTCTGATCTTGGCGATCCCGGCGGCCTATGCACAGGACTCGATTGAGCAGTGCTACAAAGCGGCCACCAACGAGGTTGCCATGCGGGAGTGCCTAAAAAAGGAACTTCAACAAACCCGCGATGAATATCGCGAAGCGTTGGACAAACTTACACAACAGGCTGGCGAGCTTGATCGCGTCACCGGCCGCAACGAAGCCATGCCCGCGCTTGAAAAAGCCAACATGTCCTTTGATCGCTATGTCTCTGAGCAATGCCGCTTTGAAGAGACAATGTTTAGCGGCGGGTCGGGTGCCGGCGCAGCCAATTTGGCATGCCAAATCAACCTGCTTCATATTCGTATCGGCGCTATGGAAGCGTTTACCGCCGAACAATAAGATATTTTTCTATGAATCGATTGGACTACAGTGGCGTTAAGCCAGATTGGCAAGACGCCATTGCGTCTTTTTTTGCCTCTCAAACAGGCCGAGTTCTGGCCGACTTTATTAAAACCCGAGAAGATGCAGGGGCTATCATTTATCCTCCCCGCCCTTTTCGTGCACTTGAATTAACAGCACTGGCCGAAACACGCGTCATCATTGTCGGTCAAGATCCTTATCATGGACCCGGTCAAGCTCAAGGGCTTTCTTTTCACGTACCCGCAGAGTGCAAAATTCCACCAAGCCTTCGCAATATTCATAAAGAACTGCAAAGAGATCTCGGCATTGCCCGTCCATCGACAGGAGAACTGACCGGATGGGCCCGGCAAGGCGTGTTGCTACTGAATGCGGTCTTGACCGTTGAGGACGGAAAGGCGGCAAGTCACGCCAAGAAAGGCTGGGAAGCACTTACCGATTCGCTCTTAAGACTCGTTGCTCAAGACTCCTCTCCCAAAGTATTCATGCTCTGGGGAGCGTATGCGCAATCTAAGGAGCCCTTAATCGGACAGCATCATTTGATTTTGAAATGTAATCACCCTTCTCCTTTATCGGCGACAAAGCCCCCTGTACCTTTTATCGGTTGCGGGCACTTCTCCAGAGCCAACCTCTGGTTAAAACAACAAGGACTTGAGGAGATCCATTGGGAAAAATTCACCGATTCCGAACCTATTCAAAATTCTTTTCTCTTTTAAATCGAACAGTTGCAAAAAATTTGATCAAAAAACTAAAAACGGAGTTTGCAAACGGATTTTTTTTTCGTTAAAATGCCAAACTCTTACGGCGGCTAGGTAGCTCAGTTGGTAGAGCAGCGGATTGAAAATCCGCGTGTCG
>DCTK01000028.1:0-9157 GCA_002329575.1 Sutterella sp. UBA1442 | reverse complement strand
CATGAAAGCACTCAAAGAGCGCATCCTTAAAGACGGTAAATGTTTTGAAGGCGGCATTTTAAAAATTGATAACTTCATCAATCATCAAATGGATCCCATTTTGATGAAATCCATGGCTGTGGAATTTGTCCGACGCTTCGCCGGCAGTGATATCAACAAAATCCTCACGATTGAAGCCAGCGGTATCGCCCCTGCCATCATGACGGGATACTTGTTGGAACTGCCCGTTGTTTTTGCTAAGAAAAAAGTTCCGAGCACAATGGAAAACATGCTCGTGACTAAAGTATTTTCTTTCACTAAAAACCGCTCTTACGACGTCTGCATCAGCAAAGACTACCTTTGCGAAGGCGATAAGGTGCTTTTCATCGATGATTTCCTTGCCAACGGTAACGCCGCCAAGGGCATTATTGATCTCGTCAACCAAGCCGGTGCGGAATTGGTCGGCATGGGCTTTTTGATTGAAAAGGGCTTCCAAGCCGGCGGCAAAGAGTTGCGCGATATGGGCATCAAGGTTGAATCTTTGGCCATTATCGACAGTTTGGACAACCAACAGATCAAACTTCACTAAGGATTAACCGTGTCCGAATTAGATTTAAAAGAACACGAAACTGAACGAGCTAATGCCGCCGAGCTCATCTATGGTCTTGAAGACCGCCCGCCGTTAAAGGAAACGTTTTTTGCAGCTTTGCAGCACATGTTGGCTATTTTCGTGGCCATCATTACGCCGCCTTTGATCATTGCGAGCGCTTTAAAGCTTGATCTGGAAACAACAGGCTACTTGGTTTCCATGTCGCTAATGGTCTCTGGCATCGCCACTTTTATTCAATGTCGCACAATCGGCCCCATCGGATGCGGGCTTTTGTGTATTCAAGGCACAAGTTTTTCCTTTATCGGTCCGGTGATTTCTGCCGGCATGACCGGTGGCCTTGCCAGCATTTTCGGAGCTACGATTGCCGCCTCCACTGTTGAGATGTTCGTCAGCCGTATTCTCAAATACACGCGACGCATCATCACGCCGCTCATCTCCGGCATCGTTGTCACCTTAATCGGCATGAGCCTTATCAAAGTCGGCATTATTGCTTGCGGCGGCGGTTTTGCAGCTAAAGCAGACGGCACATTCGGTAGCTTCCAAAACTTGGGGATTGCCGCTCTCGTGCTTTGCTCCATCATCTTTTTTAATCGTAGCTCAAATCGCTACCTGCGCATGAGCTCCATCGTGATCGGGCTTGCGATCGGCTATGCCGTCTCGTGGGCAATCGGCATGGTCAATTTCTCATCGGTCAACAGCTACGCCGGCTTTAACATTCCCATGCCCTTTAAGTACGGTATCTCGTTTGACTGGGGCGCCATCATCGGTTTGGGCCTTGTTTATCTCATCACGGCCATCGAAGCCTATGGTGACGTTACGGCCAATTCCATGATTTCTGGTCAGCCCGTTCGCGGTGAAAAATTCATGCATCGAGCTCAAGGCGGTATTCTCGCTGACGGCTTTAATTCCATGTTGGCCGGTTTCTTAAATTCGTTCCCCAATTCAATCTTTGCTCAAAATAACGGCATGATTCAATTGACGGGAGTTGCCAGCCGTTACGTGGGCTATTTCATCGCAGGATTCTTAGTACTTTTGGGACTTTTCCCGGCAGTGGGTCTAGTTTTCTCTTTGATGCCGGATCCGGTCTTAGGCGGTGCAACGTTGCTGATGTTCGGCACGGTAGCTGCTGCGGGCATCCGCATCATTGCCAGCCAACGTATTGATCGAAAGGCCGTTCTTGTGATGGCATTGAGTTTTTCGATTGGTTTGAGCGTGGAATTGGTTCCTGAAATTTTGACCCAATTCCCGGAAACGATCCGTAATATTTTTGCCTCAGGCATCACTGCAGGCGGTTTGACGGCCATCATTGCCAATGCGCTTATTCACATTGATGAGTACAAGGACAACAAAGAAGAATAAGCCATTAAAGTTTTCAGACAGGGCGAAGTTTTTTAAGCTTCGCCCTTTTCTTTTGCCAATTGTCCTACACTTCAAGGATACGAAAAAACGTTAAAAGGAGTGGCCTAATGTGGAAAAATCCGGCTCCTCTAATCAACAAACGCCCCATTTTCTCCAAACTCCCTGAGTATGGTTTTACTCGATGCGAGCAGCTGTACCGTTATTGCACCGACATTGCAGAAGGGATGTTTTCGTTAACTGTCCAGGTCTCTGAAAATACCGCCCCGGAGATTCTGATTCTCGACAAAACGCTAAACGAAGAATATTCGTTAGCCTATGCACCGAGCGCTACCGGCGCCTTCGTAGGCGCCATTCACGCCGAATTGCAGTCCATTCTGACAGACATTGCAGACAAGTGCTTTGAAGCGGACATATTCAAAAGCAAACAAGCTAAAGAAGTGATTGCGTATATTCGCAATACTTATGGTATTGAGGCTGAGTACCTTTGGGAAAAATTCCCTGACAATGCCATCTTTCGTGACCACCATTCACGCAAATGGTTTGCTGCACTTCTGACTGTTGAGAAGCAAAAGATCGGTCTACAGGAAGAAGGCTCCATTGAAATTCTCGATCTAAAAGCAAAGCCAGAGAAAGTAGCCTTGCTTGTTGACGGCGTGACATTTCTACCCGGGTACCACATGAATAAAAAGCACTGGTTTACGATCCGATTGGATGATTCTGTGGCAAGTGACATTGTCGCCACTCTCATTGATGAAAGCTTTAAGACCATACAAAAGAATTCTCGTTGACATCATCACTGATCCGATCCCGTATTGACGCTTAACTAGCGAATCGTGATCGAAAAAAAGCTTTCAATATGAGTTCCATAATGCACAACGCGAAGCCCTGTCTTCTTTAAGACAGAATGCTTCGCGTGTTTTTCATGGACAATCCGTGAACTCAGTCACTGAATCAAAGGCTCTTAGTGCAAAGTCACCGTTAAGGTATCTTTGTCAAGTGCCACATCGGCGCCTGTAAAGAGCTTCTTATCAAAGTCCACCGTGAGTTGATCGGCACCGGTCAATTCATCGTCAACCGTCAGACGCACAACCGCTTTACCACTGGCATCAGCTTTGACGCCAGCCACTTTCAATGTTGCAGGTCCTTCGACAGTCAAGTTCTTCACAGACAAGTCGTTGCCGGCCAACGTCAACACGGCACCTTCCTTGAGCACCACATTGGCATCGTCACGAGCCTTGTCCGTACCGGCCGAGGTCGTTGTCACGTAACCATTTTCTCCGGCTTTACGAACATCAAAGCTTTCATGCAACTCAAGCGTTGCCCCCTTTTGCACCGAGACATCTCCCGTGCCGAACGACTCGGTAAGACCAGCAACCGTACCGCCGACGATCTCCGTGCCACCCGTAAAGCTATTGGCAGCCGTTAATGTCAATTTGCCTGCGCCGCGTTTAACAAGCTTACCGACCCAACCTTGCTCGGCGCGTTCATTGATTGCGGCCAAGCGTTTTTCCTTGTACTCCAGCTCCCAGGCTTGTTGGTCTTTGAGCTCTCCCATGGCCTTGAGCTCATCGATACGCGGTTGCAACTTCTTCATTTCTTTACGATCATCCTTGCCGCGGGCTTGGATTGCTTGATCGGAAATACTGTTGTGCCACACATCATCGCCCTTCATCGTCACATCAAACGTGCCGAGGAATTGGCCCGGACCATAGACGGCTTTACCGGCATCGATAATACCCCAGCCGTAGTCTTCATCGGGCACGAATGGATCGATGACATCTCCGTCGCTGCCGCGAAGCTCGCCACCGATACCGTTATCGGTACGGTTGGCGGTCGTAAACATCACGTCGCGCACTTGTGTGGGCGTCATGTAGTCACCGAAACGTTGCATTAAGATCGCCATGGTGCCTGCGATATGGGGAGCTGCATTGGACGTACCGCCTGCTTGACGGTAACCTGCCTCTCCCGTTTTCTTGTCAACATTGGCGTTCCAGGCGTCAGTCGGAGACGTTACCACCCACCACTTAGCAATACCGGCGTGGTTGTGGCCACCGCCACCCCATTCCGTATCATCTTTCTTATTGACGTCGCCATAGATAATGTAGGAACCATCCTCTGTGTTGCGTTGCACGGAGCCGGCAGCAATCCAATGTTTTTCAGCGCCCGGATTGTAGAAAGGATAGGCGGCACGGTAGTACGGATTTTGATAACGACGATTACCGTTCGTGAAAATTTGAATCAGATCGTGCTTTTGAGCGACTTCATAGGCAGCATCCATGAAGTTTTTGCCGCCGTTGGCCTTTGCATCAGCTTTGAAAAGATAGTACTCGGAGACCGAATTCGTGGTCACAAAATCCTTTCTTTGCTTATTGTCTTCAACAGCCTCTCCGACGGTACCGATGCGACCGACATCATAGTGATGAGAAGTGTCGAGAACACGAACGTTCGTACCCCAAGAGTTATTGATGATCTTTGCACCCGTCTTGGCCGTTGCATCCCAAACGGCATAGAAAAAGCCGTAGTCTTGGAACGGACCGTAGTTCATGTTGTCATTGCCACCCGTATTGCCAACCGCAACGTTAGCACCCCAAGCCACGCCATGAGATTCCACACCGTTGCGATTGCCTGCAGCCACGCCTGTTACATGCGTGCCGTGTGCGTCATTGTGACCCATAATGAAATCGCCGCCTACTTTAAAGCGCTCTCCCTTTACGTAACTGCCAAATCGATTTTTAGCTTCACCGACTTGGCCGAGATAAGCATGCGGATAACGTGTCCCGTCTTTCCAATACTTACCGGTAGCCGTTACGCCTTTAATGCGACCGCCTTTCAAGTCCGGGTGAGACAAAAGTGCTCCTGAGTCCACAACCCCCAACATCACGCCTTTACCGTTATAACCTTCAGCGTAGGCCGTAGCGGCATTAATCAATGCCATGCCATGGTCCTTGAAATACTCTTGCGTTTCCCACGAAGAAATGTTGCCTGCTTTACCAGGCTCCACGTAAGCGGCCGATGCCGAGCCGGCCACTAAAAAAGCCGTTGTAGCAATANNGTAGGCCGTAGCGGCATTGATCAATGCCATACCATGATCTTTGAAATATTCCGGCGTTTCCCATGAGGAGATGTTACCCGCCTTTCCCGGTTCCACATACGCAGCAGAAGCGGTACCGGCCATTAAAAAAGCCGTTGTAGCAATAGCTAACGCAACGGCTTTTTTGGTGTGTTTTGCATGGGATTGATGTGCTTCATCGGTTACCACGTAACAACCGCGGGCCGAATTCCACAGGGTTTTGAATGCTCGGTTCATGTCATACCTCTTGAAAAAAAACTGACCGTCAAAATTTTGTCAGTCCAACTATTCTAAGAACAATGTACTAGGTAATTAATTGTAGTTTTCCCTGATTCCCCGAAGAGCATATTTATCGCTTGCATGCTGCACGCAAAAATATTTGACTTCAAGCACTTCGCTTCATTGGCAGACTCCTACAATAAAAGAATCAACGTGGCATTTGTCGTAAGGAGTTCAATCATGCAAAAGATCTTCGATTGCCAATATATTGACGGCCGTTGGAGTCCTTCAGCCAACACCGGGTGCTTTATTGAGGTGGAAAACCCCTCTACTTTTGAGAAATTTGCCCGTGTACCCGAAGGCAATAATGACGACGTAGACGCTGCGGTTAGCGCTGCCAAAAAAGCTTATCCGAGCTGGTCTCAAACATCGATGCAAGAGCGCTTGGACTTAATGAAAAAGATGCTCGAAATCTTCAAGAGTTACGAAAAAGACATTATTGAGCTCGAAGTCAAAGAGTTAGGACAGCCCTATGCCTTTACCGAAAATCTTCAATGTCGTTACCAATTTGCCCGAGTACAGTCATACATTGACTGCGCAGCTGAGCTCGCATTAACCCAAAAGCTTGCCCAAAGCACGGTTTATCGCGAACCAGTCGGTGTCGTTGCCTGTATTACGCCCTGGAACTACCCGTTGGGACAAGTCGTGCAAAAAGTCATTCCTGCCGTTTTAATGGGTAACACCGTTGTCTTGAAACCGAGCCAACACACACCTCTGACGGTCTACTACCTTATTGACGCATTCGATCGCGCAGGATTTCCTGCCGGCGTGGTTAATTTAGTCAGCGGCAAGGGTTCTGCTCTTGGCACTCGTTTGGCCACCCACCCCGATGTAGACATGGTGTCCTTTACGGGCTCAACCCGCGTTGGCATTGAACTCAGTCAATTGGCTTTAGGCTCTGTTAAGCGCATCAGCCTTGAATTGGGTGGCAAGAGTCCCTTTGTGTGGCTTGCTAGCGAAGACTATGCACCGGCCGTAGGAAAACTCTTTGATTCCATTTTCTTAAATGCAGGACAAACCTGCACTGCGTTATCCCGCCTTTTGGTGCCCAGAGCTGACAAAGAAAAAATTGAAGCTCTTTTGATCGAACGCGCGAAAGAATATAAAGCGGGCGATCCGACTGATGCAACTAACCGAATAGGGCCCGTGAGCTCTCGAGCTCAATATGAAAAGGTACGTGGATACATCAAATTAGGCCTCGAAGAAGGTGCTCGCATGATTGTCGGTAAAGTGCCTGAAGAAGCCTCTTGCGGATATGTCATTGATCCGGTGATTTTCACGGATGTCACCAACGACATGCGCATCGCTCGCGAAGAAATCTTCGGACCGGTACTCTGCGTCATTGCTTACGATACGGTCGAGGAAGCCGTTGCAATTGCCAATGACACAATCTATGGGCTTAACGCCGCCGTGTTTGGTCCCAAAGAGCAGGCCGTGGCCGTTGCACATGCAATTCGCGCAGGCAATGTCTATGTTAACGACGCTCCGCGCGACATCACAGCCCCCTTTGGAGGCTATAAACAAAGCGGCTTGGGACGCGAAGGTGGCTATGCGGGCTTATTGGAATTTACGCAACCTAAGGCAATCTTTGATCTCAGTACGTATTAAGTCTCCATGAGGAAGAGCAGTATGTATGATCTGTTAGTTAAAAACGGACACGTTGTTGATGCTCTCAATGGCGTAGATACCGTATGCGATGTGGCCATTGCCGGCGGCAAAGTCGTTGAGATTGGAGAAAATCTGAACGCTTCAAGCGCTCTTGAAGTACTCGACTGCGAAGGCAAGTACGTGGTCCCCGGCATTATTGATATGCACACGCACATGCGCACACTTCTGGGCCACCCTCATGCACAGCGCATGTTAGCTTTGGCGGGCGTTACTTCCACTTTGGATATGGCCGGTCCTTTGGACAACATTCTCGATACGATTCCTACAAGCGGTGCCGGTATTAACATCGCCGTATTGGAAGGAGCTCGAGCGCCACAAACGCTTTCGACAAAGCGACCCGAGAAAAAAGAACGAATTGCACTCATCGAGAAAACGCTAAGTCACGGCGGCATCGGAATCAAGCTTTTAGGCGGACACTTCCCGATGGACTGTGACATCGCTCAAGCCTTTATTGAAGATGCCCAAGAGTGTCGGGCCTGGATCGGCTGGCACGTTGGCAATAGCGTGAACGGATCCAATATTTTGGGACTACGAGATGCTGTTGAGGCTGCCGGTGATAAGTTCCTTCACGTTGCGCACGTTAACAGTTACTGCCGAGGGCAAGTCAAAGACGAAATTGATGAGGCTCTGGAAGCTATCGAGCTTTTAAAGTCTCACCCCAACATTTTCTCCGAGTCTTACTTGTCGCCCTTAAACGGTACTCGACTGACAGTCAAAAACAATGAGCCGGTCTCGCAAGTCACCGTTACGTGCCTAAAGCGCTTGGGATTTAGTGCTGACTATGACGGCATGCGTCGCGCTATTCTGTCCGGCAAAGCAGGCGTATTGCGTGACAACGGCACCACGGGAGAATTAATCTATGGACAAGAAGGCGTGGATTACTGGATCTCTAAAGACACGGTCACCACGGGTTCTTTTTCCGTTAATCCTGCGACCAGCCGCTTTTTACTGGCGCAAGCCAAACGCGATGGCGGCAGTTTTGTTGTCGACGCATTTTCCACCGATGGGGGGTGCTACCCACGAAACGTCATCGTAGAAAACGGCTTGTTGCTCGTTCAATTCGGCGCCATCACAATGACAGAATTTGTCATCAAATCCAGTCTAAACGGTGCTCGCGCACTCAATCTTCCTAACAAGGGGCACTTAGGGTGTGGGGCTGATGCCGATATTTCGGTTTTGGACTTTGATCGCAAAAAAGCTTATGCCACCATCGCCTCGGGAAAAATCATCATGCGCGAAGGCAAGTTATGCGGCAAAGGAACAAAGATCATTTGTGATGAACGCGGTGAAAAGTACTTGAAAGAACGCGGCATTGAGACAATTGTCAAGGGGCCGCTTGAGCCCAAGGCGATTGCCGACCGCTTTCATCTATANNTTAGAGCGATTCGGGCGAGTTGAAAATTTCCAGCTCGCCCTTTTTTTACTGTGGGAAAAATGCTTCGTGAGGGCGCTCTTTTGGAGTCATTAAACTCACGATCACAAACGCAGCAATTGAAGCGATCAACCCGCCCGTAACTGCATGCCAGCTCCCTAATGAAATCCACTTCAAGCAAGCAGCCAAATATACGGCCAACCCTATCGACAAAGACGCCCAAGCACCCGCTCTCGTCGCTCGTTTCCAGAAAAGCCCGCCCACTAAAGGACATAAGAAGGCAACTTCGAGCCCCCCGAAAGCAAACATATTGATCCACACGATGATATCGATCGGATAAAGCGCCAATAACAACGCGGCCGCCCCCAACACAAAAGTGGTGAACTTAGCATAGCGTTCCAAATTATCGAGCTTGTCGGGCAAATGACGATAACGTCTGAGATAGAGATCTTTAATGACGGCCGATGATGCCGCAATTAAAAGAGAGCTGACAGTAGACATGGTGGCGGCCAAAGGCGCGATTAAAGTCAATCCGGCCGTCAGCGGATCCATATGATGTGCGATCAAATACGGAATCATCGCATCGGTATTGGCGCCGAAGGTTGCTGCATCGGGCAAGACACTTCGTGCCAAAAAACCTAAAAGTGTCATTCCGATCATTAGCGCTCCGCACACCACCGTGCTGACAATCATGGCCAAGTGCAAGTCTGAGGTCGTTTTATAAGCCATGCAACGAACTACAGACTGTGGCAAAGCCACGGTAGCAAAACCCACCAAGATCCACGCAGAAAATAAAAGCGGCAGGGCCAGGGCCCCATCG
>DCTK01000046.1 GCA_002329575.1 Sutterella sp. UBA1442 | reverse complement strand
TTGTAGACTTTGTCAACAGTCTGTCACGCCGTTGAGTAACCTCAACGGCGTGATTTTTTCCAAAAATTCGATAGAATACAAGACCTTTCAACAATAGTGTTGCCGCGTCGGTTTGTTCTACCGGGTCTGTGGTTGCCGATTTATTTTTCGGAGGCTCTTATGTCGCATAAGTGGCTGCACCGAGATACGCTTTGCGGTCTGGTGGCTTTGACACTTTTTATTTTGACGATCCCATTAAGTAACTGGGTCGTTGTCAACGTTGGGACGGTTTGCGCGCCCAATGGTCCCTGTTTGATTCCTGTTTGGCCCGGCCTGATGGCACCATCGGCCGTGATGATTGCCGGTGCAGCTTTAGTGTTGCGTAACGGCGTTCAAGCCTTTTTGGGCGCAGGCTATTCGCTCTTGGCCATTGCCGTCGGTACGGCCTTGTCGGCTCTTTTTGCCCAACCCTCGCTTGTGATGGCTTCGGCTGCCGCATTTTGTTTTTCTGAATTAGCTGACTTTGCGGTCTATACGCCGATGCGTCGTCGTTTCCCGGCTTTTTCCGTCGTGCTTGCCGGATTGGCAGGTTCCTTTGTCGACAGTTGGATTTTCTTAACGTTGGCTTTCGGCAGCATTGATTTCATTGCCGGTCAAGTCTTAGGTAAGTTCTGGATGGCTTTGGCTGCCGGTGTTGTGATTCGCTACTTGCGCCCGCGTTTGGTACCGCAGCCTAAGTTCTAACTAAAAAAGAATACGAATTGACATTCGGGCCGACGGTGAAAGCTGGCGGCCCGAATCGTTTCTACGGGCTACTTTTGCATTGCTAAAAACTCTTCAAATCCCTTAGCTCTGAGCACGCAGGCGGGGCATTTTCCACAACCCCAGCCCCAAGCATGATGATGTGTACGGTCGCCTTCGTAACAGGTGTGCGAGTACTCAACGATGAAGTTTACGAGTCGATCGCCGCCCAATTCATGCGCTAAAGCCCAAGTTTGCGCTTTTGTGCGATGCATTAAGGGGGTAACGATTTTTATGGGATAGTCCATCCCTAGAGAAAGGGCTTGCTCTAACGCATCAAGCGTATTTCTGCGACAGTCGGGGTAGCCCGAGAAGTCCGCTTCGCCAACGCCTGCGACAATGTCATGAATGCCGCGAAGGTAAGCCCGAGCCGCAGCATACGTCAAAAACATGAGGTTGCGGCCGGGGACAAAAGTTGTCGGCAGTTGTCCTTCACGTAGCTCTGGCTTTTCGCCATTGCCGGTCAAGGCAGATTGAGCAATTTGGCCGAAGCTTCTGACATCAATAACGGCATCTTCTCCGAGACGCTCGGCAAATTCTGGGAACTCGTTTCTTATCGCTTGAAGAATATTGGCTCGGCAATTAAGTTCAACGTGGTTGGTCTGACCGTAGTCAAACCCCATTGTTTGCACGTGATCGTAGTGCTTTAAGGCCCAAAAAAGGCAAGTCGTGGAGTCTTGTCCACCAGAAAAAGAAATTAAAGCCGAGCGAGTCATAAGTCAAATTCAAAAAAAGGACTGCACGACGATGTGTCGCACAGTCCATCCATTGTAGGCCCAAATTAGGCGTTTAAAGCCTTCAAACGAGTGATAGCCATGTTGGCAAACGCACTTACGGCCACGGGCAATACTTCGTCGTTGAAGTCAAAGCATTGGTGGTGGAGGCTCACTTGATGTTCTTCATCACGAATGCCGACGCGCACGATGCAACCCGGAACCTTTTGCAAGTATTCCGAGAAGTCCTCTGAGCTCATGAAGGCTTCAATGACGCGAACGTGATCATCGCCAAAGAGTACACGGGTGGCTTCCAATGCAGCTTGTGTTTGCTCGGGGCTATTGATGACGGAGCTACAGTTGGGTTCATAAAGAATTTCCACTTCGCAGCCGTTGGCTTCAGCAATCATCGTGACCATCTTCTTGATGTTTTCTTCGATCATCTTGCGGATTTCAGGCAAGAAGGTGCGAATCGTGCCACTCATGGTAACCGTGTGCGGAACCACGTTCATGGCTTCAAAGCGACCTGCATTAATCGAGCAGACACTCAAAACAGCCGTTTGCACCGGATCGACTTTACGCGAAACGATCGTTTGCAACGTTTGCACGATTTGTGCAGCTACAGGGATGGGGTCGATACCCAAGTGGGGACGACCGCCGTGCGTGCCTTTGCCTTTTAGCGTGATGTAGACGCTGTCGGAGGAAGCTTGTAAGGGACCGGGTTTAAAGCCGATCACGCCCTTGGGAAGATTCGGTTCGGTGTGTCCGCCGTAGATTTCTTCAATGCCGTACTTTTCAATGAGTCCGGCTTTCACCAAAGCGCTTGCACCCAAAGCCATTTCTTCGGCCGGTTGGAAAACAAAGACCACTTTACCGGGGAAGTCACGGTGAGAGGCCAAGTAACGAGCCGTACCCAAAAGCCACGTTGTGTGACCGTCATGGCCGCAAGCATGGGCAAAACCGGGTTTGGTGCTGGACCATTCTTTACCGCTTTCGTCATTCATCGGCAAGCAGTCCATGTCGGCACGAATGCCGATCGTGTGACCGGGCTCATTACCGTTGACAACAGCAATGACAGCACCCTTGACGAGGTCGGTGTCGATGCTGTCGACGCCCCAAGAGCGCAAGTATTCACAGATCTTGCCGACCGTGCGTTCGGTTTTAAAGCCGCGTTCGGGATTGCGGTGCAAATCATGACGGATGTCGTTGAGTTCTTGGGCCCAGTCGGCTACGCCGGGCAAGAGTCGATCAGCTAACAGCATGGAAAAGTCCTTTAAAAGTAATGTTGCATAATCTTTCATTTTAACCGTTCGGAGTGCTGTCGGAGAGGAATTTTTCGGGCAATCGACGCCATTTGAGCGCGTAAAAGTTTTTTACGAATGCGGGTTGTTTAGGACGCAATCTGTGCTAGTCTTTGCGCGTAGATTATTTTTCTCAGATCGCATGACAACAACTGCCACAAAAACTGCCATCATTTTGATGAATACGGGTTCGCCTTCGGCGCCGACCGAAGTGGCCGTGCGTGCGTATTTGCGAGAATTTTTATCTGATCGTCGCATCATTGAGTTGCCGGCTTGGTTTTGGCAGCCGATTCTCAATCGTGTCATTCTTCCTAAACGACCGGCTAAAAGCGCCGAGCGTTATCGTCAAGTGTGGATGCCGGAAGGCTCTCCGCTTGTGGTGCACATGAATCGTGTTGCGCGCGAGCTTCGTGCACGACTGCCTGATCACATCACGGTAGAGACGGCCATGCGAGTCGGATTCCCTGACGTCAATGAGACTATGGGTCGACTAAGAGCCGCAGGCTTTGAGCGCTTTTTATTCTGGCCTCTTTTTGCACAGTATTCCACTCAGACTACCGAGTCAGCTCTAGATGCAGTGCGCGAGTACATGGCTGCACAGTCGCAATCATTGAATTGGGGTGTTATCGGAGCGTATTGGGATAGTCCGGGCTTTATTGAAGCCCTGGCGAAGGTTGTCGAAACCTATCGCACGCCGGAGCACCATCTTGTGATGAGCTTTCATGGCATTCCGTATGCCAGTATTCAAAAAGGCAGTCCTTATGAACGTCACTGTCTGGGTACAGCAGAGCGTTTAGCTCAGGCTTTAGATATCGGTCCTAAGGATTTCTCCATCGCTTATCAGTCTCGATTCGGTAAAGGCCGTTGGCTACAACCGTATTTAACCGAGCACGTTGAGCAACTTTTGCGCTCTGGTATCGATAAGCTTGATGTTGCGTGTTTATCTTTTAGCGTAGATTGTCTTGAGACGCTCGAAGAGATCGGCATTGAATTAAAGAAACACTTTTTAGCGGCCGGTGGTAAGGAACTTCATTTACTGCCTTGCATGAATGCAGAAGAAGCTGCCCTGAGTTTTTATCAAAAGNNTATTTTGACTCCTAAGAAAGAATGAATTTGTTATGCACGTGCGATAACGCATTGATATTTAAATATTCTTTCTTTACCCCTTGAAAAAATCCTATTCATCCCCATATGTAATGCATGTGTAATGTAACACGTGCAACACGTCCTATTTCGGAGTGATATCCATGCAAGACAATACGGTCAATTCCAATCAAGAACAAGCATGTCAACAAGAAGGTTGCCAATGCGAGCAAGAAAAGCAAGCTTGCTGTGAGCAAGGGGAGTGCAAGTGCGCTCAAGAAGCCGGTGAACAAACGCAGGCAACGTCCGAACCCACCGTTGAAGAACTTTTAGCGGCGGCTAAGGCAGAAAACGAAAAATTACAAGACCTCTATATGCGAGCTTTAGCCGAAGCTGAAAACGCCCGTCGTCGTGCAGAGGAATCGGTAGAAAAAGCCCATAAGTTTGGTGTGGAAAAGTTTGCCAAGAACCTTTTGCCGGTTCTGGATAGCCTTGAGAAGGCTTTGGAATTGAACGTCAATCCGGAAGATCCCGTGATGCAAGGCGTGCAAGCAACGTATCGTCAATTTGTTCAAGCCATGCAACAAAGCGGCATGGTGGAAATCAACCCTGAAGGCGAAAAGTTTGACCCGGCTCGCCATCAAGCCATTGCTATGGTGCCGGCTCAAGAAGGTCAAACGCCGGGACAAGTGGCCAAGGTTTTCCAACGCGGCTGGCTTATCAGCGATCGTGTTCTTCGCGCTGCAATGGTCAGCGTTGTTCAGTAACACAATGATTTTTATGGGTTTTTGAGAGTTTGTAAAAAAGTTATCACGAGCTCTTGAAACTGACGGCTTAATCCCCATATTCGGATTAGAGCTTCGGGGAATCGAAAAAATACGCCCCGACTGTAAAGAATTTAAAAAGAAGGAATTAATAAAATGGCAAAGATTATCGGTATTGACTTAGGTACGACCAACTCCGCCGTGGCGGTGATGGAAGGCGACAAGGTTCGCGTGATTGAAAACAGTGAAGGCGCCCGCACGACGCCCTCTATCGTTGCTTACATGGACAACGGTGAAGTGTTGGTGGGTGCTACCGCCAAGCGTCAAGCTGTGACGAACCCGAAGAACACCTTGTTTGCTGTGAAGCGTTTGATCGGTCGTCGTTTTGATGATGCAGAAGTTCAACGCGACATCTCTTTGATGCCGTTCTCCATCTCACGTGCCGAAAATGGTGACGCTTGGGTGAGCGTGCTCGACGGTAAGAAGTTGGCTCCGCAACAAGTTTCCGCTGAAGTGCTTCGTAAGATGAAGCAAACCGCTGAAGACTATCTCGGTGAAACGGTGACCGAAGCTGTGATCACGGTGCCGGCCTACTTCAACGACAGCCAACGTCAAGCCACTAAGGACGCTGGCCGCATCGCCGGTCTCGAAGTCAAGCGCATTATTAACGAACCGACGGCCGCCGCTTTGGCTTTCGGCTTGGATAAGGCCGGTAAGGGCGACAAGAAGATTGCTGTGTACGACTTGGGTGGCGGTACGTTCGATATTTCCATTATCGATTTGGCTGATGTGGACGGTGACAAGCAATTTGAAGTGCTCTCCACCAACGGCGACACGTTCTTGGGCGGTGAAGACTTCGACCAACGTATCGTTGATTACCTCATCACCGAATTCAAGAAGGATACGGGCGTTGATTTGAGCAAAGACATCATCGCTTTGCAACGTTTGAAGGACGCTGCTGAAAAGGCCAAGATCGAACTCTCTAGCCGTCAAGAAACGGAAGTGAACTTGCCGTACATTACGGCCGACGCTACGGGCCCGAAGCACATGAACGTCAGCTTGACCCGTGCCAAGTTCGAAAGCATGGTTGAAGACTTGATTGCTCGCACGATTGAACCGTGCCGCAAGGCTTTGCAAGACGCCGGTTGCTCGACCTCTGACATCACGGACGTGATCCTCGTGGGCGGTCAATCCCGTATGCCGAAGGTGCAAGAAACGGTGCGTCAATTCTTCGGTCAAGACCCGCGCAAAGACGTCAACCCCGATGAAGCTGTGGCTATCGGTGCCGCTATTCAAGGCTCTGTGTTGACCGGTGAACGCCATGACGTGCTCTTGTTGGACGTCACGCCGTTGACGCTCGGTATCGAAACGTTGGGTGGCGTGATGACCTCTATGATCAAGCGCAACACGACGATTCCGACCAAGCACTCGCAAGTGTTCTCGACGGCTGAAGACAACCAACCGGCTGTGACCATTAAGGTCTACCAAGGTGAACGTGAAATGGCCGCCAGCAACAAGCTCTTGGGCGAATTTAACCTCGAAGGCATCGCTCCGGCTCCGCGTGGTGTTCCGCAAATTGAAGTGGCATTTGACATTGACGCTAACGGTATCTTGCACGTTTCCGCTAAGGACAAGGCCACCGGTAAGGAAAACACGATCACGATTAAGGCTAGCTCCGGTTTGAGCGAAGAAGAAATTCAACGCATGGTCAACGACGCTGAAGCCAACAAGGCCGAAGACCACAAGCGCTTCGAATTGGCTCAATCGCGTAACGTTGCTGACGCTTCGATTCACCAAGTGCGTAAGACGCTCAAGGACTTGGGCGAAAAGGTTGAAGCTGAAGATCGTATGGCTTGTGAAGACGGTATCAAGCAAGTTGAAGAAGCCATCCGTGGTGAAGACAAGGCTGCAATCGATGCTGCTGTGGAACGCTTGATGACCGCTGCTCAAAAGATCGGTGAAAAGCTCAATGCTCAAGCTCAAGCCCAAGCTCAACAAGCTCAAGCTGAGCCGCAAGATGCTAAGAAGGCCGATGATGACGTGGTGGACGTGGACGCCAAAGAAAAATAATGGGCGATGAAAACCGGTGCGCGGAATAAAGGCCGCGCACGGTTTCTCAGAATCCGTATTTGAAAAGCAAACGGTTCAGGTTTAACGGATTCAAAGCCGCTGACTTGGACCGGTTCTTTTTTTATGAAGTAGGAATTTTTTAGACAATGAGCGATCGCGATTATTACGAAATTCTCGGTGTCGATAAAAGCGCTAGTGCAGCCGATATTAAAAAGGCATACCGTCGCTTGGCCATGAAGTACCACCCGGATCGTAACAATGGGGATAAAGAGGCTGAAGCGAAATTCAAAGAAATCGGTGAAGCCTATGAAGTGTTGGGTGACGAACAAAAGCGTGCGGCCTACGATCGTTTTGGTAAAGCCGGTGTCAATCCGGGAGCGGCCGGTGCAGGCGGCTTCGGTGGTTTTGGCCCTGAAGGTTTTGCCGGTGGCTTCTCCAACATGGGCGACTTGGGCGATATCTTCAACGAATTTTTCGGCCAAGGCATGGCTGGCGGTCGTCGTCAACAAAGCGGTCCGCGTGTCGTCAAAGGCATGGATTTGCGCTATGACTTAGAGATCACGCTTGAGCAAGCCGCCAAGGGCTACACCGCTGAGATTCGTGTGCCCGTGTGGGAAAAGTGTGACGTGTGCGCAGGTACGGGTAGTCGAACGAAGTCTGCTCCGACGACCTGTCCGCATTGCCACGGCTCAGGCGTTGTTTACGTCAAGCAAGGCTTTTTCTCCGTACAACAAACCTGTCCTCATTGTCACGGAACCGGTAGTACCGTCAAAGATCCGTGCCCGAACTGTGACGGCACGGGTTATAAGAAGGTGATGAAGACGCTTGAAGTCGAGATTCCGGCCGGTATTAACAGCGGACAACGTGTACGACTTCAAGGCAAGGGCGAACCCGGCTTAAATGGCGGGCCTGCCGGTGACTTGTTCGTACAAATTACGGTGAAACCTCACAAGGTCTTTTACCGTGATGGCGACAACTTGCACGTAGATTTGCACGTCTCTGTCGTCACGGCTGCTTTGGGTGGCGATGTGGATGTGCCGGTTCTGGACGGTCACAAGCGTATCTCGATTCCCGAAGGCACTCAATCGGGCAAACTGCTCCGTTTGCGTGAACAAGGTATTAAGGGATTGAGAACGGGTAAGGTCGGTGATTTGTACATCCGCGTGATTGTCGATACGCCGATTAATTTGACCGATAAGCAAAAGGAACTCTTAAAGCAGCTTGATGACACCTTCAAGGACGGTAAAGGTAAGAACTCGCCTGATCATGAAGATGAAGGCTTTATGAGCAAGATGCGTGACTTCTTTAGCTAATCGTTATTCTTAAGATTTAAACAACAAACATTGCCGTAATTGTCGGGAATTCCGTTCAGTTACGGCAATTTTGTTTTCTGCTCAACGAGCCAATACGCCACAAAGCCGAAAAGTGAACCCAAAAGAGCTCCAACAAGAACATCACTTGGGTAATGCACGAATAGATAGAGTCTGGAAAAGCCCATTAAGGTGGCAAACGCTAGAGCAAGAATGCCTGCACGTTTATTGGCGCAAAAAATAACGGTTGCGGCTGCAAAAGCAGCAGACGTGTGACCTGAGGGGAATGAACCGTCTTGTAAGCACTGCAGTAGCGGATTGTCTATTGTGAGAATTTCGCAAGGACGCAATCGGTCAAAAAGCGGTTTAAGCCATACATTGATAGCAACAAAATGCACAAGCAGTGCCAACAGAATTGCCAATCCCGCTTTTCTTGTTTGGCGAATAATGACTAGCAACGCAGCAAGGACAAGCCAAATAAATCCACCGTCACCTGACGCTGAAAGATTAAACATGAGAGCATCTAGTGTGTCGGTTCTGAGGCTTTGAATCAGTAAAAGAAAGTCGATTTCTGTCATGCTCGCCATCTTCGCACATCAGGCGTTAAAAAAGTGTTAATTGCACGTCTTGCGCTTCGAGAAGTCGTTCATGTTCTGTTTTGGAAACACTTAGCCCCAAAAGCCGAATGCCTTTCGGAGGCAATGAAATGCGAGACAAGAGCTCTCGGGCCAAGGCAGTGATTGCTTCTGTCGTTTGAAGCGGCTCTAATACAACCATTGAACGTGTCACGGTGGTGAAGTCAGGAAAGCGTACTTTCAGTGTCAGTCTGCAGCCGGCGAAGTGATTTTTCTGAAGACGACGCACCAGCTCATCAATGACTTCAGACATAGCTTGATCAATAGCAATACCGCGGATATCGGTTCTAAATGTCTCTTCGTAGCCCACACTTTTTCGCTCGCGATCGACGGTGACAGGGCGAGTGTCAATGCCACGCACGAAGTTGTAGTAGGTCAGACCTGCTTTACCGAAAAGTTCCGTTAATTGCGTCAAACTCATCGCTCGTAATTGAGGCGCAGTGTTGATGCCCATCGCATGCAGTTTCTTAGCTGTTGCAGGCCCAATGCCCCAGAAGGCCTCAATAGGCAAACGATCAATGAAGCGAATCGCTTGATCGGGATGAATAACACAAAGCCCATCGGGTTTTCGATAGTCACTGGCAATTTTGGCCAGAAATTTGTTGTAACTGACGCCGGCGCTAGCTACTAAATGGAGTTCACGGCGGATGTCCGCCTTAATGCGTTTGGCAATGTCTAAAGCCAAATCGGCGCCGATTTTATTATGGGTGACGTCTAAAAACGCTTCATCGATACTGATGGGTTCAATAAGGTCGGTGTAGCGTGAAAAGATTTCTCGGACTTGATCAGAGACAGCCTTGTAGTGTGACATGTTTGACTGCACGAAGATCAGATTCGGGCAAAGCTCTTTGGCTTGAGAGGAAGCCATAGCGGAATGCACGCCGAACTGACGCGCTTCGTAACTTGCAGCCGCAACTACCCCTCGCGATCCCGCGTGGCCAACTGCCACAGGTTTGCCGCGAAGCTCAGGATGGTCACGTTGTTCAACGGAAGCGAAAAAGGCATCCATGTCCACGTGGATAATTTTCCGTAAAGGCTTTCTGTCCATGCGAGGATTTTAACCGAAGCTCTATGTAGGTTCTGAGCGACAATCAACCCACGGCTGACGCTCGAAAGTAATCAAAAAATCCCTTAAATCTA
>DCTK01000022.1:3232-6488 GCA_002329575.1 Sutterella sp. UBA1442 | reverse complement strand
GATATGCGACGCGCTTGCATCATCATGGCCGCTGCCGTTAAAAAGTCTCAGCAACTGCAAGAAAACATGTTGCGTTACGGCTACTCATCTAATGCCTTGATTCGAGAAGAGTACTCTCACATTCGCCGCAATTTGATCCGCGTGATTCGATTGGTCAAAGCGATTCGTGATGCGAAGACGCCGCAAGATAAAGAAGCTTCAATTAAGCGGTTTTCAGAACTGAAAAACAAATTTGACGCGATTGGCTCAGACTCGATTGATACGCTCATTCGCAACCGATTGGTGANNCGATATTGTGGCCACCTCAATTATGAATGACAACGCTAATTCGCGAAGCATCGCCAAGAATTTACGTCACGTCACTGAAATCATGACTCGAACGCAAGAAAGCGTTGATGAGTAATATTGGGAAGTTGGAGGATAAAAATGCCGAGCGCGGGGCTCGGCATTTTTATGATTGAAAGCCGTTTGTGATTATTTCTTCACAGCCTTCAAAGCGTTTTTCACGCTTTCTTCGCTCGGGCGGAAGCTCGTCAAGCGTTGTTGAATGATGGCCGGGGCTTGAGCAATCATCGTGTTGTAACGATAGCCGCCGCGCACCAAGGTCTTTAACACTTGAGCAAAGTTAAAGAAGCAATCTTCGCGCTTGATTTGAGCGGAGTGTTGCAAGCCCATGAAATCCACCCAAGTGACGGTATAGGTAATGCCCTTGTCGCCCACATCGCAGTGCGTCACAGCCACGGGGTCACATACCCAAACGTTTTGTTGAGCGTTTGCTTCTTGGCTTTGTTGAGCTTCAACCACGGGCGTTTCTTGTTCTGCCATTTCAATTTCCTTTGTTTATCAAATGATGGGTCAAATATTACGCAGACTGCGCCTTCTGAGCCTCGCGAGCTCGGTTGGCGGCCTCAGTTCTTTTAGTATAAATCGTTGCGAATACGCCTGCAATAATGATCATGATCATACCGAGTAATCCATTAGTGCTGACTTCTTCACTAAAGAGAATGAAGGAGACAAGCGCTGAAATCGGAATCGCAGAAAAGCCCAAGCAGGAGCTCAAAAGCATATTGCCATAGGCGTAGGAGCGAGTCGTGCAGATTTGTCCCAGTGTGGCGCAAATACCCATCCCGATAAGGTAAAGGCCGGATTCCCAAGTCGGCATATGCATACCGTCGCCGAAAATGTAGCTACCGATGACGCCAAATATGGCCCCGAACATGGAGAAGTAAAACACAATGCGCCAAGAGGGCTCTTTGAGATTGCCGAGCTCCTTAATCTGCCAGTAGACAACGAGATCGATGAAGGAGACAAATAAGCAAATGAGCGCCGGCACCATGTAGCCTTGGTTAAAGGTCGGCTGCAAGACGGTGGTTACCCCTAAAAAGCCAAATGCAATGGCGGCAATCACGCCCCAGGGGGCGGATTCCTTACGGATGAGTGCCAAGATGATGAAGTTGACTGCCATGAAAAGGGGCGTCGTGTAGATCAAGGTCATGTTGGTACCAAGCGGCATGGCCCCGATTGTGAAAAACCATAACCCGACCGAAAGTGTTCCTAAAACTGCACGTTTGATATGCCCGCCCAGGTAGGGAGTTTTTAAAGAAAGGCCTTGGCTTCTGACGAAAAGAAGAATGGAGACAACGCCGATAAGAGAACGGTAGAAAACCAATTCAAGGGAACCGAAATAGCCGCTGCAGAGTTTAACGAAGACAGCCATCAGGGAAAAGCAAGCAGCGGCTGCCAGTGCCCAAAGTGATTGTTTCATCATGATGAACGAACCTGAGCAATAGACAAAATTCTGAATACTTTAATGAAACGATTATGAAATTAATATCAGTAGTAACCCTATTGATAGAAGGACTTATAGCGAGAACTGTGATTGGTTCCTAAACGAAATACTTACAGAAATGGGTTTAAAGCGTTTGGCATTTTCTTCAAAATGTAGCAGCCTTTTGAGAGCCGATTGATGGGGATCCTCGTAAGTTGAGTTTCGGGGACGCTTTCAGTGTAAGTAATTGCCCGCAAAGAGCGTTGTATTTAAGGCAAAAATATCGACGGCTACGGTCAAAAAACGCTATCATCAAAGAATAAGCCCAAGCTCACAGCAGATGAGCTCAAGTACTTGTTACCGGAGAAGAAAAATGCACGATCAAAGCTTTTTAGAGAAAGTGCTCGACTTTTTTAAAGCGATCGGCCGTCGTGAAGCGAGCGGTGAGCCGATCGACATCGGTCGCGGTAAACCTGATGAGGAAACCGATGACAAACAGATTGACTTGATTGTCGATTTGCACAATGATGAGGCCGATAAGAAGAACTCAGAGCCGTCTGAAGCCAAGGCTGATGCTAAGCTCCAAGCCAAAGCAGAACCTAAAGCTAAGTCCGTTGCTAAGACCCGCACGCGCAAAGTTCCCAAAGCCGCTCCTGGTCTTTTGACAAGAAGTGCAACGCCCGAGCAAACGCAAAGTGCGCTGGCCCAGGCCGGTCTTGAAGGCTCCTATCCGCCCGTGGTCGCTGAGCTCATTGTCCGTTATGTTTGGAAGGACTTAAAGAGTAAGACGCCGTTACACGAGCCCGTTGTCAACGAACCCTTCAATTTCGTGGGCTCGGATAAAAATCCCGTGGCTGCTAACCGTGCAGAAATCTCCTTTGTGAAGGAACTGCTCAAGAAAGCGGCTGAAGCAGGCCTTGAAAGCAAGTTTGCCTTCTCACTGTTGCCCACGATGGAGTTGGTTGTTAAGTACCGCAACCGCTTGGTAGGTCGTGTTTTCTTGCACGGCAGAAACCACCATATGGTCTTTAGAATCGATCGTAAAGCCATCCGAGTGGATAATTTGAGCTTGACAGAATGTAAGAAGCTGACCGTTGTGTGGATCGGTCAGATTAAGGATTCTTTGCAAGCGAAGGCTTAACGTTTCATCGCAATACACAAAAGCCGGAGTTCGTGTTTAAACGGGCTCCGTTTTTTTGTTGCGAGATAGTTGAAGATGTTGTATCCAATATTGATTTGAAAGAATTGCTGTTTAACCTTTAAGTGATTCTTGTTTAATATTAAAATAATATTAGTCAAATATTAAAGAATATTAAAGAATTGTCTCTCGGATCGATGTGATCATCGTAAAGATGAAAGCAGATGTGGCTATGCACTGAGATGTCATCGTTTTGCCAAACAGATGTGCTAATGTATGGCGCTAAAGCCAATTTGCAGAAAATGATTGACCTGCAAGGCCAAAAAAGGCGCACAATAATAAAAAGCGGC
>DCTK01000022.1:3061-3206 GCA_002329575.1 Sutterella sp. UBA1442 | reverse complement strand
GTGCGTCTACCAATTTCGCCACCCGGGCTTGTCGCAAACAGAGTTCTCGACAGAGAACGCACATTATATACGAAAATAAGTGAGTAGAAAGTTGACCAATTTAAAAAAGACTCGACGTCCGAAAATTGTGAAAGAAAAGCGAGGC
>DCTK01000022.1:0-2898 GCA_002329575.1 Sutterella sp. UBA1442 | reverse complement strand
TTTGACGGAGAACGCAAGACCCTCAGGCACCGTGATAATAATGTCTCGGAAGGCATCATTGTGATTAATCCCAATGGGTTGCCTGTCATTATTGATAATAAGAGCGGGGAGCGGTACACGATCGATGACTACGGGCTGTATTTTCCCGGTGATGTGGTGCGCTACGCGGAGCACTACGGCGAACCTAAAGTATTAGAGATTCTTGAGCGACCTTTCACGGAAGTGTTGGGGCTTATTAAAACGAAACCACGCACAAAAGGGCGCACGAAGATTGTTTTCAAAGCGTTTGATCCGCGCTTGTCTGAAATCCGATTTGAAGTTTTTGGCACGGATGCCGAGTTAGCGGCATGGTCCGGCAAGAAAGTGGTCACCACCATTGAACGCTATCCCGATGAGAATAATCCGGTGGCAGGCCTTCGCATTGAGCGTGAACTGGAAGTCTCCAACGACAGTGAGCTTGAAATCGAAATTGCCGTGCGCCAGTTTGGGATTCCGGCAGAATTTTCTCCCGGCACGATCCGTGAAGCCGAAGCGATTCCCGATAAAGTGAAAGCCCGCGACCGTGCTCGCCGCGTGGATTTGCGCGATGTGGCGTTTTGCACCATTGACGNNCTTCGATGATGCGGTGTATGCTGAACAGCTCGATGAAGAGCATTTCCGACTGCTTGTGGCTATTGCTGACGTCAGTCATTACGTTAAACCGGCCACCGACCTTGATCACGATGCGCAGTTGCGATCGACCTCTGTTTACTTCCCGCGACGCGTCGTGCCCATGTTGCCCGAAAAGCTCAGTAACGGCATCTGCTCGCTTAATCCTGAAGTCGATCGCCTGACAATGGTCTGCGACATGGTGATCGATCAGTTGGGAACAGTAAACGCGTACCAGTTCTATCCCGCAGTCATCTGCTCTAAGGCTCGCTTGACCTACACCTCCGTGTGGGAGTATCTCTCGGGCGTGACCGAGAAAAATGTGCCCGATTTCATGCGTGAGCGATTGGACCATTTGTACGCGCTCTACAAGATTTTGCATAAAGCTCGTGGTAAGCGTGGCGCGATTGACTTTTATGCGCGTGAGACGCAGGTGCTCACCGATGAAAACGGTGAAGTGGTTGCTATTACCGCAAGAGAGACTAACGATGCGCACCGCTTGATTGAAGAGGCGATGCTTGTCGCAAACACCTGTGCGTCTGACTTTATCGGGCGGCATAAAAAGACAAGCCTGTACCGGATTCACGATGCGCCGGTGGCTGAGCGCTTGTCGCAGTTGCGTCNNAGGCTTTAACCTGTCATTGGCCGGTGGCTCAAAACCCAGCGCCGCTGACTACGAAGCGGTGGTGAAGGCCGTTGAAGGAAAGCCCTATGCCGAAGCCGTGCAGATGGCTCTTTTGCGCTCGATGCAGCGCGCCGTTTATTCGCCGGACAATATCGGTCACTATGGGTTGGGTTACGATGCGTACACGCACTTTACTTCGCCTATTCGTCGCTATCCTGACTTACTCGTGCATCGCACAATTCGCGGCATTTTGTCTCGCAGAACGTATCGACCGACGGTATACTCGGCTAGCACGTCAGTGCTCGCAACGGTGTCCGGTCAGAATGTGGAACGAACGTTTGAAGCTCAAAATACAAGTAAAGATCCGGCAAAACGCGATCCAAGTTATGGAGACTGGACGCTTCTGGGCAAAATCACTTCTGCCTGTGAACGCCGAGCCGATGAGGCCAGTCGTGATGTGACGGCTTGGCTAAAGTGCCGCTACATGGCAACACACGCTGACTATAAGAAAGAGTACTCGGCGCGGATTACTTCGATTACGAGTTTCGGAGCCTATGTGGAGCTCGATGAAATCTTTGTGGAAGGTTTCATCCATATCTCTAATTTAGGTGTTGACTACTACGATTTCACAGAGTTCGGCACACTTAAAGGTCGAGACTTCGGTGATGAGTTTGCAGTGGGCGATCGCGTGAAAGTTCGTCTGATGGGCGTTGATGAAGAGCGCCGTCGAATCGATTTTCTCATCAGCTCAACGGTTGAAGACAAATCCCAAACGAAGAGACGGTAATATCACACGAGAGCAACCGACTTGCGTACAATGTGCACGTTAATTTGTAGGAAATAGCAATAATGTCTAAGAATGTGATTTTGGCCGGTTTCCACGCTGTGGGAGCTCGTTTGCGTAAAGATCCTGACTCTATTATTAATGTGTACGTTGACGCCTCGCGGCGCGACAAGCGAATGGTGCAAATGCGCCAAGAGCTCGAAGAGTTGGGCGTTCGCGTGATGCACGCCACACACGATCGACTCAACGGCATGGTCTCGGGCGACATTCCTCACCAAGGGATCGTTGCCATGGCTCGTCCCCTGAAAGTCGCCATGAGTTTTGACGAGCTTTTGGATTCGATTACTCCGAAGACCTTGTTATTAATATTAGATGGCATTACCGATCCGAGAAATTTCGGTGCTTGTTTGCGCTCGGCCGATGCAGCGGGCGTTCAAGCCGTGGTGATTCCTAAGGATCGCTCAGCAAGCGTCACACCGGCTGCTGCCAAAGCCGCCGCCGGTGCAGCCGAATCCGTGCCAGTTGTGACCGTTACGAATTTAGCCTCTGCCATTGTTGAGTTGCGAGATGCCGGTGTCACGGTAGTGGGGGCGGCAGGGGAAGCCACAAAAACCATTTATGATTTTGACCAAACCGGTGCTTTTGCATGGGTGATGGGCGCAGAAGGTCCGGGGTTACGACAACTGACTCGTAAGCGTTGTGATGACTTAGCTAAGATTCCTTTGACGGGCTCGGTTGAAAGTTTAAACGTGTCGGTTGCCACCGGTATTTGTCTTTTTGAGACAGTTAGACAACGTTTTGTAAACAACCCGCAACAGAAGTCGCAGGCTTTACAGCTATC
>DCTK01000079.1:23822-23951 GCA_002329575.1 Sutterella sp. UBA1442 | reverse complement strand
TATTCGTGGTTGAAATCGGATCAAAAGCACCGTCATGGTGTGGTTCATACCGATGAGTTCATCCTGACCGCTGTCAAAGGTTTTATCAAGCAATCACGGGGTTACACACCGGGATTGATGAGTTGTTAT
>DCTK01000079.1:0-23703 GCA_002329575.1 Sutterella sp. UBA1442 | reverse complement strand
GAGCAACCTGCTTGATCGTCGCTTTGATGACTTTGGCATCAACCAGGCTTGGTGTGGAGACATTACTTACATTCCGACCAAGGAAGGATGGCTTTATCTTGCCAGCGTCATTGATTTAGGCACACGGCGTTTGGTGGGTTACAGCTTTGACAGTCGAATGACTCAGGCTTTGGTTGTTGAGGCCTTACAAAAGGCTTATGACAATGCCAACTCATAAGCACGACGAATAGAAGCTTTTGAACGCTCCGATGATTGCTCTTTATCAAAAACAACCCAAAAGACGTCATCATCAAATCCACGTAATTGTTTAATTTTCACTGTTTCCCGAACAAGTGCTTCTGGTGTTGTGGCCTCAGGGTGAATAATTTGGCAAGTATGAGTGTCATGGATTAAATTAGCGTAACGCTCAAAGTAATCCACCTCAGTATTCTGCCCTTCGCATATGATGTAGATTCTCGAACCAATTCGCTGTTGAGGCCTTGTCCTTTTATCCTTAGCACTACGAGGCATTGTTACTTCCTTGAGACAATTGATCAACCAAAAAATCTGCGATTGTTAAATAATTGACTTGTGGGAGAGCTCCAAATCGTCCTTCCAAATACCATTCCGCATAGGGACTGTTCGATCGAACTTTAGCCCCTTCAAAGTCACTGATGCTGTACAACTTAGTCGCTCCATCTTGTTTTTCTGCAAACCACACTTGATCCCGTCTGAAAATTTCAGGTTTCATCAAATCAACACTGTGAGTCGTGAAGAACAATTGTGCGTGATTAGTATTGACTCTCGGATCATTGAATAACCTAACAATCAATCGAACAATTTCAGGATGAAACTGGCTTTCAAGCTCATCGAAAAACACGACTAACCCACGTTTGAGAACTTCCAGTAAATAAAAAGTAAAGTTAAAAAAGCGTAGCGTTCCTTCGGAGACGTGTTTAGGATCCATTTTGACAACGCTACCATCACTGGCCAAATGGTTGAAATACAGCCGTTGAGTTAGCTGATTAATAAATACTTCCGTGGGAATCGCCTGTTTGTATTTCTCTAAAACAGAAGGACGAATTGAAGTTACACTAACAGTTTCAACACCTGTATCAATCAGGTGTAGCAACTCTCCTACCGTTTCTAGTTGCTCTTTTTGGTCTTCTGATAATCGGCGCTCTCCCCATAAAGAAGAACCTGTAATACAAATAATTTGTCGAGTCAGATACCTGTACACCTCTCGAATAAAATTTGGTGCCGCAGCAGTCGACCCTGCCTTGGATAAATAACTCTGGTTGGGGAAAAACGGAATTTTTCGTTGCCCGCCTTTGTAATAATTGGAAAAACGAATAGTTTCCCAAGTATCTTCCTCAGTTCGATCAAACAGCAAAATTGCCCGATTATTGCCAGAGAAGAAACTCAGTGACTCGGACAGAATTTTTTTTGCTATTAAATTCAATCCGATACAAGAATCTCACCGGATTTACTGTTTTTTGAGGCAAGTGATCCAGTTTTACATTGCAGAAAAATTCGACCTCAAATTGTGTTGGAGTTTTTTTAGAGGCGTTATCTAGTAAATACGGATCATACTGCGCAATCGACTCCCCCTCTTCCAAGGACTTTGAGGTACGCAATAGCTGGCCTAATGCCACCATTGCCGATATAGTGTTGGATTTTCCAGCTGCGTTGGCTCCGTAAATGGCAATGGTGCGTAAAAGCCCGAGTGAAGTTACTGATTCATTCGGTAAAAAACTGAGGTATTCTGGATGTTCCTTCAAAACATGAGCATTGGGACTAGAAACTTTCCCAACATAAGAGCTCAGCACTTGTTCGTTTTTAAACGAACGATAATTCTTAATGACAAAATCGACTATCATCTCAGCCTCCAACCAGGATGCTTTTCACGTAAAAAGCAGTATTTTGTTCTAAATTACACAAAAATTACCGAATTACGTGATGAACATATATTTCTCACTCTGCTGAAGGCTTTTCTTATTAATGCGCAGCCTCCCAGCTTTCCCCGACACCCACTTCAGCTAACAAGGGAACAGCCAAGTTAGCTACCGACTGCATCAAAGTAGGCAGAGTCGTTTTGACAAGCTCAAGCTCTTGAAGCGGCACTTCAAGCACCAATTCATCGTGCACTTGTAGCACTAACAACGATTTCAGATGCTCACGTTCAATCCAGTCATTGACAGCAATCATGGCTTTTTTAATTAAATCCGCTGCTGTGCCTTGCATTGGTGCATTAATGGCTGCGCGCTCAGCTGCGGCACGAACCGGCGCTTTAGAGCTCGCAATATCCGGTAACCACAACCGGCGGCCAAATGCCGTTTGAACGAATCCTTGTGCATGCGCCAATTCTCGCGTGCTCTCCATGTAGTTTTTAACACCCGGGTAGCGTGTGAAATAGCGCTCAATATAGTTTCTGGCCGCTGCGGGCTCAATTCCTAAATTTTGAGCAAGACCGAAGGCGCTCATTCCATAAATAAGACCGAAGTTAATGACCTTGGCGGTGCGACGTTGGTCTGGCGTTACAGCATCAAGCGAAACTCCGAACACTTCGGCAGCCGTTGCTCGGTGAATGTCCAATCCCTTGTGGAAGGCATCCAACAGTCCCTTATCGCCGGACAAGTGCGCCATGATGCGAAGCTCAATTTGAGAGTAGTCCGCAGAGACGATCACTTTGCCGTTCTCAGCGACAAAAGCCTCGCGCACTCGGCGCCCGTCCTCGGTTCTCACGGGAATATTCTGCAAATTGGGATCGCTCGAAGCCAAGCGACCGGTCACTGCCGTTGTTTGACCGAAAGTGGTGTGTACGCGTCCCGTTTTCGGGAACACCATCAAAGGTAACTTATCGGTGTAGGTGCTCTTTAGCTTACTTAAACGGCGATATTCCAAAATAGCTTTGGGTAAGGGGTAATCCAACGCCAGTTGCTGAAGCACATCTTCATTAGTGCTGTAACCACCCGCGGCCGTTTTCTTGGTCTTAGGCGGCACGGGTAGCTCCAACACTTCAAACAAAACGTGGGAGAGTTGCTTGGGACTGGCGACATTAAAAGGAGTCCCGGCTAACTCTTGGCAGTATTGTTGCAAATGCACAATTTTGTCACCCAAAGCATCACTTTGAGCTCCTAAGCGCATGCTGTCGATCAATACGCCATTGCGCTCCATGACAAAGAGCACGTTTTGTGTTGGCAACTCCACTGTTTCATAGATCGCTTTAAGGCCCGCATCAGCATTAACTTTATCGCGAAGCGCGACGTAAAGGTCTGCTACCGCTGAGGCGTTTTTAGCGGCAAACTGAGAAGCCGCTTCAATAGCAATCAGCTTGGCAGGCATGGCCTTGACACCTTTACCTGCGACATCTTCCAAAACGGGAACGTCGCGCTTTAACCAACGAAGCGCCAAATTAGAAACCGTATGCTTCATGTGCGCTTCATAGACGTAGCTCAATAACGTCACGTCATCCGTGTGGGTAGCCAGATCAATGCCGATATTCGCTAAGGCATGACGGGCAAACTTCACTTCAGCACTGACCTTAGGAGCCTTCGAGGCAAACCAGTCACCGAGCTCTCGTGCAAAGGCGTCTTTTTGTGCTTTATCAACAATCGGCACATAGGCATTTAATCCGGCACTGGCAAATGCGATACCGGCAGGCTCGGCATGCATACCGTCAACAGGATCGTTGACAATATAAAAAGCCACCGTGTCAGTTATGCCAAAGAGGCGTTCTTTTAACGCACAAAGCGCTTTTTCATCAACAACAACTTCAAGCACTGCATCGGCTGTCGCTGTGGAAGTTACCGTTGAGTCTTCAGTAGGAATTGAAGCAAACAAATCCAAACTCGTACTCGTTTGTTCTTTTTTGGGCTCTACCTTGGATTGACGCGCAACGGCCTTTTTACTTTGCTGCATCTCCCAGCGAGCATAAAACTGGGTTAAAAAGTCCGTATTTTCGTTCTTAAACACCAAGTTATCGACATCACCCTGCGGCACATACTGTGTTAAATCTGCGTCGCACTTAATGGTGACAAGCGCTTTGGCTGTAGGCAAAAATGCCAAACCATCGCGCAGGTATTCGCCTGCCTTACCCTTGACTTCTGAGGCACGAGCAACCAATTCATCCAAAGACCCGAACTCGTTAATCCATTTAGCCGCGGTTTTAGGACCACATTTTTGAATACCCGGCACATTGTCAACGGCGTCTCCCATCAAGGAAAGATAGTCCACAATCTGGGAAGGGGCTACGCCGAATTTTTCTTTCACAGCCTCGGGAGTCAAAATCTGACGCGTCATGGTGTTGATAACAGAAACCGTGTCATCGACCAATTGATTCATGTCTTTATCACCTGTCGCAATAAAGACGCGGTAACCCTTTTGCTGAGCTTGGCGAGCCAAAGTCCCGATCACGTCATCGGCTTCAATGCCGGGCACTTGTAACAACGGCCAGCCTTGCGCGTCAATCATTTCCAGGATTGGTCCCACTTGTGATCGAAGATCATCGGGCATCGGCGGTCGATTGGCTTTGTACTCGGCGTAAATCTCATTTCTGAACGTATCGCCCTTTGCATCAAAAACACAGGCGGCAAAGTCGGGTTTTGTCATCGACTTGATCATTCTGAGCATGTTGGCAAAACCCTTGATGGCCCCTGTCGGTTCACCGGCTCCCGTGCGCAAGTCCGGCAACCCGTGGAAAGCGCGATAAAGATAGTTAGAGCCGTCAACCAATAAAACTGTTTTCATATTTTTGTCCATCAGAAAAACTATTTCGTTACTATAGCGGTTTTGCCTGCAAACTTTTGCAATTTTCTTTGACTAAATCAACATTGCCGAGATCGGCAAGCCCTATAATGGAATTAGAAACCAACTACAACACAAAGCGAGAAAGCTATGCGTAAAACTCTCATTGCCCTAACTCTTGGCTGCGCGCTCATTGCCACGCAGGCCTTGGCACAAACGGTCGGAGCACCCCCTCAAATCAGTGAACAGGATGCTCGCTCTGCCCGTCAGTCCGTGCAACCGGCTAAACAATCGAATTATGATCGTTTGACCGAGCGTGCCAAAGCTTATGAGGTCAATCCGGACTTGGCTCCTACTGAAGCAGACTACGCCAAAGCCCGCAAGGATCGAGCTGAAGGTCGTGCACCCAAAAAACGTGCTCAAGGCACTGAAATTGAAACCGTACGCGACCAAGATAACCGCGTGACTGAATACATCGTCACGCCCGGTTCCACCCATATTCCCTATACGGTGGAAAACCGCGCGGATCGTCCGACAGACCCCGGTGATAAAGACACGTTGGGAACGCCCAAATTCATCAATTTCGGATTCTGATCGCTGACGTATGCAAGCTCATATCGCCACCTTCTCCAGCCCGGTGACCTGGCTTCGCCGGGCTGCTCTCGCTTTAAAGAAATCACCCTTCGGGATGGTCAGTATCAGCATCTTTTATGTCTTCTCAATGACAGCCCTAGGGACCTTACCCGTAATAGGACTCGTGCTTGCCTCACTTTTCATGCCTTTTGGCACGATGCTTGTGATCAACGGTACTCGGCAAGTCTTTTTGGGAGAACAGCCCTCCTACGCTATTCTTGGCAACCTTTTTAAAAACGCAGATGTACGAGCTCGTCTCATTCGAGTGGGGTTAGTCTATGCGGGCTTTATTCTTGCTGCAGACTTCGTTTATGCCGTTATGGCCGCGGACTCCATCAGCAAGTGGGAAATTGTGAATGATCGCCTCGTCTGGGAAACTGTATGGCCTAATTTCCCCTGGGGTGCTGTTGGCTGTGCACTCCTGGTTTATGTCATCGGCCAAATGGCCACGTGGTTTGCACCGGCACTCGTAGCCTGGAAAAACATGCCGGCAGGCAAAGCTATTTTTTATTCTTTCTTCGGATGCCTAAAAAATTGGTTGCCCATTGTCGTACTGCTTGTTTTACTAACAGCAAGTATTACCGGCTGCGCGATTACAGTCTCCCTTATCTGCCAAATCCTGGGCATCAGTGATTACATGCTCTTTGTCATGACTCCCGTGGCATTTCTCTTAACGGCTTGGGCATACGGAACTATTTTGCCGATGTGGGTGGATATTTTCGGAGACGTCTCGGCTGAAAACTAACTTCAAACTCCACAATCAGCGAGAACACCACCATGTCTGAAAAAATTCTGCTCGCTGTCAACGGCACCCTCATGCGAGGCTTAAAACTTAACGGCAATATGCTGGCAGCGGGTGCCACTTTCGTGCGCGAAGCGAAAACCGATGCATACTAGCGTTGTTGGAGCATCAAGGACGATCACCCGGCAATGATTCGTACCAAAGAGCCGGCAGCCGAGATTGATGTTGAAATTTGGGCCGTCTCGGCTCAAGGGTTGGCAGATATTTTAGCCAAGGAGCCTGCCGGACTTTGCATCGGGAAAGTGCAGCTAAACGACGGTTCGGAAGTACTTGGTGTCTTGGGTGAGCCTTGGGTCGTAGAAGGCGAAAAAGACATTACTGCTTACGGCGGCTGGCGCAACTACATCGCTGGTTGCAAAAACAATCAACCGTAAAACACCTTCATCGCGTCGCTTGCCTTGGCAAACACATCTTCAGTGAAGGGATCCATGGCGATTAATTCGGGCATGGACCGCATCCATGTGATCTGTCGCTTGGCAAGCTGTCGCGTTGCAGCAACACCGGCTTCTACAAAACGGTCGTAGTCGATATCACCGGTCAAATAATCGATTGCCTGACGGTATCCCACAGCACGCATCGAGGGAGCCGTACGAGAGAAATCGGCTCTTGCCATCAGTGTGCGAACTTCATCTAAAAAGCCCGCTTCGATCATTTTGATAAAACGCTCGCGAATGCGTGCATGTAACATCGCTCGATCGGCGGGCATCAACCCTAAGGTCAGAAACTCATGAGAAGTGTGTGCCTTTTTTTGTTGCTGATAAACAGAAATCGGCACGCCTGTTTGATAAAACACTTCCAGAGCACGACTGATGCGTTGACTGTCGTTGGGATTTAATCTTGCGGCTGTCACAGGATCCACTTTCGCAAGCTCCTCGTGCATGGCTGGCCAACCAATCTCTGCAGCCTTCGTCTCAATAATCTCGCGCACTTTGGCGTCGGTTGACGGCATGGCATTGAGGCCCTCTTTGAGGGCCTTCGCGTAAAGCATCGTCCCCCCGACAATGAGCACCTTTTTACCGCGGGCTGTGATCTCTTCAATTGCCCGTTCACACTCATTGACGAAATCTGCCGCAGAGAAATTCTCAAAAGGCTCGCGTACATCGATTAAATGATGAGGGATACCGTCTTGCTCGATCGCGTCGGGTTTTGCTGTACCGATATCCATGCCTCGATAGACAAGAGCCGAGTCAATGGAGATGATCTCAGCATCAANNCCTAAACGCACTCCCAGAGCTGTTTTGCCACTCGCAGTCGGTCCCAAAATCAATACAGCACGTGCCATCAACGTCCCCGCATGAATAATCGGTCAAGCTCGGTCATTGTCAGCTGCACCCATGTCGGGCGACCGTGATTGCATTGATCAATGCGATCGGTCTTTTCCATCTGACGCAAAAGCACTTCCATCTCTTCAATGCTCAGAATTCGGTGAGCTCTAACGGCTGAATGGCAAGCCATCGTTGCCAAAATCTCGTTGCGTTTTTCCTCAACCAACTGACTTTCTCCGAACTTACTGAGTTCGGCGAGCACTTCAGCGACAATTCTCTCACCGCTTTTTTCGATATCACCACTGAGTACAGCCGGCACCGCACGAAGTCGTAAATGAGTGGGAGAAGCTTCTTCCAATTCCAACCCCAGCCCGTTGAGCGTGTCGCGATACTCCTCAAACGAAGCCATCTCTTCATCAGTAACTCGGAAAACCAGCGGAATTAATAACTGCTGAATCATGAGCTTTTGCTCATCCATCTGTCGTTTGAGCTTTTCGTAGACGATACGCTCGTGCGCTGCATGCATATCGACCACAACGAGGCCCTTATCGTTTTCCGCCAAAATATAAACGCCGGCCACCTGTCCCAACGCACGCCCCAAAGGATAGGAAGCAGGAGCTTGCTCAGGGGATGACTGCATCGGCGCTTGAGTCAAAGAGACTGCGTCACCTTCTTGACTGTCCTCAGACTTTGTAGCCGTTTTATAAAAATCGAGATAACGGTTTAATTGTGAGGGCTCATAACTGGCACGCGTTTCATGCAAATTAAAGCCTGTGGAAGAAGAATGAGAAAAACCGCGCTCTGAGCCCTTTTGGCTTGTGGCGTACCGAATAGATTCTTGCACGGCAACTTCTGCACCTTGCCCCTGCACTCTACCCGGCGTCGATCCTGAGCCCAAAATCTCTGTCACAGAAGTCATCGCGGGTGCTAAAGCAGCTTGCACAGCATGTAACACAAATTGATGTACCCACTGTGCGTCTCTGAATCTCAACTCACTTTTTGTCGGATGGACATTGACATCCACTTTAACGGGGTCAATGTCTAAGAACAAGCAATACATCGGTTGCAATTGATTATGCAACACGTCGACATAAGCACTTTTAATCGCATGCGCTAAAAGCTTATCTCTGACAAAGCGACCGTTGACGTAGCAGTACTGAGCATCGGTGCGAGTGCGACCGGCCGTGGGCAGGCCCACCCAGCCGAAAATACGAGCCGTCTGAGTCTCTGCATAGACTTCGCGTTGAGCGCGTGAAAACTCTTCGGGCAAAATTCGATTGACGCGATTTCGTGCCTCTTCAACGGGCAACATCAAAACGGGTTTACCGTTATGAACGAGACGAAACTCAATATTGGGATGCGCAATCGCAATACGCTCGAGCGCAGCTTTACAGTGCGCCGCTTCCGTTGTCTCGGACTTTAAGAATTTACGTCGAGCAGGTGTTTTAAAGAAAAGGTCCTCTACCTCGACTCGGGTACCCAAAGCACCGGCTGCGACATCAACATCCCCCTCATGGATACTGAAGGCGGTGTCGGAGTCTGCAGTTCGTGAAGTCAGTGTCAATGAAGAAACCGACGCAATGGATGCTAAAGCCTCCCCTCTAAAACCCAGTGACAATACGTGTTCAAGCTCGTTTAAATCTCGGATTTTGCTTGTTGCATGGCGTTTGATCGCCAAAGGCAATTCAGCCTTGGGGATTCCCCGGCCATTATCGGTGACGGAAAGCCGCTTAATACCACCTGCTTCCAATCTCACCTCAATGCGAGTGGCTCCTGCGTCAATGGCATTTTCCACCAATTCCTTTAATACGGAGGCCGGCCGCTCGATAACCTCACCGGCGGCAATCTGACTGATGAGCTGATCGGAGAGCTCTTTGATTTCGCGCGCTGGCGCGCCTTGATTTCGTTCTAACATGATCGAATTATTGTAGCAATCGATGAGATAATTCGCTGATTACAATTTAGAAATACTCTGATAACAAAATCCCGAAAAAATCATAAGCCAAAATTCATAGGAAATCGCTAAACTTACCATGTTTCAACTTTGGACTAATTGCGTCTGATTGGGCACGCCGAGATGGACTGGTCTTTATTTGCTGATTTGTTTACCAATGCCGACCGTTTTTTGATAACCATAGCCAACGAGTACGGCATATTAATTTATGTTGAAATGTTCATGATCTTTTTCCTGGAAACAGGGATTGTGGTCATGGCGTTTTTACCGGGCGATTCACTACTTTTTGTCGCTGGCGCAGTCACCGCCACCGGTGCCATTGATCCTTGGTGGCTTACCGCGATTGTTTCGTTAGGTGCTATTTTGGGCAACACATCAAACTTCTATATCGGCTCCTGGCTCGGTCATAAAATTTACGACGGCTCGATTAGCTGGATTGACCAAGAGGCGCTTAACCGTACACACAATTTCTACATGGCCCACGGCGGCAAAACGATTTTCCTGGCCCGTTTTGTGCCGATCGTGCGTACCTTTGCCCCGCTAATTGCCGGCGCGGCCTCCATGCCCGTGCTTCGCTTTGAGTTCTACTCAATCACAGGGGCCATTGCCTGGGTATACGGCTTAATTTGGGCCGGCCACTTCTTCGGCAATATCCCGATTATTAAAGAACACCTCACTTCGATTCTTTTGCTCGGTATCGGATTTGCATTAATTCCAACCACGATTTTGGCGATTAACAAATTTCTTAAAAATCGAAAACAAGCGCAAAAGGACTGTGTTTCTTCTTAATTTTTCACGGGTACGCTTTCCCAAGCGTGCCCGTTTTTTTAAGACCAACGGAGACAACGATGCAACAATGGCAGCGACTCATTGCAATTATTAAAAAAGAGGTTAAACCCGCCTTAGGCTGTACAGAACCCACTTCCATTGCTTATGCCTGCGCCCACGCGGCGCGTATTCTAGGCCAAAAACCCGAAACGCTTCATGTGTTTGTCAGTGACAATCTCTACAAAAATGCTATGGGGGTCTTCGTACCCGGTACGGGCAAAATCGGTTTACCGATTGCAGCTTCTGTCGGTGCCTTGGGTGGCAATCCCGATGCCGGCCTTGAAGTGTTAGCCGGCATTACCACGGCTCAAGTTAAAGAAGCTCTTGAGATGATTGAAGCCGGCCACGTCAAGATTGACCGCGCCGACAGCAATGAAGAAGTTTTCTGCCGTGCCATTGCAACCGCCGGCAATGACTCCGCCGAAGTGACCGTCAGCGGCGGCCACACTGACATCGTGGAAACGCGCAAGAATAACGAAGTGCTCTTTAAGAAAGAAACTGATATCAAGACCGATGACAAGGGCTCTTCGAGTTTGGGCGGCGAAGAAATCAACTTAAAGATGATCTACGACTTCGCGCTCAATGTCCCGATGGAAGATATTCGTTTCATTCTCCAGGCCCGAGATATCAACATGGCGTTAGCTGAAGAAGGTTTGGCACACGAATACGGGCTCGAATTAGGTCGCACGATTCGCGAACAAATTCAAGCGGGCATCATGGGCACAGACCTCATAAACAATATGGCCGCTTATACGGCAGCCGCTTCTGACGCTCGTATGGGCGGCGCTACGTTGCCTGCCATGAGTAATTACGGTAGCGGCAACCAAGGTATCACGGCGACCATTCCTGTGGTAAAAATGGCTGAATTCGTAGGCGCTGATGAAGAACATTTGGCCCGTGCTTTAATCTTGTCGCACTTGGGAGCCATTTACATCAAGAGCCACTACCCGTCTTTGTCGGCTTTCTGCGGCAATACGGCAACCTCTTCTGCCGTTTCCATGGCACTCGTTTACTTAAACGGCGGCACGTTCGAGCAATCCTGCATGGCTATCAATAATGTCATCAGTGACACTTCAGGTATGGTCTGTGACGGTGCCAAATCCACTTGCGCCATGAAGGTACACACGGCAGCGCAATCGGCCTACAAATGCTGCTTCTTAGCTTTAGCCGGCCACGGAGTGACTAATCAAGGGATTGTGTCCGATGATGTGGAAAAAACCATCGACAATTTGGGTGCAATGGTCACTAAGGGCATGAAGCAAACCGATGAAAAGATCATCGAAATCATGCGCGCTGCCTCCTAAACTGACAGCTGAAAAATCGACTACAACGATCTTCAGCTAGGTTCAAAAAAGCCGCTTCGGAAAATCATCCGTTGCGGCTTTTGTTTAACCTAGGAAAAACTCAAACTTATTGAGCGCGCTTTTCCAAAATTTCAATGGCAGGCAACACCTTACCTTCCAAGAATTCCAAGAAAGCACCGCCACCCGTTGAGATGTAGGAGACGCGATCGCGGATGCCGAATTTACCGACAGCAGCCACTGTGTCACCGCCTCCGGCAATGGAGAAGGCACCGGCTTCTGTTGCCTTAGCAATAGCCTGGGCCATCACTTCAGTTCCATGAGCAAACGGGGCCATTTCAAACACACCCACAGGACCGTTCCAGACGATCGTGCCGGCCTTTTGCAAAATTTCAGCCAAAGCTTGAGCCGTTTCAGGACCAACGTCCAAAATCATTTCATCGTCTTGTACGTCTTCAATACGGCAGACGCGATGCTCTGCAGTTTCAGAAAATTCCTTAGCGACAACCACATCGGTGGGCAAAGGTAACGTTGCGCCTTTATCGGCCAACGTCTTCAAAATCGTCTTACATTCATCCACGAGCTCAGCTTCTGCCAAGGACTTACCCACTTTGTAGCCGGCGGCCAATAAGAACGTATTGGCAATGCCGCCTCCGACGATCAATTGATCCACCTTTTGAGCAAGGTTATTTAAGATCGTCAACTTCGTCGAGACCTTGGAGCCACCCACGATGGCCACGAGCGGATGCTTGGCTTGTTCAACGGCTTGCGTCAAGGCTTCAATTTCCGCAGCCATCAAAGGACCGGCACACACCACTTCGGCGTATTGAGCCACACCGTAGGTGGAGGCTTGAGCGCGGTGAGCCGTACCAAAGGCATCATTGACAAATACGTCGCACAAAGCGCCGTACTTCTTCGAGAGCTCTTCGGAGCACTTCTTTTCACCCACATTGCAACGGCAGTTTTCCAACATCACGACTTCACCGGGAGCGACTTCAAAACCACCGTCAACCCAGTTATCGATCAAACGCACTTGACAGCCTAAGAGCTCGCCCATGCGTTGGGCAATTTTCACCAAGCTGTCAGCTTCAGTCTTCTCACCTTCCTTCGGTCGACCCAGGTGCGAGCACACCATCACACGAGCACCGGCATCTCGAGCCATACGAATAGCAGGCACCGAAGCCACCAAACGAGCTTCGTTTGTGATATTGCCGTTTTCATCGCGCGGGGCATTTAANNATTTAAATCCGAGCGAATAAACACGCGCTTGTCTTTGAGCGCACCGGCATTGACCAATTGTTCAAGAGTCGTGACTCGCATTTTGTAGTTCCTTAGAAAAAGTGAGTGTTAACTTATTAATTTTAACCTTTGAGAAGCACGGGTTCAGGCTCCAACGTGACACCGAATTGATCGGCCACCGTCTTTTGCACGTATTGTGCAAACTGCCAAAGTTCAGCCCCCGTTGCCTGCCCCTCGTGATTGACTAGCACAAGAGCTTGCTTTTCATACGTTCCGGCAAAGCCGTCTCGCGCTCCCTTAAGTCCCGCTTGATCAATTAACCAACCGGCAGCGAGCTTTTCGTTACCACCGGCCAAACGATAGTGCACAATGCTTGGGAACTTTGCTAAAAGCTCAGAGAAAACGTCTCGCGAGACAATCGGATTTTTGAAAAAGGAACCGGCGCTAGGCACTTCCTTAGGATCCGGTAACTTCTTTTGACGCAAGGCAATCACTCGATTCATGATATCGGCGCAATCGAGATTTGCATTGTCATCAAGGCCTTGTGCCAAACCTGAATAACTTAAGTTCGGTGTCCATTGACGCGGCAGAGCCAACACAACGGAAGTGACCACCCAATCGCTGGCAACCGCCTCTTTAAAGACACTATGCCGATAGCCGAAGTGGCAATCCTCGTAACTTAGAGTCTTCGTCTGTCCGGACACGGGATCAAAGACGTCCACTTCACGGACAAACTGCGCAATTTCAGCGCCATAAGCACCGATATTTTGCACAACAGCGCCGCCCACCGTGCCGGGAATCAGTGCCAAATTTTCAAGACCGGCCAGGCCTTCACCAACACACCGTACGANNAGTGTCGTGCCAGTTCTCACCGGCCGCTACACGAACGAGGTGAGCATCTTGCGTATCTCCCAAGACCTCAAAGCCCTTCATTTCCATCTTGATCACGAAACGATCTACATGATTGGCCGTGATCAAAAGGTTAGACCCCCCGCCCAAGATAAAGGGCTTTTTACCTAAAGTGCGAGCGCGATCAAAGGCCAATTGCAAACTCTGCAAGTCAGCCACCGGCATGAAGTATGAGGCAGTGGCCGATACGGCCATGGTATTAAAGGGCTTTAAATTAACATCGGATTGCTCTGGCTCGCCTAAACGACGCTTAATAGCCGCAATCACACTTTGTTCATCCAAGCCACAGTCTCGCATTAAGGACTCGATGTCGCCCTGAGGCACGAATTCGTCACCGATGCCCAAAAGCAACACCGGCACGCTTAAACCCGCTGCGGCAAGCGCCTCAGTCACAGCACTGCCTGCGCCACCTGCGACCACTCCATCTTCGATAGTCACAAGTAGATCGTGCGTTCGTGCCGCCGTCGCAATCGCCTCTTTGTCGATGGGTTTTACAAACCGCATATCGATGAGCGTAGCGTCAAGCTTTTCTGCCACAGAACACATTCTCGGCGTCATGGCACCAAAGGCCAAAATCGCCGCTCGTTTTTCACTCTTGGTGCTTTCTCGAAGCGTGCGAGACTTGCCCAACTCAATTGTTTCCAAAGCCTCTGTTTGAGGCACTCCGGGTCCCTTGCCTCGCGGATAGCGAACGGCCGCAGGCGTTGACATCTTGTAGGCCGTGGTCAGCATCTTTCGACACTCATCTTCATCCGAAGGCGTCATCACGGTCATGTTCGGAATGCTGCGCAAATAGGCAATATCAAAGACCCCTTGATGCGTTTCGCCATCAGCACCAACAAGTCCACCACGGTCAATGGCAAACATCACGGGCAAATTTTGAATCGCTACATCATGCAGAATTTGATCATAGGCGCGTTGAGCAAAAGAAGAATAAATCGCCACAACGGGTTTTAGACCACAAGCTGAAAGCCCTGCGGCAAACGTCACAGCATGCTGCTCGGCAATGGCAACATCGCGGTAACGCTCCGGGAACCGTTTTTCAAACTCCACGAGGCCGGAACCTTCTCGCATCGCGGGCGTGATGGCATAAAGCTTTTCATCGGCTTGGGCCATATCACAAACCCACTTGGAGAAAACTTCCGTATACGTGGGATGAGCCGCATCGGCAGCTTTGACCACAATGCCCTTTTTTTCATCAAAAGCACCCACGCCGTGATAAAGCGTCGGATCGGCCTCTGCGGGCGCGTACCCCTTGCCTTTTTTCGTCACAACGTGAAGCACCATCGGTCCTTCAAGCGCTTTGATATTACGGAGCACTTTCACAAGGCTCGCAATATCGTGCCCGTCCACAGGACCGTAGTAGTTGAGATCAAATGCGGAAAATAGCGTTGACTGCGGCGCAACAAAATTCACCGTACGTTGTTCCATGCTTTTGAACAGTTGCCACAACCGAGGCAAGGGCTTTAACGCACGTTTGGAGAAATTACGAGCACTGGAGAAAATGCTACCGGAGACAAGCTTTGTTAAATGCTGGTTTAAAGCCCCTACTGAAGGCGAAATAGAACAATCGTTATCGTTAACGATAATTAAAAGCTTGATATTGTCTTTATAGGTGCCGGCATGATTGAGCGCTTCAACGGCCATGCCCCCTGTCAATGCACCGTCTCCGATCACGGCGATATGCCAACGATCTTTTCGGCCTTGCATGGCATCGGCCACAGCCATACCGAGTGCAGCCGATATAGACGTGGAGCTGTGGGCAGTTCCGAACGCATCATGTTCGCTTTCTGTGGGCTTGGGGAAACCTGAAAGGCCTTTGTATTGACGTAGCGTTTTAAACGCCTCGCGCCGCCCCGTGAGCATCTTATGCGCATAAGCCTGGTGACCCACGTCAAAGATAATCTTGTCTTCGGGCGAATTAAAAACGTAATTGAGCGCAACAATCAAGTCAACGGCGCCGAGGCTACTGGCCAAGTGTCCGCCCGTTTTTGAGACCGAGTGAACCATAAACTCACGGATTTGATCGGCGAGCGTCGGCAACATCTCCACTGCCAGCCCTTTTAAATCCGCCGGAGTATTCACCCTTTCAAGTAATCGTTTCTTTGTCATACGCGGCCCTTAATGATCGCGACTCATAATAAAGTCTGCGATTTGTGCCAATCGTTCAGTTTTACCGGCAAAACCTGCCTCTTCAATAGCGGCCAGTGCCTGCATAGCGACTTCGTGCTCTGCGCGAGCGCGTGCACGTGCCCCTTCCAACCCCAGCAATGACACAAAGGTCGGTTTGTCATCGGCTTCATCTTTACCCGCTGTCTTACCCAGTACTTCCGTGTCTGCCGTCACATCCAAAATATCATCGATGATCTGGAACGCCAGTCCCACCGCTTGAGAATAAGCGGTCATTTGACCGATCAACATGGCCGATGGCATTTGTTGACCGGCATAAAGCCCCATAAGCGCTGCAGCACGAATCATGGCACCGGTTTTCATACGATGCATGAGCGTCAAAGTCTCTAAATCGGGTTTGGTGTGCACGCTCAATAAATCCACGGCTTGCCCGCCACACATGCCAGCAGCACCTGCCGCTGCCGATAAAAGTTTAACGAGACTGACCACTTGCTCGGCAGGTAGCTTACATTGCGTGAGTTCAAAAAAGGCTTGAGCCTGAAGCGCATCGCCTGCAAGCATCCCCATCGCCTCACCGTACTTACGATGCGTGGTCAGCTTGCCACGTCGCAATGTATCGTTATCCATACACGGCATGTCATCGTGCACCAATGAGTAGCTGTGAATGTATTCAAGTGCAAGTGCAATGTGATCGAGTGCTTCGCTCTGCGCTTGAACAATATCGCCTGCAGCATAAGCCAAAAGAGGACGCACGCGCTTGCCGCCGTCTAAAACAGCGTAACGCACGGCTTCATTTAATTTCCAGGGAAGACGATTTTCCGGCGGCAGTGCACGCTCGGCACAGCGCTCAAAATGCTCGGCACGTTCGCGAGCCCAAGCGTTAAAGTCTGTCAAAACGGTACCTCTTCACGCATGTCGGATTCGGTGAGAGCACGAGCTTCATTATCCGCTTCAATTTTTTTCACCACTTCGCTGGCTTCTTTTAAAAGTGCTTCACAATGAGCCGATAGTGCTTTGCCGCGTCGATAGGCCTCTACACTATCCTCAAGCGACAGCTCCCCACGACGCATCGTCTCGACAATTTCCTGCATCTGTTGCATGGCCTCTTCAAAGGTCATTTTTTCGATGGGCTTTGAGGCTGACATGGGCTCTCCAGTTCTTTTTTCTTAACCTGTTAATTGTACTCGATACATCATCGCCAAACGCGTTTTCAGAAAGTCTGAAACACATGTAACCGCAGCCTCCTCAACGGCTGTCTATCATAACTAGCGAGTTATCTTTGAGACAAACAAATCTTCGGACTTGATACCGTGTCGACAGTCCTGAATGCCATAACCTTTGCGGTTAAAAGCCATGATGAGGTTACCTTGAATGCCGGCTGACTTAAAACGATCGCGTATATGGGAAAAGTGCAGACGAATAGCCGTAAGGTTTACTTCCGAATTGCCCCAACAATTTTGCCAAATCTCTTCACAACTGATGGCTTCACCGGGACGCTTCATGACTTGCTCGAGTAAACAGGTTTCTTTAGGACTGAGTTTGATTTGTCTGTCACCGATAAAACAGCAACGCATGGACGGCACAAGACGAATCGGCCCGTTGACTACCTGTCCCCAAAGCACGGCCGTACCTCCAAAACGCTCGGCACAATACTTTTCGAATGTCATTTCTGCCTCGAACTTCTAGGCTATTCTGATTAGAAAAGACGTCGCATTGTATCAAACATGTTCTAAATCACAAAATTTCTCTTCAAGAAAATCGTTTGAGCGGTATCCTAAAACGAAAGCAAGCTCTTTTTTTGGGAGGGCCTCACATGAGTTGCAACGAAAAGAAAACCGTCATGGTATTTGCCACAGGCGGCACTATTGCCATGAAGTACGATGAGGCCGCCGGCGGCCTCATTCCCGCCTGCACGGGAGAGGACTTGACAGCTGCGGTTCCGGGCTTAAGTGATTTGGCTCACATCGAAGTCGAACAAGTCTGCAATGTCGCAAGCGGTCATATGACCCCTGAAATTATGTTCAAGCTACATTGCCGAGCCGAAGAAGTACTCGCTCGTGATGATGTGGCAGGTGTTGTGATCACGCACGGCACTGATACAGTTGAAGAAACGGCCTACTTCCTTGATTTAACTCACACAAGCGACAAACCCATTGTGCTAACGGCTGCAATGCGGGGCGCCGCAGACACAAGTCCTGATGGCCCTGCCAACATTTACTGCGCCGTACAAGCGGCTGCAGGCTGTGAGTCCCGTGATAAAGGCGTCATGGTTTGCTTGAATAATCTCTTGCATGCCGCCCCCGAAGTCATGAAAACCCATTCGGCCAACTGTGCCACCTTCGACTCACCATGGTGGGGACCGATCGGTTACGTTGATTGCGATCGTGTCATCTATCGCAGAACCCCGGTTGCCCCTCAACGCTTTAATCCCGAGAAGCTCTCAGCTCGCGTGGACCTTATTAAAGCGGTCACGGGCTCAGGGCGCGACTATATTGATTTTGCGGTCAGTCAAGGCGTCAAGGGCCTTGTCATCGAAGGGTTCGGACGTGGAAATATCCCTCCGGGCATGATTGCCGGTATTGCAGATGCCACGGCAAAAGGCGTTGCCGTTGTGATTTCCACCCGCACACCCGGAGGACGCGTTTTGGATGTCTACGGTTATGCCGGTTCAGTCACTGACAGTTGTAAGCACGGTGCTGTCATGGGTGGAGAAATTTCTGCAGCCAAGGCTCGCCTAAAACTCATTGTTGCGTTAAGTGAAAAGCCTGAACTTGCCAGCAATCCCGCAGCTCTTCAAGCAATTTTTGACGTTTAGGACTCAATCGACAAAAAAGCTCGGCTTCGGCCGAGCTTTTTTGAGAATACTAATCTTGGTAATTTTCCGGATCCAACTCTCGCTCCACGAGTTCAATCATGATGTGGATGCACTTAATGTGCAATTCCTGCACTCGGTCTGCCCAACGACCGGCCGGGGTAACAATGGCAATATCGGCTTTTTGAGCCAAAGCAGAATCCTTTTTGCCAGTCAGGCCCACAACAATCATGCCTTTAGCTTTAGCCGCTTCCACGGCTTTAATAACATTGGCGCTCGTGCCCGACGNNTTAACTTTAGCCGCTTCCACGGCTTTAATGACATTGGCGCTTGTGCCCGACGTGGTGATAGCCAATAACACGTCACCCTTTTGGCCTACGGCCTCAACATAACGTGAAAAGACATCCAAGTAGCCATAGTCATTGCCGACACAGCTCATGTGGGAAGCATCTGCAATAGCAATGGCCGCGTAACCCGGACGGTTTTGTCGATAGCGTCCCGTCATCTCTTCGGCAAAGTGCATGGCGTCGCACAATGAACCGCCGTTGCCGCAAGAAAGAATCTTGTTGCCTGCACGAATGGCTTGAGCCATACGGTGAGCCGCTAAACTCACAGCTTCAAGCGTCGCCTCATCGGCCATGAGTGCATCAAGCGCTTCTCGCGCTTCGGTCAATGCTTTTAAAACGTGCTCTTTTGACATGATCTGTCTCACTAAAAATCCGTTATCTGCGTCCAAAAATGGCCGAAGCAATGGTGTTGGCATCAGTGTATTCGAGCTCAACACCTGCCGGAATCCCGCGCGCATAGCGACTGACACGTACATCATTGCGTCTGGCTGACACCGCCTTGGCAATAAAGTGCGCCGTAGCATCCCCCTCAGGAGTGAAAGGTGTGGCGATCAAAATTTCTTTCAAATCGCGATCGTCTTGGACACGATTGAGTAATTTTTGCAGATGTAATCGCTCTGCACCTACACCCTGCACGGGAGAAATAAGCCCCATAAGAACAAAATACCGTCCTCGATAGGCCATTGTTTCTTCAAGCGCCTGTTGATCGGCCGGACTCTCCACAACGCAGATTTTTGTTTTGTCACGCGCCTCGTCGGCACAAATCGGACAAAGTTCGCTGTCGGTCAACGTATTGCATAGCTCACAACGCTTGATGTTTTTGACCGCTTGCTCAAGTGCATGCGCCAACGCAAGCGCTTGCACTTTTTCATCGGCTAACAGATGTTGAGCAATGCGCGAAGCCGATCGAGGCCCAAGGCCCGGCAGGCGCTTTAAGGCATCGATGAGCTTATCGAGACTCGGTGACAAGGAGGGCATCTTTTGCCTTCAGTTAGAAGGACATTCCCGGAGGCAAAGGCATTCCGGCGGTTGCAGCAGCCATCTTTTCTTTCGTGATCGACTCAATCTTGTCGAGTGCGTCTTTAGTGGCCATGAAAATCAAGTCTTCAACCATATCCACGTCTTCTTTCAAAAGCTCGGGGTTGACCTTTACGGACTTCAAAACGTGCTTACAGGTCATCGTGACTTCCACCAAACCGCCACTGGCAGCACCGGTGACTTCAAGGTGTTCAAGTTCGTGTTGCAAACGTTTGATGTTTTCTTGCACACGAGCAGCTTGTTTTAAAAGTGCACCCATATTTCCGCGCATTTTTTATTCCTTTCGTTAAGTTTGAAATCTTCTTACTTCACACGCTTTTTGACCGTTGAAAGATCAATGCGTGCATTAAAACGTCGGGTTACGGCTCGCGCAACCGACGTGTTTTTTAATTCTTCAACCGCCGCCTTTCTCTCGGCTTCATCGGTAATGAACTCCCAGCGATTTTTCTTAGCCTCTTCTTCGCGTGCTTTTTCTTGCTCGCGAAGTAGCCTGCGACGTTCCTGGGCAATTGTACGGTTTTTCGGAGTCTTTAATTCAATATTAAATTGCATCCGATGGCCGAACAGTGAGTCAACGATGCGTTGCACCCACAGCATGGCTTCAACGTTTTTAAGTCGATTTTCATAGAAGGGATCCAGATGCAACGTGATGACATTGCCTTCAATGGACACACACTCGGAGCGCTCAATAATGTCACGAGCGAAACTGGCCGGGTGCGTTACCTTTAATTTTTCGTACCAAAGGCGCCCGGCCGGCGTAAATTCCGGAATCTGTTCATCGGCATCCGCGTAATCGTACTCGTAGCCCAACTCATTGGTATCGTCCTCAACAGGCTCTTCTACCGAGTCAGCCGCATGATAGTCAAATTCGTCAGGCACCCCATAGTCATTTAATTCAGCATTAACCGCTTCATAATCATTGAATTGATCTACGTATGGGACCTCATCATCTGGCGAAGTCACCTCTTCTGTCTTTTGCTCGACAGGGGCAACCGTCTCTGTTTGTGGTTTTGTTAAAGGCTTCGCTTGCTCTGTTTGGCTTTGGGCCGAGGGCAAGCTTTGCTTACCCTCAAGCGACTCCCCCACGGGAGCATCCTCCCAGGGTGCCGGTTCAAGCGGCTTTTTTGCTTCAGGCTCGATCTTTGGAGCGGCAACTTCAACGGGCTTTACGGGAGCTGCAGCCGGTTCAGGCAATTTTGCCCGCTTAGGCAACTCCACATTACCACTGCCGGCAGGCTTAAAGGCCACCATGCGCAAAAGTGCCATGGTAAAGCCTGCGTACTCATCGGGCGCTAAATCCATGTCGGCACGCGCGTTCAATGCAATCTGATAATACAGTTGCACTTCTTGCGGCGTAAATGTTCTTGCTAGTGCGAGCACGGCTTCACGATCCATGTCGTCGCCTGCAAGACTTGCGGCATCGAATTGCGCCAAAGCGATGCGATGCAAAAGAGAGGCCAAGTCACGAATAGCTTGGGAGAAGGAAAGACTGCGCTGGGCCATTTGATCGGCCACGGCCATCATGTCATGCACATTGCCACGGGCAAGATTGGCTAAGAGCTGCAAGAGCACGTCGCTATCCATCATGCCTAACATTTCGCGTACGCTNNAAACGCAATGGCTTGATCCAAAAGACTTAAACCGTCACGCATGGAGCCACGGGCCCCGACGCCTAAGAGCTTCAGAGCAGCAGGTTCAGCCTCCAGTTTTTCCTCTTTAAGAATATGCGCCATGTGATCGGCCACCGTTTGAGGCGATACATTACGCAAGTTAAATTGCAAGCAACGAGAAAGCACCGTCACGGGAACTTTTTGAGGATCGGTCGTTGCCAAGATGAACTTCACATACTCGGGCGGCTCTTCGAGCGTCTTGAGCATGGCGTTAAATGCGTGAGAGGTCAACTGATGCACTTCGTCGATCATGTAGACCTTGTAGCGAGCATTTGTGGGCGCGTACATCGCCTGCTCAAGCAGTGCCGTCATTTCTTCAACAGAACGGTTACTGGCAGCGTCCATTTCGATGTAATCAATAAATCGACCTTCATCGATTGCTCGACACGCTTCACAGACCCCGCACGGATGATCAGTTACACCGCCCTTACCATCTGGTCCCAGGCAATTTAAGCTTTTGGCCAAAATTCTCGACAGCGTCGTCTTACCGACACCACGAGTACCGGTAAACAAATAGGCATGGTGAAGGNNAAGGCGATTTTCGCGCAAAGCATGCGTGAGTGCTTGTACCACGGGCTCTTGCCCGATCACGCTCTCAAAATCATGCGGGCGCCACTTACGCGCCAAAACCTGTGAGGCCATAATCAATCTTCCCCTGTTTGCGCCAAACGCTGCAACGCATCACCGGCGACTCGGCAAATGCGCCAATCTTCCATAATTTGCGCACCAATCTTTTTATAAAACCCAATGGCCGGTTTATTCCATTCCAAAACCACCCATTCAAAACGGCCGCAACCGTTTTTGGCCGCTTCACGCGCCAAATATTGGATCAAGGCCTTGCCGTATCCCTTGCCACGATACTCGGGTTCAATATAAAGATCCTCGAGATAAAGTCCACGACGCGTCAAAAAGGTGGAGAAATTAAAGAAATAGAGCGCAAAGCCGACCGGCGCTTCATCTTCGTAAGCAATCGCAGCACGAACAATAGCATTGTCTCCGAAGAGCTCTCGTCTGACATCGTCTTCGGTACCGACTACCTCAGAGAGTAACTTCTCGTAGTCAGCTAAACGACGAATAAAGTGCATCACAAGAGCACAGTCATCTGGCGTTGCCGGTCGAATTTCAAAATGGGGCATGGGATAACTCATTGATAAATTCCAAACGTACTAAGTTTAGCGAAAAATTGCTTTAGGTTTTGCGTACCCATATCAGCGAAATGCAATTTGCGAAAGAACCCAAACGGCAATCCCCAAGAAAAAGAGCCCTGCAATCACGTTAATGATTCGCAAAATGCTCGGGCTGGCTAAACGATCCCTGAAATGAGCCGCCATTACGCAATATGCACTATGAATCACCGCAACCAAAACTCCATAAGTCACGCTCATGATGGCAACTTGCCAAGCGAAAGATTTCGAGGGATCAATAAATTGTGGAAATACGGACGTGAAATTCAGAATCAGCTGAGGATTACTTAACTGAAGGAAAAAAGCCTGAACCCAAAGCACACTAACTGAGGCAGAAGTATATTTTGGCAGAGCTTTGGCTAAGCGCTTGGATATTTACGGTCTTGGCACACAAAAACCGAATCCCCAGATAAGTCATAAAGGCTGCACCGAGCATTTTGACCTCATTGAAAGCCGCAGGAGACGCTGCAATGACGAGCCCTAATGCGCTTGATGCAGCCGTAGCCATCACCACGGTTCCCACTACAGTGCCCGCTACTGCAAAAAGTGATGCACGTAATCCGTAATTGACAGCCGTTGTCAGCGCAAAAAAGACTCCTACGCCAGGGCTGGCAACCGTAAAAATCGACGTTAGGAAAAAGAGTGCAAATAACGACAGGTTTAACATCATGTCGACCTAAACAACACTCACATATTTAAATAGAAGCGAATTTGAGTTTTCAATAACGCCTCTGACGCATACTGACACTATTTCACTTGTGGTCATCTGCTGTCAAACAGGCACACGCGCATGCATGATATTGAAAAAGAAGGGTCGGAGGGAATGAAAAGCAGAAAAAGAATCGGCGAGCCTTATCCTCGGCACT
>DCTK01000032.1:712-3274 GCA_002329575.1 Sutterella sp. UBA1442 | reverse complement strand
GAATTAGACAAGATCGCTCGCAAGAGTGAAAACCCCTCGATTACCCGTGATGTCTCGGGTGAAGGGGTTCAACAGGCGCTTTTGAAGTTAATCGAAGGTACGCAAGCGAATTTGCCTGCTCAAGGCGGGCGCAAGAACCCGGGTAAAGCGATGGTAACGGTTGATACCACCAATATCCTCTTTATCTGCGGCGGCGCNNCAGCTGATTTGGTGAAATATGGCTTAATTCCTGAATTAGTTGGCCGTTTGCCCGTGATTGCGTCTTTGGAAGAACTTACCGAAGAGGCTTTGGTGAGCATTTTGGTTCAACCCAAGAATGCTTTAATTAAGCAATATCAAGCGCTTTTTGCCATGGAAGATGTCACGTTGACCGTGACCGAGGATGCGCTTAAAGCCATTGCGCAAAAAGCCATTAAACGCAAGACCGGAGCGCGCGGTCTTCGCAGTATTGTTGAGCATGTCTTAACAGACGTGATGTTTGAAGTTCCTGAGCTCGGTAATGTGAAGGAAGTGATCGTTGATCGCGATACCGTTGATAATGACACTAAGCCTCGTTACGTTTTGGCTCAGTAACGATTAATAAATAACGACAACTGATTTTGCTGTATCCGAGACCGAAGGGCGTGCTTCGGCCTCGGATAGTTGTCTCTGGAGATGTGAAGATTTTTGAACATTCAGCCCTATTTTGTATCCAATCTTCTCATTAAACGAAATTTCGGTAGTAATGCTGATACCCTGAGAGATAACTGACTAAACAGGGGGTTGAAAAACGGGATTAAGACCCCATATAAACCCTGTGAAAAATATTTTTGATGTAATTATTAGATATGTCGACGAATAACGAAACGAAAAAACAAGCCCTTTTGCCCGTGTTGCCGTTGCGTGACATGGTGGTATTCCCGGGCAGTATTTCGCCCGTTTTTGCCGGCCGCCCCATGAGCTTAGCGGCTTTAAATGCCACGGGTGAAGATAAAACGATTGTGATCTTGACACAACGTAAGCCCGAAGTAAACGATCCCAAAGAGTCCGATCTCTATCAAGTCGGGGTCGTCGGTCGTATCCGTCAATCGATCCGCCACGATGATGGCACGGTGAAGGTGCTAATTAGTGCGCTTTATCGTGTCCGTGTGCATTGGCTCGATTTCAGCAAAGACTACATCAGCGCCATGGTCGAGCCCATGATGACGGAGCAACCGGAAAAGGACGTTGAAGTTGAGGCTTGGATGTCGGCTTTGACAACCGGCGTGACGAATTTCTGCGCCATTAATCCTTCAATGCCGAAAAACCTTGCGCAAACGCTCCGCTCGAAAACCTCTCTTGAAGAGGCCGTTGACCTTGTGTGCATGCATTTGACGGACATCGATGCCGCTAAGCGTCAAGAGTTGCTTGAAGAAACAAACCTTGTCATGCGCTGCGAAAAGGTGCTTGCTCGCATCACTGAGCTCATGGACAAGATGCAAATTGAGGAAAAGATCCAACGTCGCGTGAAAAAGCAAATGGATAAAAACCAACGCGAATATTTCCTCAANNGATATTGACCAATACGCGGAAAAGATTGCCAATAGCGGTATGAGCGATGAAGCGCGCGAGAAGTGTGAAGGGGAGTTAAAGAAACTTCGCATGATGCCTGCGATGAGCGCCGAGGCGACGGTTGTGCGCGGCTACTTGGATGCGCTCTTGGCTTTGCCTTGGACGCAAAAGAGCAAAGTGAGCAAGAACATCAAGGAAGCAAGCGATATTCTTGAAGCCGATCACTATGGACTTGAAAAGGTCAAGGAACGTATTTTGGAATACTTGGCCGTGCAATCCCGTGTGGATAAGCTCAAGGCGCCGATTTTGTGCTTGGTGGGAGCGCCCGGTGTCGGTAAGACGAGTCTCGGTCAATCGATTGCTCGTGCGACTAACCGTAAATTTGTTCGTATGGCTTTGGGTGGCGTACGCGACGAAGCGGAAATCCGCGGTCACCGTCGCACTTATGTCGGCTCTATGCCCGGCAAGATTATCCAAAGCCTTACGAAGGCCGGTGTGCGCAATCCGCTCTTTTTGCTCGATGAAGTCGACAAGATGGGTATGGATAGTCGCGGCGATCCAGCCAGCGCCCTTTTGGAAGTGCTCGATCCGGAGCAAAACAACACCTTCCAAGACCACTACATTGAAGTGGACTATGACTTATCGGATGTGATGTTTGTGGCAACGAGCAATTCGCTCAATATTCCGCAAGCGCTCTTGGATCGTATGGAAGTGATTTATCTCTCGGGCTACACCGAAGATGAAAAACTCAATATTGCCAAGCGCCATCTCATCCCCAAACAAGTGAAGATGAATGGCTTGAAGGCCGAAGAGCTTGACATCACCGATGAAGCGGTGCTTGAGATCATTCGCTACTACACTCGTGAAGCCGGTGTNNCGTGGTCTGGAGCGCGAAATTAGCAAGATCTGCCGCAAGGTGGTGAAAAACGCTTTGATTGCAGCCGATTCTGCGCCGAAAAAGCGCGGTCGCAAGAAGATTAATCCGGTCCGAGTGGATGCTTCCAATATTGGCGACTACTTGGGCGTGAAGCG